>NZ_JACVUQ010000016.1:0-17459 GCF_016516525.1 Lactococcus sp. S64 | reverse complement strand
ATAATTATTTTATTATCCACCACTTGTAAAATATTAAGCCATTCAATTATGGATGAAATCGTTCGCAAAATGAAAATAAATATATTAATAAGAAGATTTGCCATTAAGGTTTGATTGAAAAATACTAGTATGCTTTAAACAGAGAAAAAGGGGAAATGATCCTTGATGAGTCAAGAATTAAATACATAAATGGAAATTCATTTTAATATAATCCATTTCCTTCAGATATGAAATAAATAAATATATTTATTTACAAAAATTGATACCAAAGATTATAAAATAGCTTGATATATTCAAGATAAGATAGTTTTACTTCACTAATTAAGTAAAAAGTTATCAATATGTTACTTAAGATACTTGGCAAAGATTCAGTTATATATTATCAAAAAAATTTGGATTTTGGAAAACATATCAAATCCATCATTAGCTAAAAGTTTTAAAATTATTGCGATTATTATTGATGAGCACGGTCAATAGAAAAAATCTAAACTATTTTTTTAAAAATTATATGAAGCAGTTTGATTTAGTGCTAAATTTCTACTCTGATTTAAAGAGTATATCGTTTTAAATTAAAGTAGAGCTTTAACCAATTGGCCCCATAAGACGTGATGTATCATGACTATCGTTCGATAAAAATGGAATTAATGAGTAGATTATATTCTTACTCTGAGTTTCGAACGAAGAAAGAACTCGTTTTTTCAAGATAAGATGTCTTTCTTCGCGTAATTTATCTTCTTTAGGTATAATAAAGCTTTTCTTTTTGGTTTTTATAAAGAAGGTAATAACATATGTATGGATATCCACTTTTCTAATATGAGTCCAATTTAAGGATAATGTGAAACTAAGAAAATGTACAGATTAATATCTAAAAATAAAGTTAACAGTCCAATGTAATATATAAATAATAATGCATGTACAAATGAATAAATATAAACACAAAATATAAAAAATTTTATTTTTTTAAAAAAATAAAGAAAACATTATTTCAAGTGTAATATTATCGATGTATTTATTGCTATTAATAATAAGAATATATATATGTGTTCTAAAATAAATTTTAAATTTAGATCAACAAAAAAGTGAGAGAATTAAAGAAAAAATTTGGTAATTTCGGTATATCATGCTAAAAAATTTTAATCTAACTTAAGATGAATATTGTGTTTTTATTGAAGTTAAATAAAAATTTAACTTCAATAAAATTCGATTAATTAAAAAAAAAAGAAGTCTCCGAAAAATTTAGATTTTTCGGAGACTTTTAGGTAAATAAATTTACAATTCATTTTTATTTTATAATTTTGATATGTTTCATTATATATTTATTTCTTTTAAATTTCAAGAAATTACTAATATTTTGATAAAAAGAATAGATAATAGTCAAGAACTCTTTATTTTCCTTTTATTGTTTCATATTAATTTTAATAAGGTTTCCGAAAAATCTAAATTTTTCTTAAAGATATCAAATATGAATAAAATAAAAGATAAGAAGAACGACTTTTATAGAAGAAAGTAATATTAATTGTTAACTTTAAGATTAGAAATTGGCAAAAATGATTCATAGTATTAAATCTAATTTAGCTAAAAATGCACTAAGTAATTACAAATCTAACTAGTGATATTAGCAAAAAGCAAACTAAATTTAGATGTTAATTTCAAGAAATTTTTGGATACTTGATTAAAAGGTTTTCAGATCCAGTTTTAAAGTTAAAAAAATTATTAAATTGATTAAAAAATCTCAATGTGTTTCACAGTAAAAAATATAGAGAGTAAATCTGCATGATAACTATTATCAAATAAATTTATAGAAAGGTTATATAAATGAAGCATAATTCCGTACGAATTAAAAGAGAATTAAAAAATATTAGTTGGCCAACTTTTACTCAAATAATAAAAGAAACAATCATAATAATTTTAGTTTCAACATGTTTTGTTTTAGTACTAGGATTAATAAATTGGTTACTACAACAAAATTTCAATAATCTACTATCCTAATAAATTATTTTGTAGGGATTAAATTAGAAAATTTGGAGAAATAAAAAAATGTATATTGCTTTGACTTATTTATTAATATTTATAAGCTTTATGATTATTATATTAATTTTATCTCAACCATCAAAACAACAAGACAGTCTCTCGCTTTTATCCACAGACAAAAGTGATGTGCTATTTAAAACACAAAAATATAATAGCCACAATAACTTTTTAATGTGGTCAACAGCTATTTTAGCGGTTATTTGGATAACTTTAGGAATTATTTTGATGTATTTGGGAGAAAAATGAAATGCATAATATCTTGGGACAAGTTTTAAACGAACAGAAAACTTTATAGCAGTTAAAACCTATAGATAATTAATATAGTAAATAGGAGAGAACAAATTGGCTGAAGAAACAATATTTTATATTCGCTTAAAAGAGCAAATTAAGATTAGAAAAACCTCTTTTAATCAGGTTGAGCGCGACTTAGGATATCCTAGAAACTCATTGAATAACTATAAAAATGGAACGGAGCCTTCAGGTAACCGCTTAGTGGAACTTGCCGAATACTTCATGGTATCTCCCAGGTTTCTGATAGGTAAAGAGGAAGAAGGGCAAGAACAATCCTTTAAAGAGTTTTTCAAAAACTAAATTTTGAACAAAAGAGAGAACTTTACGTGATTTGTGAAAAGTGGAGTATGTCACAACTATTTGGAAGTATATTAGAAAATAGTAGAAGTAATTAGAATAGGAATACGAGAAATGAATGTTTATAGCATAAATAAAGGAATAGGATATGCTTCAAGTGGTGTAGAGTACGCTCAGAAATACCGTAAGGAACTCTTTGAAAATGCTGAGTTTGATGATCACTATGTGTTTTTAAATTATCTATCAAAGAATATATCCATATATACAGATTTGTTAGGATTTAAACGTGAACAAATTATTTGGATATATAATTTTTTAAGTCATCGACCAGCTCAAGATACTACTTATACTGTTGAAATGTTTTTGGAAAATATTGGTGTAGTGGAGTACGAGATTTTGAATCAAACTCAAAAAAGTTTGGAGATTAAATTATCAGCTACACAACGGTACAAAATTTGGCTATTGGAAGGTGAGCTAATCGATAGAGTAGATTATATTGTGAATGGAAATTTAGTGAATGTACTCCATTATGATAAAAGCCTTAATAATGTTGAAGATTACTATCAAGGGAAATTAGTCAAAAGAACTTTTTTTAATATGCAAGGTGAGCAAAGCTATGAACAATTATATAGCGAAAAAGAAATTACAGTTACTTTTATTGATAATCAAATACTCTATGGGAAAATGGCTTTTTATCAGTATTTCTTTAAGAAACTCAAACTACAAAAAGATGATGCCGTTATTATTGATCGTCCTCTAGATGTAGTAGAAGGCATATTACCTGTTTTATTTAATAAAGTAAGATTGTTTTCCGTTGTACATGCCGAACACTATAATGAAAAACTTTCAAAAGGGGAGCATATTCTATGGAACAATAATTATGAGTACATTTTTGAGCATGCAGATGCTTTTGAGGCTATTGTTGTAGCTACAGAACGCCAAAATCAGGTTCTTAAGCATCAATTAAGAAAGAAAACAACAGTCAAGACGATTCCAGTGGGTTATATTGATGAGATTAGTCGAAAAAGGGGCTATAACCCATATAGTCTTATTACCGCAAGTCGCTTGGCAACTGAAAAACATCTTGATATTCTAATTAAAGCTGTTGCTTTAGCAAGGGAAACACTTCCTAAATTAACTTTAGATATTTATGGTGAAGGCGGAGAGAGGAGTAAATTAGAAGAGCTAATTCAAAAGTATGAAGCAGCTCATTTTATTAAACTTTGTGGACATAAAAATTTAAGCCAGGTTTACCCTAAATATAGTGGTTATATTTCAGCATCAACTTCTGAAGGTTTTGGATTATCATTACTTGAAGCTCTAGGAGCAGGATTACCACTTATTGGAGTTGATGTTGATTATGGTAATCGTGAATTTATTGAAAATGGAAAGAATGGAATAAGATTTGAACGGACAACATTAAAGGATATGCCCGATCAACTTGCTCAGGCAATACTAACATTTTACGATCAACATTTGGATGAAAAAGGAAGAGTTGTTTCGAAGCGTAAAGCTAAGGCATATCTCAAAGAGAATGTCTCAAAACTATGGGAAGAGCTATTAGAGAAAGGAAAACCAAATGACGAAAATTAATATTTTTGATCGATATGATGAAAATACAAAAAAATTAATGAGATCGTTATCAAAAGTAGGAATCAAGCGTAAAAACTTCTTTACGCATTATGATGGAGAGATGCCAGATGGGGGAATGAGTCCTTATTCTTATTTTATTGGAATATCTGATAAACAAGAAAGTTGCAAAGGATTATTTTTTGATCAAGTATTGGTTCCTGATTTTTACGATATTCGGCATATTGATGGTGGAAGTGCATCTATTGAATTTTTAAAAGATAAAGTTGGAATCATTCATTATCGTAAACAAGGTTATCGTCTTGTTGGTACAGTAGACTGGTTTTCAAACACCAATTCCAATGTCGTAGTCAAAAGGGATCATTATAATTTATCAGGATATCATTATGCTTCAACCTATTTTAGTCAAAAAAAAGCTTATAAAATTGATTACTACAATTCAGAAAATCAAGTTGTTATAAGTGAAGATTTAATAAGTAAATCAATAAAACTCGAACATCAAGGGAAGATATATTATTTTGAAAATTTGACTCAATTTTTCCTTTACTTTCTCAAGACAATCAAAATAGAAGTGTCTGATGTTTATATTAATTCTTTATCATTTCCTCTATTTATTAGTCGCTCATTAAAGATTGGAAATCTAACAACTTTGTTTTGGCAAGAATCATTTGACAATGAAGTTCCTGGGAATATGAAAAATGAACTGGAAAATGCAGATGCTTTAGAGCGTATTGTTTTTGATAAAGAATCTCAATTAAAATATGTAGAAGCAAATTTTCCCAAGACGTCAATTGAATTAAATTATTTATCTCCGATTGGTGAATTTACTAGAGTAAATCAATATAGACCAAAGGCGTTTATTCTTACAAATAGTGATAATATTTATGGTCTAAAAGATATTCTTGTCAATTTTCCAGAACTTGAAATTTCAGTAGCAGCATATACCAATATGAGTACAAAATTGTTACATCTAGAAGAGGAATATAATAATATTCAATTAATTCCTTCAATAAGTGAAGAAGAATTAAAAGTACAACTAAAAAATGCAGATATTTATTTAGATATTAATCGTGGTCTCAAAGTTGGTGAGATTTTAAAATGGGCCTACGAGCAAAACATGTTGATTTTCTCTTACAAAGAAGTAGCACAGCTTAATACTCATGGGTTAGTATTCAATGAAGTTCGTGATTTATGTAATCATTTATCCTATATTCTAAACGATCGTGCAAATTGGCAAAAATTACTTGCGAGAATGATTGAAGAGGATGGTCATTTATCTACGCTTCAAGATTATCAAATTGTTTTAGAACCTAAAAGTTAAAAAATGTATGAAGGGAAAAGAAATGCAAAAACATTTTTTGAAGGAAAAAATAGAAATAGGTTTTGACCAAGAAAGGGAGTTACTGGCACACGACTCTCAAAAAAAGAAAAGAACCCCCCTACTATTTTATGTTAGACCCATTTATTTTTTCATACTAATTACATCAACATTAGCTGCTTTAGGAATAAATGGATTTATGGCTATCAAGTATTTCATTACCCACTAATATTAAGGAACATATTAAATCATGTTTAAAATGAAAAAATATCATAGATTGGCTAAGAAGATTTTCAAATTATTGCCAATATATCGTGCGATGACTGATGAACTTTTACAGAGGCAAACTAAGGTTTTAAAAGAATTATTGGCAAAAGGGAAAAGTTTAGAAGAATTACTTCCGCAAGCTTTTGCAGTAATTATAGAAGCAAATAAGAGAGTTTTGGGTTTGCAACCTTATTATGTTCAAGTTTTGGGAGGTCTTGCACTTTTTTTTGGTAATATTGCAGAGATAAAGACGGGTGAAGGCAAAACACTTGTTGCTACAATGCCTCTTTATACTAGGGCATTAGAGGGCAAAAAAGGAAATTTCTTAATTACATCAAATGAGTATTTGGCAGAACGTGATGGTAAAGAAATGGGAAAGGTTTTTGAATGGTTAAATTTGAGCGTCGGTATTGGTGCAGGAAATGAGGAACAAGATATTGAAAGTAAACGTCTCCTTTATCATTCTGATATTATCTATACCACTCATTCAAAACTAGGTTTTGATTACTTATTTGATAATTTGGGCTCTGAATTATCAGAACAAGTTATCTCCAATTTCAACTTTGCCATTATAGATGAAATTGATGCCGTACTACTAGATGGTGCTCAAACTGCTTTGGTTATTTCAGGTAGCCCTAAAGTTAAATCTGATTATTATCAGATTAGTGATTGGTTTGTCAAAAGTCTACTTGAAGAAGATTATGAATATAGTGATGACAAAAGACGAGTTTGGATTAGTGAAAAAGGTTTAGAAAAGCTCCAGAAATATTTTGATATCAAAGATGTCTATAGTGAAAAATACATTGCTCTTTATCGTCACATTATTTTAGCCCTGCAAGCAAATTACTTGAAAAAAAAGGGGAAAGATTATGTAGTAATTAATGGAAAGGTTTTGCTATTAGATCTTGTAAATGGTCGTACAATGCCCGGTGTTAAACTCCAAGGGGGGATTCACCAAGCAATTGAAAGTAAAGAGGGAGTAGAGGTAAGCGATGAAACTAAAACATTAGGAACAATTAGTTACCAAAGCTTATTTAAAAAGTTTGTTAGGCTGTCCGGGATGACAGGTACTGCTAAAACAGATGAAAAAGAGTTTATGGAAACTTATCATTTGAAAGTAATTGAAATTCCAACTCATTTACCTAATAGACGAGAAGATATGCCGGATCAAATTTACGTGACTAACCAAACAAAAATAGAGGAATCAATTAAGGCAGTAAAAAAAGGGATCAATGATGATAGACCGGTGCTTATAGAAACGGGTTCGGTTTCCATGTCAGATCTATATTCCCTTGTTCTTTTAGAAAATAAAATTCCTCATAATTTGTTGAATGCAAGAACAGCTATACGCGAGCAACAAATCATAAGTGGAGCTGGTCGCGCTGGGGCAGTAACCTTAGCAACGTCTATGGCTGGACGTGGTACAGATATTAAGCTTACAAAAGCAGCTAAAGCAAATGGTGGCCTGAAAGTTATTGGTACTGAACGGATGAATAACAAAAGAATTGATAATCAACTACGAGGACGAGCAGGACGCCAAGGAGAGCCAGGAACATCAGTCTTCTTTGTTTCACTTGAAGACAAAGTAATTATTGAAAATTCACCACAATGGGTTCGAAAAGCCAGATTATCTTTGTCCAATAAAATTTTAAATGGTAAACGAGTAGCTAATAAAAAAATCAATAGCTACCGCTTAAGAAAAGTAATGGATAAAGGACAGGAAAAATTAGTAAACACAGAGGTCAAGTCACGAAAGAACACTCTGGCTTTTGACACTATCTTAAGTGAACAGAGAAATCGTATCTATAATGCCCGAAATAAAGTAATGTCTGAGAACGAAGCTTATTTTGAGAAAATTATTGAAAAATCTGTTCACCAAGTTATTTTGAATTTTTTGTATTATTCAGAAGACTTATCGGTTCAAAACATCTCTGACTTTGTTTTTAATAATATTAAGAGTGACTATCCTTTAGGGAAGATAAATGATAAGGTTGATCAAATAAGTAATAAAAAAACTATATATAAATTTTTATATAATCTTGCAGTTTCAGTTGTAAATCAATCATTGAGCCGTTTTAAGGATCCAATACAATTACGTTATTTTAAAAAGATAGTTATACTGAGGGCGATTGATAAAGCTTGGATTGACCAGCTCGATTATCTACAACAATTAAAAACAATGGTGAATGGACGTAGTATGGCTCAGCATAAGCCCCTTAATGAATTTGGACGTGAAGCTCGTCGGCGATTTTTCGAAATGGAACAAGAAATTTATATGGAGCTTTTTAGGGGAATTGCATTGTCAGAGTTAAAGATGAAAGAAGATGGGTCAATTGATATTGAATTTCCTTAAGACTAAGATTGGAGAGTTGTTACGATGAAGGAATATAGTGAATTAATAAAGAAAGGTAGCTTTACTATTATTGCACTGCTATTTTTCTATATTGGGCAGGGTATTCCCTTACCAGGTTATTTGGTCAATTTTAAACTACCACAAGGTTCGTTTACGCTTGAAAGACTACTTTCATTAACTACTGGTGGATTATTTTCAAGTCCGACTCTTTTTGCTTTGGGACTCGGCCCATATATGACTGTATCAATTTTATTTTCAGTCATATTTTTTGCTAACCGTAATTTATCTTCTCAAATTTCACAAGAGCAGAGAGGGAGACTAGAAATTATTGGTATTTTTTTTATGTCAATCTTACAGGGTATCCCACTTGCATTTAATTTAAAAAATTCTGTAATTCCAAAAATTAGTTTCCTATCATCTCTTAATATATTTTTGTTTACTGTTTTATGTTTTGTAGTAGGGGCGTTACTTATTTCATGGCTCGCAAGTTTAAATATTATTTATGGTTTGGGGGGACCATTTGTTTTACTTATACCAGGAATTATTAGAGGTATTACTGGGAGTTTGGGAGCAAATTATCGAAGTATCCTTGTACATTTTGACCGGCTAATTCCTTTTATTTTCATCAGCATAATATTTGTTGGAATTACGATAGCTATTTATTCGGCAGAATATCGCTTTGAAATTCAGAGAATTGGTATTGATAAATACTCTAAAGAAGCTTATATAGGATTTAGAATTTTAATTGCAGGTTCACTCCCACTAATGTTTGCGACAACATTGATGTACTTCCCATACTATCTTATGCAGTTATTTAATTATGAAAATGATGCTGTTTTGGCACTTTTCAATACGGCAAAATTAAATGGAATTTTAATGTATGGACTGATTTTGTATCTTTTAGGTATTTTATTCTCTTTTATCAATATTATGCCAGAACAACTTTCTGACGATTTAAAGGAATCTGGAGATTATATATTAGAAATTAAACCTGGAGAAGAAACAAAACGTTATATTAGCAGGAGAGTGTGGGGAGTATCTTTAATAGGTGGATTATATTTACCATTAATTGTAACAATTCCATTATTAGTGGGGTTAATTACCGGACATACTTCGATTTCTAATCTTTCTAATTATTTTACGATGCTATTTGTACTAGTTGTAATATATGATAACTTGCAACAAGATGTGGTATTTCTTTTTTATAAAAATAACTATGAACTATTTGGAAACAATCGGAGGAACTTTAAATGATTTACTTTTTAACAGACTGGCAATCAGAAATGGACAGATTAGAATCCAATATCTTATTTAATGTGAACAAAATATTCAATGAAGGAGGGATAGAGACCAAAATGATTAATACTCAATTTTCTCCTTTCTCAAATTATTTTACGAATCATTTTGAATTTTATGACTCAGACCATTTTACTAATTTGTTGGACGCAGTCACAGATCGATTCGCCTTATGTTATGCCCCTCTAATTTTGAAGGATCTTGAGTTTCCAAAAACTTGGGAGAAAGTTTACACACGAAATAATGTTTTACTAACAAAGGAAGGTGAGGTTAAGGCAGAAGTATTCTTTAATTCCTTTGGCTTTGTCTCACAAGTTCACTATTTATCCAGTCTAGGAAAAGAAATCGATATCTATTCTGAAAAAGGAGTAGTCTTACTTAAACAGAAGTTTAATAATGATGGTGAGCAAGTTGAGCAACAGATTTTTGATGAGGGGGGGCAACTTATCTTAACGCAATGGAATGACTATGTATTTATTGATAACAGTTATAAAAGTCATTTTAAAAGATCAACCTATAGTACTTTTAAAGAAGTTTGTATGGAGTTAGTCAATAGCTCATTAGTAAATTTTAATCCTAAAGAGGATCGACTTATTATTGATGGGACGAGTAATTGGTTAATGGAACTTATTGAAGCCTTTCAATACCCTGAGTCAATCGTGTATATTTTTACAGGATCAACGGTAGAATGTCTTTCCCAACTCAATCATCATCTGCAGTTTATTGAGAAGGGGAAATCCATAATTACTGATAATATTCACTTTCTTAATGAATTGAAAAGAAATGATTTTTACCCTATTAAAAATAAGCTTCGTTATATTCCCTTATATCCTACCACTCTGATGCTTGGAGAAAGCAATACATATTTAGAAGAGTATGTCTATTGGCAAATTGAGCAATTTGATTCTCAAATATCGGCACTATTCCAAGAGTTTTTACAAATAAAAATGGAAGTCCGTGATCTTTGCTTGATCATTGATATTAAGGAAGAGGGGGATGAGGATAAAATAAAAATGCTTTTAGAAAGTTTTGTTGTAAAGAACTTTGAAGTAATTCTCACATCCCCTGAATATGAATTAGTAAAAAAATATTATGAGGCTTTAAGGAATGAGGAAATGACAGCAGGGTTAAAGGAACTATTTCAGAAATTCAAAAAAGAAGATAAAGAATTTAGCCGGATAATCGAATCTTATTTATTTTATACAGGAATTAGCTTCAAAAAAAATGTAGCTTTCCAAGAATTAAAAACAGCATTTGGAAAAGTCAGAGTATTTATCGACCAACGAGAAAAGTATGAATTTTTGAGTCATTCATTAGCTGTTAGTGCTGGCATTCCCCTACTCTCAAAAAAGGCTTCTCCATATCTCATTAATGGTAAAAATGGGATTCTTTACAAAGACATAAAAGAAGTAATAGAAGGAGTAAAAGACTATCTGAGTGACCATGATTTATGGAACAAAAATTTGGTTGAGAGTGTCGAGCTTATCGAAAATAATAGTGCAAATGGATTGCTAGAAAAATGGAAGGAGAACTTAAAATGAGTGAGAATTTAAAAAATATTTTCCATATCGGTGGTCAATCTCTATCAGAAATTAATGAGTTAATCAAAGATTTTAAATATCATCACCTTGAAGTAAAAGCAACGCTCAAAGAAGAGTTGTCACGATTACGATCAATTACTAATAATGAGATAAATAATTCAAATGATTTATTTCTTTTAAGCAAAGAAGTGATGTATCACTTGCAAGATATTGATCTTATAAAATTACCGAGTCATCAGATTTTTTATGAAACTTTAGAAGGTGCAAGTGAAGTTGAGATTAGAATTCTCACGCTAAAGGGTGCTCAGCAAACTGAATTATCTGACAAAGGTGTTGACTTTTTTCATTATATTAATCGAAACTACATTAAACCATGGGGGTTGAGCCTTAATAATAGCATGGTAGACATCAATTCAAATTTTGAAGGAATAGTTACAAAAAAAGGTTCATCCAAATATATCCTTGAGGGAAACTTTGGGTTAGATTATCAACAAGTGTTGCTCTGGAAAAATAAATGGGCAGCATGGGGGAATATTAATTTTTATCCTGAAATAAGCCAGACTGAGAATCTTTCTTATTATTGGAGGGCCTATTTTAAAAGTAGTAATTCTACCTCCCAAATTAACTATAGAGATTTTTATCCTGAACAATTAAATGCTGGTCAAGTATATTTTGATATAGGGTATTCAGAGTTTCCAATTAATTTCGGACTTTTTATAAAAGGAAACGGGAAAATAGAAGTTGGAGATCTTCATATTCGATATGGTCTATCCAAAGGAAATTTTTTGGCAATGGGGGGAGAGCGGTTAGTTCAAAAAGATAATATGGGAGAAGAATTGGGAGTATATTTTAATGCAGGAGACTTAAAGCCCCCGCTAAATGTCTACTTCTCAGGATTTCGCCCCTCAGAAGGTTACGAAGGCCGATGGATGATGGGAAGTTTAGGCGCACCTTTTATATTGGTTCATGATCCTCGTATAGTGGGTGGCTCCTTTTATAGAGGGGAGGGACTAGAAGAAGAATTGATTGAATACATACAGTCTAAATTGAAAGTCTTAGGTTTCTCAAAACAAGATTTAATTCTCTCTGGTCTATCAATGGGAACATATGCTTCTTTTTACTATGGTGCAAAATTAGAACCTCATGCAATCGTAGTGGGTAAACCGCTCGCTAATATCGGAGGTCTAGCTGTTAATTCGAGAATTTTTGCTCCATATGGTTGGGATCTTGCCATGGATACAATTATTAACCTAACTGGGGAATTGACTAAAGAAAGTGCTGACTCTTTAGATGAAGATTTTTGGAGTAAATTTGAATCAGCAAATTTTTCTAAGACCACTTTCCTTATTGCGCATATGTTGCATGATACAGACCGTCCCTTTAAACAAATTTTTAACTATTTAAAGATAAACTATCCGACTGCAAAAGTCTTACACAAGGGGCTGGAGGGACGCCATAACGATAACTCTCGAGGTATAACAAGTTGGTTCTATAGACAATATCAGCAGCTACTTATCTCTGATTTTGACCGCTATTTAATAATTGATGATGATGAGAAAGAGGAGATTGATCTGAGAGGTGAAGATAATGACTGAGTGTTACATTATTCGTTGGCCAAGAGACTTATCTAAAGTATATGTTAATGGATCAACTATTCGTTATTCAGACGATCAGTCTGTGTACTACTCCAATGAAGTCCTGTCTCCAGGCCAAATTATCTGTACATGGTCATCTACCATAGATTATTTAGCCAGTGGGAGTGCACCCTCTTTGCCGCTTCTAAAAATTAATAAATCTTATGAGTTAGGAATCAAGTTAACTTCTGATAATTCCCTCCCAGCTCAATTTGAAATAAATTTTAGAGATGAAAGTCAAGAATTGATTGGCTCTTATCGAAGCACAGAAGATCGATTAACATTTACTGTTCCGATAGGAACCGTTTTTTATGAAGTTCATCTCATTAATTTGAAGCATCATTGGCTACATTTTGAAACTCTTACGATAAGTGAAATTGGAGTTCTGGATAGGATTATTTCTCAAAATTTTAGTACTCATTATTCGTGGGTATATGTCCGTCCAATAAGAGGATCAAATCATAAAACCATTCGATTAATTATTAATAAGGGACCGAGAAGCATTTTACCTGTTTCAATCCATGAAAGCATTAACTATGAGCAAATTTTTATTTATACTGATGGTCAAGATGAGGGTAAATTAATAGAATCATTAGATCAAACTTTAAAGTTTAAACAAGATTTACAACTTATTTTCGAGACTGGTCTAGGCTACCACTATTTACCATCTGAATTTAGACTTAAGCTAGAAGAAACTCTGAAGCAAAATAAAATATTAGGAGGAAATAATAATGACAAATTGGATCACTGAAGTTCAAGATAATGACTATGTGTCAAAGAGAGCATCGGGAATTATTGCAAATCAAATGGCGGCTAACTCTATTGAGGATGCAGGTTTTCGAAAATTACATTATCCCAGGATATATAGTACAAAATTACGTGAAATAGGTAAAGAAGCAAGATGGGAATATCTGGAAGCACTATTAAGCTGTGTCTTACCTGGGGATACTGTAATTGTCCAATATCCATTGTGGACAAATAATACAGAATTTGAGTTGGAATTCATCAACTATTTAAAAAATGTAAGACATGCCAAAATTGTTGCTATGGTATGGGATATTGTTTCATGGCTCCAAGATAACCGAGATCGAGATTATACAGGAGACGCTTCATTATGGATGCTCAATAAATATGATCTTGTGATTGCCGCAAATACCAAAATGGGTAAACGATTACGTGAAGAGGGAGGGGTGATCACTCCAATGATTCCGATGCATTTAACAGATTTTATTTACAAAGGCCCTCTGATTCCAAAACAATATAAAAAAGAACTTTATTATGTCGCGACGGGAATTGATCCAGCAATGATAGAGGAAACTCCTTCTGATATTCGAATCAATTTTATTGGTCCCAATCATCAAGTTAAGGAGACTCCGGAAACTGTAAGTTTATTGGGCCCAATGGATAGTAATGATATTCCCTCTAAGTTGGATGGTGGATTTGGACTATTGTATTATCCACAAAATGGTGGATATAAAGGAATGCATCGCTATGGTGAGTACAATAATCCAATGAAGCTTTCTTTATATCTTGCTTCTGGCTTACCAGTTATATGCCTATCTAATACAGCTCATGCAAAATGGATTAAAGAGCAGAGGGTCGGTATTGTTATTGACCAGTTGGGAGATCTTGAAAAAGCTATTGAATCGATAAGTGAAGAGGATTACTATAAAATGCTTAATAATCTCAAGCCGTGGCAACGCGCTGTCTCAAGTGGCTTTTTTGCTAAAACTGCTGCAATAGAAGCGGTTCGTTATATTAACCTTGGCTTCACGGACTATTTGATTCATCAGGAGGATACACATGACTAATTGGATTACGCGACTTAACGCTACGAATTATAATCAACAATATGATGCCATTCAGATTGTGAGTAAGAATGTTGCTCATTCAGCAAAACAGCTAGGTTTTCAAGAGTTAAATATTACTGGCTATCCAAATATTAGTAACAATGCGGATAGACGTCATCATATTCGTGAAGCAGTTTTAGGAGTGGTTCAACCGGGAGACCTTGTTGTTGTACAATTTCCGATGTGGACACACCTTAATTTCCAATCTGAATTTTTTGACACAATTAAAGGGATTGAATCGGTTAGGATGGTCGCTTTAATTCATGATATTCCGACTTGGATGTTTACAAAAGGAGAAGAGGAGTATGATCGTGAGAATGATTTTTGGCTTAATCAACTTAAAAAATTTGATTTATTAATTGTTGCGAATGAGAAAGGAGCACATAAACTGCAAGAAGATGGTGTAAATGTCCCCATGATTCAAATGCAATTTTGGGATTATTTCTACGCCGGTCCGAGAAAAGAAAAGCGATTTAAGAAAAAGCTTTATTATGTGGGAGGACGAGATATTATAGATACTACATATCGTGCAGCGACACCGCTTTACATTTATGATAGACAAGTCGAAAAAAAAGTTTTGGAAAGTGGCAGTATTACCTGGTTAGGACGTAGGCCTAGCGATGAAATCGTCTCTGTTTTAGATGGTGGTTTTGGAGTGGTAGTAACAGAAAATCTTGTAGAAAAGTCTAACATGAATTTTGTTTATTATAACCAGTTTAATAACCCTACCAAACTTTCTATGTATCTCGCAGCTGGTCTTCCAGTTATTGTTTCAAGCAAAACTTATCATGCCAGACTGGTTAAAGAATATGGAATTGGTCTTGTTGTGGATGATTTAAATGAAATAGACACCATCTTTTCATCAATGACTGATCAAGATTATCAAAAAATGATAGATAATGTTAGATTTTGGCAAGAAGCTGTTTCAGAAGGTTTTTTCATTAAACGTGCCTTGCTTGCGATGTTTAGAACTTTAGAATTAGGCTTTAGAGATGATTTACTTAATAAATAAAAAAGTTTTTTATATTTAGTATGAAAGGAGGTGATAGAATATGCCAATTCGAGATGAGCAAATACGTAAGAAAAATAGAGAGCAGTTATACCAGTTAAATGCAAGTCCTTATATCCGTGAGGAACTAATAGCAAAAGAAAGAGCCTTGCTTAATATCCGGTCAGAGGGAACAGTCTATATTGATGTTCCATTTCAATTTGATTATGGAACGAATCTTCATTTTTCAGGTAATTTTTATGCGAATACTGATTGTCTTTTCTTGGATACAGGTGATATAAATTTTGGAAAAAATGTAAAGTTGGGTCCTCGTGTTCAAATTTATACGGTGAATCATCCAGTCAATCCAAAAGAGCGTTTGGAAAAAGGAGTTGTGATTGCTTCACCAGTTAATATTGGAGATAATGTTTGGATTGGTGGTGGGAGCATCATTAATCCAGGAGTAACAATTGGAGCCAATACAGTAATTGGTTCTGGAAGTGTGGTGACCCAGTCGCTTCCTCCAGATGTTTTAGCAGCTGGTATTCCAGCAAAAATTATTAAAAAAATTTAAAACCCTATTGAAGAAAGGTTAACTAAATTTAATGTCCAGAAAAAACAACATAAAAAAGATGTTAAACTCTGATAAACATGAGAGATATCGCTCCTATAAGCGCAAAAAAACATGGATGTATGCGACAATTACAGGAATTGCCAGTATCTTAGGAGGTGGGGGAATTGCGGTCCCGATCATCAAAGCTGATACGACAAGTACAGGAAATGATAGTCAATCCAAGGAGGTTGATAGTAGCAAGCTTTTAGCAACACAGAGTAGTGTTACTATTCCAGCAACTAGTGAAAAAAATAGCAACACTATTTCAGAAGTTAATCAAGATATTATAGAATCAGAAAAAGCGACTATTACTATCACTGACCAAGCTAATCAACCTAGAAATGGCTGGTATGCTGAAATACCAGGATATTGGACGCAAGGCATTTGTGCAATAAACAATAACAATGATCAAGTTATTATTCTTTTAGTAAGCCAGGCTGATCCTTCGAAATTTTATTATGTAGAAGCTACTTATTCAAATAACTCAGTAACGCCTACAAGTCAACCTAAAGAGATTACTTTTAAATCCGAAAAATTATCAAGTGGTGCAAGTATTGGCAAATCTACGGATGGTAAGAGTGCTGTTATCACTAGACCTTCTGGTGGTGATATATATGTCAAATATAGAAGTGCTACGACTAATGGTAATGACTATGATTCTGAGGGAGCATTAGGTGCTGATTGGCAACCACTATTTCCTTCAAAAGTCACAGTTACAGTCAAATATCAAGACGAATCAGGAGGAACTCTTAGTGAGGATACTTCTAAAACTTTCTACTCCCAAATTCAGGAGTATTCTGTAGGAGATATTCCACAGTCAATAGATGGTCTTATATATGACCCTAGTATCAGTACTGGGGAGTTAACGGGTCGTGATACTGCGACAGTCATTTTAAAGTATAGAGACAATACTCCAAGTGAATCTGATTCGACTAGTGATTCAGTTTCAGACAGTGATTCAATATCGGATATAACTTCAGATAGTGATTCAACCTCCGACTCTATCAGTGATTCGGTAAGTGATAGCGATTCAGAACCAGATAGTGACTCAATATCAGATTCCATTAGTGATTCAGTATCAGATAGCGACTCAATCTCTGATTCAACTTCAGATAGTGATTCAACCTCCGACTCAATCAGCGATTCGGCAAGTGATAGTGATTCAGAACCAGATAGTGACTCAATATCAGATTCCATTAGTGATTCAGTTTCAGACAGCGATTCAATCTCCGATTCAACTTCAGATAGTGATTCAACCTCCGACTCACTCAGTGATTCAGTTTCAGATAGTGAATCAAACTCGGACTCAGTAAGTGACAGTGATTTAACCTCAGATTCAATCTCCGATTCAGTTTCAGATAGCGATTCAACGTCAGACTCAATCTCCGAT
>NZ_JACVUQ010000015.1:0-31732 GCF_016516525.1 Lactococcus sp. S64 | reverse complement strand
CCTTATCTGTTTGTTCCCATGGCAATTCTACATCTGTACGGCCGAAGTGCCCGTAAGCTGCTGTTTGTCCGTAAATAGGACGGAGTAAGTCAAGCATTTGAATAATTCCTGCTGGGCGAAGATCAAATACTTTACGAATTGCTGCTAAAAGTTCATCATCTGAGACTTTACCTGTGCCAAAAGTATCAACATTGATTGACGTTGGTGTCGCAACACCAATAGCGTATGAAAGTTGAATTTGCGCTTTTTCTGCAAGTCCAGCTGCCACAATATTTTTGGCTACATAACGTGCTGCGTAAGAAGCTGAACGGTCAACTTTTGTTGCATCCTTACCAGAGAAAGCTCCACCACCGTGGGGAGCATACCCACCATAAGTATCAACAATAATTTTACGTCCAGTCAAGCCTGAATCCCCTTGAGGACCACCAATAACAAAACGTCCTGTTGGATTGATGAAGTATTTAGTTTCATCATCTAAAAGTTCAGCTGGAATAACAGCCTTGATGACTTTATTAATCACATCATCGTGAATTTCTTCGTTTGTTGCTGACGCAGCATGTTGAGTAGAAATAACGACTGTGTCAATGCGTTTTGCTTTGCCATTATCATCATATTCTACAGTTACTTGTGATTTTGCATCAGGACGCAAGTATGAAATTTCACCTGATTTACGTAAATCAGCTAATTTTTTAACTAATTTATGTGAAAGTGAGATGGCGAGTGGCATATATTCGGCAGTTTCGTTAGTCGCAAAACCGAACATCATTCCTTGGTCACCAGCACCAATCAAATCAAGCGGGTCAACTAATTGGCCATTTTTATCGCGAACTTCTTCGGCTTCATTTACCCCTTGTGCAATATCGCTTGATTGCTCAACAAGTGAGACGTGAACGCCCACTGATTTATAATCAAATCCATTTTCGCTATCTGTATAGCCAATTTTTTTGATTGTTTCACGAACGACATGAGCAATATCAACGTAAGCTGATGTTGAGATTTCACCAAAGACATTGACCGTCCCTGTATATACGACCGTTTCACAAGCAACGTGTGCATGTGGGTCTTGTGCGAGAATGGCATCAAGAATGGCATCTGAGATTTGGTCTGCAACCTTATCTGGATGGCCTTCTGATACTGATTCTGATGTAAATAAATGTTTTTCTGACATTAAAAATGTCCCCCAATCTAAATTTTGGTTACAAGGCGTCTTTAAACTTATCTAATATTTGCTGACGAAAAACCTTCATAGGATAGCCGTTGGCGCTTCAGCGCTTACGGAGATGCTAGTATTTTCATCAGTAATTTTTAAAATAAATCAAATCCTTTCGGGACTCGTAACTCTCTTATTTTACCTCTTTTTTGGAAAAAATGCACTCTTTCCTTTACATGATTCTAAAATAAATCTACTGATAAATTTTAAATAAGTTGTCCTTATGATAATTCAAACCCGAAATGCTGAATGGTCTTGTTTTTCAACTTATCAATTGTCAAACTTAATGTTTTTTAAACATGTATTCGCGGGTCATTGGCAAACCTTGACCTGAAGCACCTTTAGTCAAAAGATATTGAACAACATCAATATTTCCAGCTTCAAAACTTGCAGCGCAGGCTTGAAGATAAAGTGTCCACATTCTTGCAAATGGTCTACCCATTTCTTTTTCTACTTCATCAAAAACTTCGAGATAATTTTCATTCCAAATTTCAAGCGTTTTTTGATAATGACGACGAAGAGGTTCAAGATCATCCATTTGCAAACCAGCAGTCATAATATGTTCAACATTTTCAGCGATATTTGGAATATAACCTCCAGGGAAAATGTATTTTTCAATAAATGGATCCACACCAGCACCGCGATGTTGTCCAGTAATACCATGAATCAATGCACGACCGTTTGGTTTGAGATAATCAGAAACTTTTTGGAAATACATTTCCAAATTTTCTTTCCCAACATGTTCAAACATTCCGACAGATGTAATGTAATCAAAAGGTTCTTCTTTGAGGTCACGATAATCAACCAAATAAACTTTCACTTTATCAGAAAGTCCCAAATCATCCGCTTTTTTGCGAACATAATAATATTGTTCTTCTGAGAGTGTCACTCCGACTGCTGAAAGGCCATATTCTTGAACAGCCTTAAACATCAAAGTTCCCCAGCCACAACCAATATCAAGCAAACGTCCCCCAGGTTTACTATTGAGTTTGTCCAAAATATGATGAACTTTAGCAATTTGTGCTTCTTCCAAAGTCATATCTTCATGTTCAAAATAAGCACATGAATAAGTCATCGTTGGGTCAAGCCATTTGTTATAAAAGTCATTCCCAATATCATAATGACTATGAATATCTTCACGAGATTGTTTTTGAGAATGATTTCCCAAAAGTTTTATCATTGATTTCCCAAAACCAGATTGGTCTGTTAAAAAGCTACCAGCCTTACGATATGCTGATGTAACAAGCTCTTGAATGCTCCCCTCAATTTCAATTTCTTCATTCATGTAAGCTTCAGCCAATACTAAGGTTGGCATTGAGCTCAATTCACTAAATGAGAATTTTTTATTAAAAGTAATGTGAACTTGCGTTTCTCCTTCACCATACTTTTCTGTTTTTCCATCCCAATAAGTTACTGCAATGGGGATATCGAAAGCAACTGCAAGTGCTTTGTTCAAAACTGTTTTTTCAAATACCAAGTTATTCTTCCCTTTCCTAACATTGTTCTAATAAAACTATACTCCGTAGATTATTGAAAGTCAAATACTTACTATCGTTAGATTTTTCTGAAAATTTTCATTGTCAGTAAATTGCTAAAGATTTTGCCCATAACCGAGGTCAGTCTCCTAGATTCTAGAAAATAGATAACTTTGAACTTGCGCAAGTGCAGAAACGTAATTTCCTAATTTTCCCTCTCGCTTGCAGTCGACTTCACATGGTATAATAAAAAAATGAACGACAAACTTGAAAAATCTATTATTTTACAAAAAAATCCTTGGCTGACTGATGTAAAAATTGTCGCTGAATCTGAATCAACTCAAAAAGATGCTAAATTAGACGGACAAGAAAATTGTCTTTATTTAACTGAAAGACAAAATAAAACTTATGGTCGTTTTGGCCGTCAGTATTTTGCTGCGCCGTCTGGCGGAATTTATATGAGTTTGTCACTCAAGCCTAAAGTTGAACTAGAAAAACTTCCAGAGTTCACTCTGCTGACAGGAGCTGCCATTGTGTCAGCAATCGAAAAATTAACTGACAAAAAGCCTCAAATTAAATGGGTTAACGATATTTATCTAGACGATAAAAAATTTGTTGGTATTCTTGCCGAAACATCACTTAATCCAACTCAAGAAGCACAAGTTATCATTGGTGTCGGAATTAATTTTTCTATTTCCCAATTTCCAACTGAAATCGAAGAAAGAGCCACTTCTTTATTTTATAATGAACAAGCAAGCATCAGTCGTTCGGAATTAATTGCCGAAATCTGGTCTGAATTTCATCGTTTATCAGAGGGTTCATTTTTCCAAATTTATAAATCTCACTCATTTATTCTCGGCAAACAAGTTGAATTTGTTCAATCTGGACAAACTTTTTCCGGAAGAGCCACAGATTTAACCCCTAAAGGTGAGCTTATCGTAAATTTAGATAATGGTCAGCAAAAAATACTTTCCAGTGGCGAAATCTCACTAAAAAAATGGACTTAATCAGTCCATTTTTTCAGTTATTATTATTATATTATATAGGAAGCCAGTTTTAGGTCATGGTGGACCAGAATTATTTTACTGACAGAACTTTCTGTCAGTAACTTTTTTAGAAATCTGACCAGTCATCTTCTTTTTCTTTTTCAACTGGTTGTGCTTCCTTAGTCTTACGACTTTTTGGTTCATCCCATGGATTTCCCCATTGGTTTGAATCTTGTTGATTTTGACGTCCTTTATCTTCATAACGACGTGCCCAATTATTCATTTTATCTGAATAACGTTCTGACCAACGATCCATTTTTTCATCAAAATGTTGCGCTTTACGATTCCATTTTTCTTGATAATCATCTTCTGAATCATCATAGTAATTTCGTGGTCTAGCACTTGGAATAATCCAACTTGCTACGAAATACAATGGAATCAATCCGCCCCAGCTTCCAAAAGCCAGAACAACAAATAGGATACGTAGAATCGTCACAACATCACGACCCAGACCAAAATATTCTGCAATCCCTGCAATGACACCACTGACTCTACGATTTGTCACTGATTTTGTTAATTGTCTTTGAGACATAATTTATCCTTTCTTCATAATCGTTGAATTAACCTTGTGACGGTGTCATCAATAGACTCGCAATCACATAAACAATGAGTAATGTTCCCCAACTTCCGAAAGTACCAAGCACAATCAGAACCCGAATTACATTAATTACTGTACGGCTCAAGCCAAAGTATTCACCAAGTCCCCCGACGGTTCCTGCGATGACTCGATTGCTACTTGATCTTTTCAGAGTTTTCTTAGCCATTTCTCACCTTTCTTTTCAAATTTACTGACAGAACTCTTATAAAATTTCTGTCAGTAAAATTTTATTCAGTTTCTTCTTTGTCAGTAGTTTCAGTATCTTTAAGCCAAATCGTTCCTGATTTTGTTTCAAATTCAAAGGTTAATGACTCAGCACCTTGACGGACAATCGCTGCTCCATTACGGCCAGCTTCAAAAGGACTATCAAGATTTAAACGTGTCTTATATCCGCCAAAGATTGTGCGAACATGACCAACCAAGCCCAAACTTTCTGGTACAGAAACTTTGATATCGCCATTCACATTTTTAAGATTTAATTTGTGAGCCGTTCCTGTTTTTTCGGTCAGCAAAATATTTCCGTTTACGAGTGAGACATCACCAGATTCAAAAGCAGTTGTAATTCTGATATTACCATTAACTCCAGTTAATTCTAAATCTGAATTCGTGCCATCAATTACTTTGATTTCACCATTCTTATTGTTAATCTTCAACTCATCGCTGTTTACTTCAAGCACTTCAGCATTTCCGTTCATAAGATTAATATTCATTTTTTGACTGGAAATTTTTTCAACTTTAAGTTCTGCATGAGGTGTATTAATCTCAATATTTTCATATTCTTTTACTGGTAAGTAAAGTTCAATATCCGCAGAAATTCGACCATTTGCTTCAATTTCAAGCACATCATCTTCAACTTCAAGTTTAGTTTTTTCAGCAATGTAAGCTTCTACATTACCATCTTCAACTGCCCCGTAAATTTTATATTCTACTTTTACATGGGCATTTTCACCCGGTAAAATATTTACTTTACCACTCTTAAGATTAAGATTAACATTTTTGAAATCTTCGTTGATATCTTTTTCTACAGTGTGAGAAATTGATTTAACCTTAGGAAATCCTTTTGAAAAATCAATATTATCATCAACAGATTTTGCAACCCCTTGGAAAATTTCTTTACCTCTAGCAAACAAACTTTCTGCAACATTTTTCATTGCATCAGGAAAATCTACATCGTGATTAACATATCCTTCTTTATCTGTATATGTGAATTCTTTGTTCTCAGTTTTATCATCAGAAGCTTCTCCATTCACTGAACCATTTTTTTCAAGTAATTCTAAAGCTTCATCTTCCGTGATAATTCCACGACGCATCAAATCCATAATTCTATCTTTTTTATTAGCCATTTTTTTAGATCCTTTCTCTGCTCATTCAAGCATTCAATATCTTAAAAACTTTTTTTATTGAGATTATCTTTATCTCGTACACTTATTATCTCAAACTTTTACCAAATAAAAATCAGCCTTTGGGCTGATTTTTAACATCTTCTTTTTTTAACTAAATAAAAGATTCAATACTCCTATTTTACTGACAGAACCACTAATTAATTTTGTCAGTAATTATTTAGGTTGAATATAAGTTGCCAAAGCAGCTACACCAGCAGAAATATGGCGTTCGCTGACAATATTATTACCTTTAACATTCATCTCTGAAACGAGAATAGAGTTATCTGAATAAACCTTTTCAACAAAAGCTACGTGACCATATTCTGAACTTGAACCAGCTACTCCTGGTGGGAAGCTAACAGCATAACCCTCAGTTGGAACAGTTGTTGTGAAATAACCTTGAGCTTGGGCATTAATTCCCCATTCTCCACCATTTCCCATATGTGTTCCAACGAGCCCACCTAATTGAATGATACGGTTATAAACATACTGTGTACAATTACCAAAAGCATAACTCTCAGCACCTGGATATTCTACCCCATTATATTCTGGATAAGCTGAATTATCTAATTTTGATGCCACCAATGGACTTTCAGGAATTTTACTATCTACAACTTGTGTTATACTATCAACATTATCATAAGCATCTAATTTATATTCTTGAATAATTTCAATTAATTTTTGTGCATATGCTGGGTCAGTAGCAAAAATTCCTTGCAATGCTTGAGCCGCCTCTTGGTAAGTCTTAGCATGTGACTTCCATGCGCCAGCATAAATTTGTGAGTTCCAAGTTGTCCCTTTAATCATTAAATTAATATAATCATCCAAGGCTTGGTCATAGTTACTATAAACTCTAAAACTTTGTTCAATATAATAAGGATTATTTCCCGAAAATTCTTCCGTCTTAAATGAAATTGATTTTCCTAAATAAGCACCTGTAATATTGAAAATATTAAAATACTGCTGACTCATATTACTTTGACCAGAACCAGATTCTAAAATCGCCTGTGCCAAGATAATTGATGCATACAAATTATTCTTACCAGCTAAAATTCTCACGCGGTCTGCAATACTTTTAATAAAGGCTTCTGTACTAGAAGTATCAATTTTATCAATTGACTTAGCTGCTTCAATTGTTTTCAAAACAGGGCCAGCGTAAATAGAAGGAGCTGAATCTGCTGAAGAATTAGGAATTTGTGCTGCAGTTGATGTTTGATAGTAGGCATTATCCTGTGAATAATTAGAGGGTGCAACTGTAGAAGTTGATGCTGAAGGAGCTGTGGTAGAAACTGAAGTTGATGGTGCTTGAGTTGTTGTAGAGGAATTACTAGTTGAATTATTATTTGTTGATGAACTTGGATTACTTGGTTTTGATGCCGAACCTGAAGTACTTGGTTTTGATGATGAACTTGAATTACCTGTACTTGACGATGAACTTGAACCATTTGAATTTGATGATGAACTTGAACTACCCGTACTTGATGATGAACTTGAGCTACCTGTGCTTGATGATGCATCTGAACTACTTCCAACAGTTACTCCATCAGCATGGCCAGCCACGCCAAAAGTCGTCATTCCTAAAATCAGCGCTGTTCCCGCAATAAATTTTTCCTTTTTTAAGCGCTTAGTTTTATCATTATTAGTCAATTTTAGTTAATCCTCCATGGTATGTATTATAATTTCAACATCATTTCTTTCAAGACATCTACTTTTACACAATTGTAACATTTAAAAACAAGCAAGTCAAATTAATCACTTTTATTTATTGAACACATTTCCATTTTTATTTGAAAAAATTATTATACGATATAGCTAGTAGCAAAATCATATAAAAAATGTCCTTCATAAGTGACAAAGCCATATTTAATCATATTTTATAATAAGTTGTTTATGACTTAGTTGAATTAACCCGTGCTCTCTCTAAAACAAATGACTACTATCGTCCCTAAAAAATATTCTGTTCTCTTTATCTTATATTTCTAAGTAAAATTACTAAAAAATAATATATTTATTACAAACTTAATAATGTAGAAAAATCAAATTCAGTCAAAAAAACCTTATATATCGTCCGCTCATATTTCACAACTCTTCTTATCTTCATCTAGGTAATATTTTAAAAAGGTAGCATTCGCATAAAATAGATTCTTATATTTTTTTTTAGTCCCTCTCAAATGTCTTTTAAAGGAGAAATTTCAAATATCCTAAGAACAATTAATGAAGGAATTACTAGAGTACACTCTTTTGCTGTATAATAGTTCAAATCAATAAAGCTTATACCAGATTATTCGTAAATTAGACAAAATTTTTTTGTAAGACAAGCATTCTTCTGGCGCAATCAGGAATTCAATGTGCCAATTTGTTAAAATCAAATTTTCTTTCATCATTCTGTAAGCAATGATAGATTTCCAACAACCAGATAAAGTTTTTTACTAGCTCATAATGGATAAAATCGAAATACTTGTTGAACATATATACTAAGATAGAACCTTATGCTATATCAAAGCAAATTGAAAAATAAAAAAACGTCCATCATAAATGACAAACGTTTATTTAATCATGTTTTAAAAGTTGATTAAGCTTTGTTTGCTGAATTTAACATTTCACAAAATGAAGATTCTAAATATTTCTTAAACTGAGAAATAAGAGCTATTTATTGAATAGTTATACCCTCATAATTCCAATACTTATTCATATTGCTCAAAATAGTGTGGCAAATTTGTGGCAAGACTAACATTGTGCCTAATCAAAATTCAAGTAGAAGTGATTAGCTTCTATGATTTCTTTTTGAAACTCAACCACCTGATTGCCTTTAAAACTTCTAAAAGTTTCTAATATAATTTTTGAAATATACAATGTTTACTCTCCTTTTTATAACGGATATCACCTTATTCACTTATACTACATTTTATATATCTAAACTTTAGAAAAAAACAAAATAAAAGCACCTAAAATAGATGCTTAAACTTTTTTATACCGAATTAATTATTCACAAAATCAAGGATATCATCTCTCCACCTAGAATCAAAGTTTTGTGGAATTGCATCATAAGACTCTTTAATTTGCACTAACAAATGCGAACTATTAGGCGCTTCCGATAGCAGTTGCATAAGCTCATTATTTTTAAGAGGCATAATTCGCACATTTTTTACTGTCCGTCCACCTGTTGTAACTTCTCTACTTGATTTAAGAGGGACACTTGCAATCGCTCTCCATATATTTATAGTATTATCATCAAGTTCATCCGCGACAAATAGTGTTGTTACTGGTTTCGCTTCACTATCAATAGTCAAATTTGTAGCATGACGAAGAACCGGCTCCCATTCTCCTCTTTTTTGAGTATTTCTATCCATTAAAGTTACTTCAATTTGAACTGTCTCATCGTCATATTCTGCAATAATATCCCCATAGCCTCCTCCAGCAAATTTTTCAGGTAGAAAATCAGCAGTCATAGTCAGGTTGAAACTAGCATGAACATCATATTCCTTATCACTTAAATAATACCAAGCTAAACCAATGATATATTCATAAATTGTTGGTACAGAAGATTCTACACCAACCATATTTTTAATAATCTGGTCTTTACTTCGGTCAGAGAATAATGGTAAAATTTCCATTATTCTTTCTTTTGGAAACCTGTCTTTAATAAAGGCTACAAATTCAGTTGATACTTTTGATTTTAATCCTTCTTTAACTTCTACAGCATTACCTAATCCTAAATCATCTACAATTGAGCTAATTTTAGCTAACAATTCATCTTCTGATTGATTATAAATTTTACTCAAAGAAATATTTTCATAAAAAATTGAAGTTTGAGAAAGTTCATAAATTTTCATTTCCTCCAGTGTTGAAGAAACAAAAATACTCTCTTTTAATGTTTCAACATCAAAAAATTTTTGCCACAATTCCCTAAAAGCTAACTCTACAATTCCATTTTTACTATGGAAAACGCCAGTACCTAATACTACTTTTCTAAAATTTCTATTATATTCACGTACATCAGAATTTCTTTTACTATATTTAAACTCTGAGTAATAAGTTGCATTATTATCTCCTGAGTTTAAATAAACACTATCTTCATTCAAATCAATAAATTTAGACAATTTTGTTTGACGAGTATTATAAACTGTGGATTTCCCACCAAAAGCTGTTTTTATTACTGGTCCTTTACTCTTGTCTTTTAACAGACTAATAAGCAAGTCAAGATTTGCTTGAGTTTTATCTTGGACAAACTGACGATTTATGAGATAAAATTCATAGTAAATTTGAGTTTGGCTTGAACTTTTTTGACTCGTAAAATATTTTTGAAATTCCTCATACTCCATTGTTCCTCCAATGCGAGGAAAAATATTCTCTACCCCTGAAATTTGAGAATTGTATAATAATTGTTTTTCTTCAAAAGTTGAAGATAATACCTCATCAATGAACGCATCTACATCAACAGGAAAATAAGGAGTTAAAAGTTCAATCATTTTGAATAAGACAGTATCAGACATACGAACATTTTTCAATAAAACGTACATCAATAAATTAAATGGTGAGTAATATTTTAAACCATCACTTGAATAAATTCTTAACTTTGATAACTGTCTCAACAAAATTAGGTTAATAGAATTAATTGGGAGTAATTCTTCAAATTTATCTAAGTTATAAATTTTTTCTTTTAAATATGCCGCACCTACAGCAGAAATTTTTCTATTTTTGTAAGTGAATCCTATTTTTACCAAGTTGCTAGTATAATGTCTCGCCCTCGCTTCAAGATTTTTATCTAAATCAATGAGAGCTAGATTTCCACCATCCAAGTCTAAAAACTTCTCTTTGTCTAATCCATAGAATGATTCTTCATATTCTTGGATTTCTAATAATTTTTCAAAATTTTCTAGTTTATTAAGCTCTTTGAAAATCTCTGGACTTGATTGAACTGCTTCTTTATAAAAAACATACTGCCCAATACTTTTAGGAAAACTATCCCATTCATATTTACCACTTTCAAATTCCTCATTAAGAATTGAAAGATAGATTGTGTAGGCATCAGTTAAATCTTTTCGCCTACCATTTGTATCCCACATATTAAATTTTGAATCTTTATTTTTTAATTTCATAAACAAGCTTTCATCTGTGATTGATTTACTTAATTATACCAAAAAATCAAGAATACTAGTTTCCTGACTAATAGTTTTTTATTAAGACCTCAATAGTCTCTGAATGTTTAGCTTTTGATTGATAATTGCTGTTGTTATAATCAAACTTCAAAGGAATTTTTGAAAATTTTCCATATTTTTTACTCCACTCAACCAACTCGTTATTTATTTTCCCTTTATGTACTACTACATTAGATAAAGCAAATTTTGCACCAATAGAATCAATCTTATCTAGATAATCAAATAAATCTAAATCATCTTGAGTGGTCCAACCACCTCTTTCATTATAAGCAGCGGTTGTAATTCTATAAGGTGGATCAGCATAAATAAAGTCATCCTTACTGACATCAATAATATTACGAAAATCTTGATTTCGAAAATCAAAATTATTGGAAGACAAAACTTCTTGAAAAGAAATAAGTTTTGATTTCATCTGTGAGTTAAAATCTCTTTTTCCAACTGGTAAATTAAATTGCCCTTTTGAATTAAATCTTACTTGATTATTGAATCCAAACACAATTAATAAATAGAATAAGATATCAATGTCTTCCGAGACTGACATATTATAGTCATCTCGTAAAATTTTATATTTTTCTTTATTAAATGCACTAACATCTCTTTTATCCGTTAATAAATATGGCTCATATCCATATTTTTCCGTATCTGATAATCCATATTTCCCAATGTAAAAATAAATTTTTTCAAGGATATTATCTATGTTTTCTTTACTCAAATAATTTAACAAACTTATGACATGAGGTTCTATATCATTAACTACAATATCTTTACCTATATCATAATTCTCCAATCGATATTCTCTTGCCATATTTACTGATACAACCCCTCCACCAGCAAACAAATCAATAAATCTTTCAAATTTATTTGCTTCTGGAAATAATGGGAAAAGTTGCGGTAATAATCGATACTTTCCACCAGTATAGTTCAAAGCACTTTTAAGAAATGGATTTTTCAAAACATCACCTACTTTACTTTACATAGATATAGTAACTCTTTATGGTTTTTTATTTCAGATTTTCCAGTTGTGAATGGGCTAAAATCTGTTTCAAAAACTTCTACATTTCCTTTAATTTCCAAAGTATCAAAAATCTCTTTTCCTGAAATTTTAGCATTAGATCGAGAGTTTCCTTTTTTCTCCATGTTGTTATAAGAAACCAAGATATATTTTGCACTTATATTCGAAATTAAATCACTGAATGCCTCTGGAGCTTTAGACTTTGTATATGCAGAGCCCTTTTCAGAACGATTAACAGCTTTACGAGCTACTCCTTCGACTTCTGGCTTCTTCCACTCAGCAATATTTTCAAGAACATGATAAGCATTCTCATACCCTCTAGAATTATATGGAGTATCTATATACACTAAATCTGCTTCAATTTCTCTTACAAGTTCATTCGCATCCGTGTTAAAAATTAAATTTTTTTGATGGCTTTGAGTAATATCTGGAACTCTCAAAACTAAGTTATTATTCGTATCCATCTTTTTACGATAAGCATCAAAATGTCCTACTGTATTCGCTATTTTATCCATTGCATAAATCAATGAAGTAAGTAAAATATCCTTTTCTCTTTGCTTTAAATCCTTATTACCAGCAATAGATTCTCTAATTCCGTCTATTTTTTGAGAATTCTTTATACTAAAATATCGATCCCCAAAATTTTCAGTTACATAGCCACTAAAGCCTACTTCCCTATTTAATTCATCAATTATTTTTTCAATTTTATTCATATCAATATTTTCGTTTCCAAACCAAGTATTGTAACTAACAAAATTGCTGTAAAGTAGGTCATTAACAATGATTTTTTTTCCTTGTTTAGAGAATAGGTCAGCAACAACCCCTGTTCCACCAAAAATATCGGCAACTGATTGAACATTTTGGGTTTGCTTAGAAACTACGTCAGAAATAAAATTCAACATCTTTTGCTTACTACCTAAGTAACGTCTATTTTGAATTTCCAATTTTCTATTTGATGATAAAACGTGACGTTGATTCTCTGATTTCAACTCAACTATATTTTTTACTTGTTCAATGTTCTTTTCTAACCATAAGTAACCCTTATTATCTTTTTTAGGACGCTCAATCTCTCCATGTCGGATATAATTTTGAAGCGATTGGCGAGTTATATTTAGTTCCATTTCAAGTTCTGCTGTACGCATCATAGGCATCGCTCCTTTTTTACAATGAATTAATTATATCACTTCTATAAGAAAATTTCTATTTTCAAAATTTGAAATGCCTACTGACAATTAAACCGCAATAGAACTACATAAAAATGATTCAAATTACGCATCAAGTTTCTATACAGCCTTTATGGCAAACTCACATATTCCCCACCATCAAGGTCTAAGTTACTACAACAAATTTAAAAAACTGAACCCGACTATCTAAAGTCTTTGTAACTCTAAACATTCCAGCTCCTGTACTATCTTTTTCTTGGTATTTCACATCAAATGATGCTTCTGTAGGAGATTGTTGCCCATTCCCCTTTGGATTATTTAAAATATAATCATCTGGATTATAACCTGTCATGACAAGGAATTTTTTAATATAATCAAAAACATTATTTTGATTTAAACCACTTTCTTGTTCTAAAGTCTTTCTTTTTCAGCTTTAACCTTTGCTTCCTCCTCTGCTTTAGCTTTTTCATCTGCTATTGTTTTTTTATCTCATCCAACTTCTTTTGAAAAGTAACTTTGTCTTTTTCCTGATATTTATCTTTTAAATTATCAATAGCTTTTTGAGCATTTAATAAATCTGCTTCTGATTTACTAGAATCTGCCTTTTCAACACCTATTTTAGTAGAATTAATTTCTGATAGAAGCTTATCTAATTTTTCTATTCTCCCTTTTAGAACCTTTTGGGCAGAATTTTTAAGCTTCTCAATAAATTTATTAGTATTTTCAATATCTATATTTTTTCTGCTATTATAAGCTAACTTAACCGCTTCATCAGCACTTGCTACCAATTTATGATAATTCTTATCACATTCCAGTTTTACTTGTTTATCATGCTCAACTTTTGATTGGTGAGCAAAAGGTAAAACACCTTAAACATCATAGCGAAACAGCTCTAAAATAAAACTCCACTTCATAATAAGGTGGAGTTTATATTTTTTAAAAGCCGAATGAATTAGCAAGAATTTCATCTTTTTTACTTTTTTTATCTTCATTTTCCCGTTTTTCTTTATAGTCTCGTAATTCTTCCAACTCTTTTTCAATGACAGATATATTTTCGTTATTATTCCACCATGCCAAGTGCTCAACTTCTTTTTTTAGTATTTTAATACTTTCAGGTTTATCTATTTTTTTTACTACAGGTTGTTCATATGCCAAAACATCTAGTACAGTATCACTTGAATCTACTATAAGATAGTGTTTCAAGTTATTTGGTTTATATATATCAATAAAATATTCATCTAGACTCTTTATACGATCAGAACCCTCTATCAAACAAATATTACTTTTCAGTTCTTTCTCTACTGTTAATTTTGAAAATCTTAATCTATTTATATCCATTATTGATTTCTCTATAGAAATGACATGCGTAAAAACTAATTTATAGTATTCTTTAGCAGACAAACCATTATCATCCTCAGTTTCAAAAGTAATATTAACCCCCTCCTCTTCTTCCCATATATCTATTATTACTAATATTTTATAAATAAATTCACTATCAACTACTCTCTCCATAATCCCTCCTAATATCTAACTTTTATATTTATTGATTTATCTACCGAACTCTGAATTTCTAAAGAAGGTGCTCCTCCTACAGAACTTCCAGGATGAAGATTAACAATATCTCCATTAGGCAATTCTCCTACTATTGTTCCATTGGGATAAGTCCTAACATTCAAAAGGTTCAAGGAATCAAAGTCTTTTTTAGCTGCTTCAACTCCCCTCACAGTTGAATTAAAATTATATAGAGAACCTTTTGGATTTGTAAATACTTTACTTTTTAAAACTCCAATAAATTCTTTACTGTCCGTTATTTTCTCTAATTCCGATAACTCACTTATCCCTTCAATGGCTAAAACAGCCCCACTCTCCGCAGGATTAACAACTACATTTTCTTGAACTTTAGATACACTTGCCATTTCTTCTGGGCTGGCTTGTTTACTTACTTTAAAACTTGGAAGATACCCGCCAAGTTGTGTTAAAACAAAGTTTGGCTCTCCATTAATAAAATAGTAAGTATTTGTTTTTTCCCATTCCCAGCCTTTCTCAATATATTTCGAAACATCAAGATGACCAGCATTGTCCAATAAGAATTTCATTAATTGTGCATTTTCAATCAAAGAATCTATAGGAAAAACATCTCCGGCGGAATGACTATTTGAATTAATTGTCGCTAAAGTTTTGAGATAAGCTTCAAGCCCTTCTTTTGTCCATCCCTGTTTCTGTAGTGTCTTGAGGATATCTGAAACTGACAACTCATATTTATCTCGGTCTTTATCTGTCAAACCTTTAACATCGAGCCCCTTGAGTAGCTCTTCTCGTTCTGCTTCATCATCTGAAACTAAGGCTGAATCCAATTTTTGATTTGTGAGCGTTTTGTACCAACTCATATCAGAATCTGCTGGCATAGAAAATTTTCCGTTTGAATCGAATCGTCCTTGATTAAGTGCCTTAACACCTTGCATGGCACTTTGAAAAACAGTTAAACTGTCTTGAAATAAATGACTGGTACTCGAAGAAAATTCATGTAAGATTCGAAGTTTATCGTCAATTTCTTTAATTTCATTAGCAAAATGTTCTGCGACATTTTCTAGTCGTTTCCCCTCATAGAAGAGTGCTTCCGCTACATTTTTAGCTAAATCGCCTAACAAGGTATTATTAAACATCCCAATTTGAGTCACAACTGTCGCTTGCTGTTGTTGTTTAATCTCTTTTAAATGATTCAATTTCTCTTCATCATAGATTGTGTCGTTAAAAGCATTAAAGGCAGAACTTTGAGACTGAAAGACTTGGATATCATTTTTAATATCTTCCGTTGCTGATTCTAATTTTGAAAGCACAGGTTTAACTAGACTAGTAAAAAGTGTTCCTACAGCATTGTAAGCTTTTCCTGATAATTGAGCTGAACCTCCATTTACCATACTGATTAAATGGTCGCTTCCGTCTTTTAATCGACTTACGATTTCATTCGCACTTGAAACATTATGATTCATAGTCGAAATGAAAAGTTGACCGTCATTTTTATTATACTTTAATCCCACGGCAAAGCTTTCCTCTCTTTATGAAGTTGGTCAATATTATCTTGAATTTTCATACGTGCTTGACCGTAACCTTGATTAATAAGTTCCGACTCAGTAGAAACAACACGCTGAACTTCTTGCCTTACCGCTTGAAATTCTGCCTCTTTCCAGCTTGTATTTTCTCCCTCTTGTTGAGCTTGGTCATACAATTCTTGTTCTGCATTAAATAGACGATTCATTTCACTATGAAAACGTTCAAGTTGATTCTCTTGGTTTCGATATTCTCGGTTTATTTCATCAATTTGATTTTCTTTAAAAAGAATCTCGCGACTTAACACTACTCTTTCATCTGCACTTTTATCTCTCAAGCTAGAACCCCCAATTATTAGCATCAGCGTTATCTCGATATTCCATTGCCTGCGCTAGTCCTTCAACTTTATCTGCTTGCTTTTGAATACAAGTAACGAGTTCACTCACATCTTTAAGCATTTGATTGTTCAGATTCTTCCCTGCTTTCATGCACGGAATATTACTTCCTGCAAATTCAAGGTGTTCATTTTGAATTCCTGAAGCTTCAACTCCTGTCAACTTAGAAATTGCACTCTGCGCGGTCATGACATCGGAACTAATCCTTGATGTTCCCATAGATGTAAATCTCCTTGTTTTTTTATTTAATTATCATTGATTTTATTTTACTTTTTTTGACAGAAGTTTGCAACCGTTTTTCTAAGATTATAATAAAAAAGTGAGGCATAACTCACTTTTCAATTATTTATTATTTAATTTATTAACAAAGTTTAGTTGAAATGGAAGCAAAAATATTTATTTTTTGTAATCTGAAGCTTTCTTCAATTCCTTATTCATTTCAACCTTATATCCTTCACGAATAAATAGTGGTAAACTCAAGAAACTATGGTTTTCTTGGAACCATTGACCCTTAGATTCTAAGACATCTTCCATTCCCTCATCTTTAACAAGTCGCGTCCATTTTCCTTTGGGGAGATAAAATCGTGCATTTCCCTCTTTGTTAAAGATTGGCGCAACCAATAGGCTATCTCCAAGCATATACTGTAAATCAAGAGAATAAGTATTCGGGTCATTTTCAAATTCTAAAAACATTGGACGAACTAAAGGAATCCCCAGTTTAACAGCCTTCTCTGCCTGACTATAGAGATAAGGCATCATTTGTACCTTTAGTTTAGTAAATTTACGAGTCACTTCCACCGCTTCTTCATCAAATAGCCACGGAACACGATATTGAACATTCCCATGATAACGTGAATGTGAAGACAATAACCCAAACTGTGTCCAACGTTTGTAAAGGTCTGATGGGGTTTCTTCTTCAAAGCCACCAATATCATGACTCCAGAAAGTAAAACCACTTGTCAAAAATGAAAGTCCGCCTCGTAAAGTATCAGCCATGGATTGGTAATTTGAAACATTATCTCCCCCCCAGTGTACTGGAAATTTCTGACTTCCTACCGTTGCACTACGAGCAAAAACAACGGCTTCCTCTTCTCCTTTTTCCTCTTTAAGCACCTCATAAACGGCTTCATTATATAGATAAGTGTAATAATTATGCGCTCCTGCTGGATTAGAACCATCATAAAACTTAGCATCATACATTGGTACACGTTCACCAAAATCTGTTTTAAAGCAATCGACTCCCATTTTTAGTAGATTTCGTAATTTTTCTTTATACCAAGCTACTGCGTTAGGATTTGTGAAATCAATATATGCATTCCCTGCTTGCCATAAATCCCATTGCCATACCTCCCCATCCTCATGGAGAATAAAATAACCTTTCTCAGACCCTTCCGCAAAAAGAGGAGATTTCTGAGCAATATAGGGATTTATCCAGACACAAACTTTTAAATTCTTTTTATGGAGACGCTCTAACAGTCCTTCTGGATCTGGGAAAGAATTCTTATCCCATTCAAAATTGCACCATTCAAAACCTTTCATCCAGAAACAATCAAAATGGAATACATCAAGTGGAATATCTCTTTCCTCCATCCCTTCAATGAATTTCATTACTGTTTCTTCTGAATAATCTGTACAAAACGAAGTAGAAAGCCAAAGCCCAAATGTCCATGCTGGAGGTAAAGAACTTCCCCCAGTCAACTTGTTAAATTTACCTAGAACATCTTTTGCACTTTCTCCTGCAATAATATAGTATTCTAGACTCTCTCCCTCCGTTGAAAACTGTACTCTCTGAACATTTTCTGAGGCTACCTCAAAGCTTGTAGGTTGGCTTTCATTGACAAAAACCCCATAATATATTCCACTATTTTCATCAATTCCTGGTTTACATGCCAAGTAGAATGGAATATTTTTATAGGATTGTTCTGAACCTGTCCCACCATCTTTATTAATGATATCGACTGTTTGACCATTCTTTACAAAAGGAGTAAATCTTTCTCCAAATCCATAAATTTTTGTATCCACATCAAGATTTAGCATTTCACGCATATAGTGCTTTGGACGAACTAAGTTTATTGAAGATTGTTGCACTTCATTGATACTCATTTGACTTCCTGCTACACTTAGCGGGTACAAAGCGCCAGTTGAAATATCGTCAATTGAGGCTTGAGCATTAAGTTCTGAAGCGGTGATTTCTTGATTTTTATATTTGAAAGACATACGAAATTCAGTATTAAGAGATACCTCAACTGATAGATTTTCAGTTGTTAGAGTCGCAGTTCCAGATTCTATCCCTGCTCCTTGACCATCAACTCCCCCTGGTATTATACTAACTGTAGGCTTAACTTCTTCTTGTGTCACTATCTCATAATCAGGAGTCTTATCTTTTCTTTCAAAGTGCGTTAATCTTATTCCAACAATATCTTTAGCAGGTGAGAAAACACGAAGTGTGGTATTCCCAACGTTAAGCATATTTCCTCGTTCTCTAATTTTAGAGTACGTAGCGAAAGCCTGCAAAGCATCATTTCCTTCTTCATCTACTATTTTTTTTGCTTCATAAGTTTCTTTTGGATTCTCTATTCTATACTGTTCTTTATTAAGCCAGTAGCCATCTGTAAATTTCATTTCTATTATTCCACCTATTCTTTATATTAATTCACGAGCATGTTTAGCCTCAAGTTCCGTAGTCATTTGGTCTTGAATTTTATCTACATTGTTAAAGGCAAGAGCGATAGCTGACAAAATATATCCTCCTAAAGGAATCCAGATAAAACCTAATGATATCGCTTGTAGAGCTGAGCTAGATTGAGCTACATTACTCGTAGTAGCAACGTAACTTCCAGCCGCAAGAACTGCGGACAATATCATTGAACCTAATCCCATTCCAAGTTTAGCTGAAAATGAAGAAAAAGAAGTCACAAATCCCTCAGCACGGATTCCATTTTTCCATTCTCCATAATCTACAGCGTCAGCGAGCATAACCGCAATTAAACCACCAATAAGTCCTTGGCTGAGATAGAAAATACAAGTTGCTGAGATAATCAACGTAACATTGCTTCCCATCTGTTCAGAGAAATACATTACAATTTGAGAAATAATTGTTCCTAACATTCCAATCATCATTGTGTTTCGCTTACCAATACGTTTAGCAAGAAATGGGATAAGTACTGTTGTAGCAAGTTGTAGTACTGTTGCAAGGAGTGTCATGGAACCCAAACTCTCTTGACCTAAATTATATTTGAAGTAGTAAGGAAGTGCACTTGAGCGAATTGCAAACGACCCCCAAAATACAAAGTTTATGAAAATAATAATCATCCAAGGATAATTCTTATTAATCGCTTTAATACTTTCACGCATTGGAACTGAACGTTTTGAATCACGAGTGACAACTCGTTCTTTAGTTCCTTTAAATGCTATCATCATAGCGACCACAGTGATTGTTCCCAAAATTGTAGCCCAAAGTGTCCATCCAATGCTTGAATTTGTTCCTGATTTTGAATCACCAAACATCTTTCCAATAAAAGCAACAGCTGGCAAAGTAAGAGGGAGAAAAATAGCTGAACCCATATTTCCAAAAAATTGACGAATTGTTGAGAGGGTTACTCTTTCTTGAGGATTAGATGTGAGCGTAGGCAAAATAGAAGTCACTGGAATGTTAATTGCTGAATAAAGCACTTTTGCCCCAATGTACGCAATATAAATCCAAACAATCTTAGCAATTTCACTCCCCATGATAAAGCTTGGTGCAGAAAATGACATCACACAAAAAATAGCAAAGGGAATTGAAAACCAAAGCCAATAAGGACGAGATTTACCCCACCGAGTGTTGGTTCTATCAATAAATTGTCCCCAGATAAGCCCATCAAACGAATCAATAATTGCTGAGAGTGCAAAAAGTCCTGTTGTCGCTGCTACTGCAATTCCAAGAGTATTGGTTGCAAAAATCAAAAAGTACGTCCCAACGATTTGAAAAACTGTATTACAACCAAAATCGCTAAGAGCATAAGCAAAACGTTCTTTTGTCGGAACCTGATTTTCAGATTTTTTACTTACTTTTGAGGTCAAATTCGCTGTGTTCTCCACAACTTTCATTAGTATTTCCTTCTTTCGAATTTAGTATTTAAATCACAAACCAATGTTACCGCTTTCTTTTTGTTTTTTCTTGTAGATAGTTATGATAAAAAATGGTAAATATTGCTATTTTCACCTTGCTTTTTCGTCTTCTCTAGATTTTTTATCTTCTTGTTCATGCATACTATTTCGCTAATTATATTTGAAAGCAATTTACTAAGTTACGCTATTACTCTAAAATTCTTTTATTCGTAGATTGATAGCATATTTAGGATTTCTAATGGATTTTGTATTTGACATAATTTTTCCATTAGCTCCGGAGATTGACTTATATAATGAATCACAGAAAATAATTTCTTGAATTCAGGATTCTTCAATTCTTCTTTTTTTACCGCAATTAAGATAACTAAGCGAATTAACTCGCCATTCCAATTCACTGGGTCTTTTAGTGTGGTAATTGAAAGTGTAGATTTACAAACAAAATTCGGATTAGCATGAGGGAGTGTAATTTCGGATGCCACACGAGTACTTGAATATTTATCTCTCTTTAACACTTCTGATACAAACTGCTCCTCCACATAATGATTTGCTACAAGCATTTTTCCCATGAAATTTAATATGTCTTCTGGTTTTTCTAATTCTATTTGAGGATAAATCAAAAAAGGATGAGTAAAACTTGCCAAGTCGAAATGCTTTTTTTGAATTCTTTCTCCGTGCTCCAAAAGATATTTCTCAACGTCCAATACATCACTCTCTGTAATCATTGGTGAAATAGTTATAACAGGAATATTAAAGTTAGAGAGAGCAACTGTTGAGAGTATAAAATCTAGTTCTTGAGAAACTTCAAAATTAATTCCTTCTTTATACTCAAATAGTTCCACCACTTTTATTTCAGGAAGTTCCCGATTAATACGTGCTTCTATAAAACTCGCCATTGCCTTGGAATATTCACTTATCAAACCTACTTTAAAAATGCGACTTTTTTGATATTTTTGTCGCTCAATAGAAGCTTGAAAATGAATGACTAAATAAGCTACTTCTTCTTGTGGAATAAAACCTTCTCTTTGTTTGAAATAGTCATCAACCGTTAATTGAATAACCATAAACAATTGAGGATAAGTATTAAAAACATCCTCGGTGAGCGGATTAGAAATATTTAGATTAAAATTCAACCTAAAATAAGTAGATGACAAATGGGACATCAGATTTTCTTTGAGAACCCTATCTTTACTCAAGGAATATCCCAGAATATCATCAATTTGTTCGATTAAAAAAGCTGTCAATCCTTCTGCCTCTTTATCAAAATATAGTTCTGTTCTAGAAGAAGGAAAAGTACTCGCAATTCTTAAAGCTAAGTAATTAATTTCATTGGGTGAAAAATCGATTGGATAAACGCTTGAAAGCTTTGCTAAAACCTGACTACTCAGCTCTTGAGCTTTTGTATTTTCTACCGCCTTTATTTCACTATCTGTTAGTATGACTTCGTTTTTGCTTTTCATTCGCTCCAACATGAAATAAATATGAGTTTCAATATTTAACAGGTCTACAGCACTTGAATCATCATTCTGTTGTAAGACTTCACCTACAATATTCTTTATAATTTCTAAGGTATCTTGCTTAAAAAATTCTTTGAGTGTTGGGCTTTTTGAATCTGAACGTTTCATTTCTCTAAGCGTTCTCACAAGCAATTTTCTCTTCTCTTGCTCACTTCCGATAACTTGCGTTCCTACACCTGGTCTTGATATTATTTTTATCCCATATTGCTCAAGGTAGGGTTTAATAACTTTTAAATTCTCTTGAATAGTTTTTCGATTTACGTAGAGTTGCTCAGCTAGTTCCTCCTGACTTATCTTTCCGTTTGGTAATTGTAAAATATGGAAAATAATTAATTTTTGAAGCTCTTGCTTACTGAAATAATAGCTTTGACTTTGGGAGATAGAAGCCATTAATTTTTCTTTTTCATGCGGAAATCCATTTAATCGAATTCCTGTTCCTTTTTTTCTATCTAAATTCAAGGGATAACCGTTTGAAATCAGATAATCTTCTACTATTTCTAAATCATTATACAGAGTTCTTTCAGATACTTTCAGTCTCTCTGCCAAGCTTTTCGTTATTGTATATCCCTCTTCCATAATCAGTTCATGTATAAGGGTCATTTGCCTTTTATTCACTTATTATTTTTCCTTAAACCTCGAAAATCGACATGTTAAAAAGTTTAACATATCGACTATTTTTACATTTTACTTAATAAACCTTTCACTTCATTTTTATCAGAAGCTTTTAGTAACTGTTGTCTAAAATCACTGTCCATCAATTTTCTAGAAAGTTGTTGTAGAATTTTCAGATGAATATCTTCTTTACTATTTTCTGGGACTGCAATCATAAAAATAAGTTGAGCTGGGCTCCCATCTAAAGAACACCACTCAATTCCCTTATCGCTCCGAGCAAAAGCTAATGTTGGCTTTTTAACGTAACTTGACTTACCATGTGGGATAGCAATCCCCATGCCTATTCCTGTTGTACTCTCATTTTCTCGCTCATGTATTGCAGTTTCAAATCCTTTCAATTCAGTCACATTCCCTGTATTAACTAACTCTTGAGCTAATTCCGAGATAACAGCGTTTTTACTTTGTTCTGGCAAATCAAGAATAATCGTATTATCATATAAAAGGTCTGCGATAGTTCCAAAATCATTATTAGGTTTGCTTGTAACTTGGGCACTTTCAAATGAAAGATTTTCATTTTTATTATTTGTTTCTACTGGTCCACTAACTGTTGCAAGCTGTAAGTTTGGTTTTAAAAATCTTAATACGATTACAGTAACCACAATCCCTGATACAACAGCAATAAAGAACATCGCCACATGGTCTACAGCACCTAAAACAGCAACAATTGGACCGCCATGAGCCACATGGTCTGTCACTCCTGATAACATGGCAATAACACTTCCTGTCATCGCTCCTAGTACAATACTTGGAATTGTTCTTAATGGATCTGTAGAGGCAAATGGAATGGCGCCTTCTGTAATCCCAAAAAGTCCCATTGCAAGTGAAGCTTTACCAGCTTCCTTTTCAGCCTTAGTAAATTTATTTTTTAACACTAGGGATGCCACACCTAAAGCAAGTGGAGGAATACAAATGGCAACCGCAATTGGTCCCATAATAGAATAATTTCCTTCTGCAATGAGTCCTGAACCAAATAAGAAAGCAACTTTATTAAATGGTCCACCCATATCAAAGGCAATCATTGCTCCAAGAATCATTGCCAAAATGACCTCACTTCCTCCTTGCATACTTGCGAGGAATCCTGTTAGAGAAGTAAAGAGCCATGCAACAGGTCCACCAATTATATAAATGAATAAGAAGCCAACAATTAAAGAAGCAATAATGGGAATAACAATAATAGGCATAATAGACTGTAACGCTTTGGGAATAGGAAGTTTCTTTATTCCTAAAACGATAAACCCAGCTAGAAATCCTGTAATAATTCCACCTATAAATCCAGCATTGGCAGTACTTCCATAGAGGGAACCATTGGCTGCAAGCATTCCACCTATAAATCCGGGAACCAATCCTGGTCTATCGGCAATACTTTGTGCGATAAATGCTGACAGAATAGGAACCATCAAGCCCATAGCAATTGTACCAATAGTGTTCATCGTTGCCCAAATTGTACCTGCTGGAATCTGAATACCTGTCGGGGTAGCCTTTCCACCAAGTGACAAAGAAATAGCAATTAAAAGTCCACCAGTAACGACAAACGGTACCATGTAAGATACCCCGTTCATCAAACTCTTGTATATCTTCTTTCCTAAACTTTCGTTATTTGAATCTATTCTTTTCTCTTCTGTCTCAGAACTTTGATATATTTCGGCTTTATTGTTTAAGATTTTTTGAACCAACTCTTCAGATTGATGAATTCCATCCTGAACTCCAACCTCAATCAGTTGTTTCCCACCAAATCGAGATTTATCTATCTTAGTATCGGCAGCAATAATTACCCCAACCGCTTCATCAATATCGGCTTTAGATAATTCATTTTCTACACCAATAGACCCATGCGTTTCAACTTTAACTTCAATCCCAAGTTGCTTACCAGCTTTTTCTAGGTTTTCCGCAGCCATATAAGTATGCGCAATACCTACAGGACAAGAAGTGATAGCTACAATTTTCTTCATGTTCTCTCCTTTTCTATTACTTTTTAAGTATATCAGAGCGCTATCATTATGTTAAGGGAAAACTTATTCTGTTATTACTGAAATATTTTCGCAAACCCTTACAAACCTATATAATCAAAAATAAAAAGTACTATAAATCACACTTATAGTACTTTTGTCTCAATCTAATTCTTATAACTCATCAGTTTTCTATAAAATAGAACGAACTAGAATATTAAAAAAATTTACTTTTTTGTCTTGTTATTTGATGTTAGTCGATAAGACTTTTCAAAGTATTTTGCTCAAGAGAAATCCAAAAATGTTTCACTTATCTTTTTTATTGTAATTCTCAATCGTTCGAATATCTTCCGCAAGTTTGCTAATCTTATCCATTCTAACTTTATTTCCTAAAATTTTATCAATTTCCCTTATTTTGACAGCCTTACCAGCCTCGTCAGTAGTATGATGAGTATGTTCTAAATCCCAATACAACTCATGTTCTTCACCATTTCCATAGGTCACTGTTTTCTGTCTTTCTACAAAAAGTCGCTCTACTTGTGCTAAAGAGGTCACGAAATTAAATGTATCATTGTCTCTCATGAGTTCAACAATATAATTCATAATAGAATCAATACGAGACTCTTCTTCAAACGCTTCGTTATCCGTCGCATTTAAATATAGTAAGTTATTAATAAACTGATAAGTTTCTGCAAAAAAACCATCAGTAATCTCAAAAGCATTAGTAGCAATTTTATCGTAAAACTTATTAAAGAGTTCATTAGCCTCAATAATTTCCCTTGCTTTTTTATTGAATTCATTAATGTTAGAACGGCTTATTTCTAATTCAATCTGAGTGGATGTCCCAAAAAGTTGGGCAGGTGTCGCCTCAAAAAATTCTGCAATTTTATCTAAATTTGCAAATGTTGGGTAAGCTTTCCTCTTTTCAATATTAGAAATAGTCTGAGTGCTAATATCTAATTTTTCTGCAAGTTCTTTTTGAGAGAGATTTCGTTCTTTTCTTAGTCGGGTTAAATTTGTAGCAAAATTATCAATAATATAAGTCATAATTTAATTTTATCATTTTATTTATTTTTTTCAACTATAAATATTTGACTTTCTCTTAAAATAAATTTATAATGTTTTTTATAAAGTTATAATTACTTTATAAATTATAAAAAGGAGAACATAAATATGAATGACCCACCCAAAATAAAAAATCGTCTTCGCTGGCAGGCTAAAAGACGACTTACTTAAATTTACAATTCAATTATAACATACTGACCTTTGAAAATTAAATATGAGAGAGCAACATTCGTATGGATATTCAAACCCTTGCTCATGACTTGGGCAAATCTGTTTCCACTCTTAAACGTTGGAAAAAACAAATTGAACATTTAGCGGAATATGAGTTTGAAGAAAAAACTATTCAAATTGGAAGAAATCAAATTCAAAAAGTCCTTGACTTCAATTCAGAAGAAGTCAGATGTTTCCAAAAAATGGCACAATTAATTGATTCCAAAGGTTTAGAACAAACAGTATTCGAAGTCTGGGGAAATGCACAACTTTTGACCTTAGAGCATATCCAAGGTAAACACAATCATTTAGCACAAGCTTTTATCAAATATCGATTACAAGCAAACAAACAGATTGATTCACTCAAAAAAGAAAATCAATCATTAAAAACAAGGCTTGATACTCTAACGCAAGAATTTAGAACTTATCAAGAAAACAACAAAAAGAAAAAAGGACTATTCAAATGAACAATAATAAATTAACACTTAACGACAATACTGTAAAACTCGGTGGAGTAAACCTTGATAAAAATAACTTCGATATTCCTAAAAAATATCAAGTCAATTTTGCAAAAGCTCGCTTTTCAAAAGATGGCAATAAAGCTGTTTTACAAGCACTTGATGCTGGAACCGCGCTCGTGTTAGAGCAAGCTGGTGTTGACCTTTCACAATTGAAACCTATCACAATTGAAGTTTATGGTGGACTAGACGAACTTCAAGATTACAAAGACGAAGAAAAAGAAGCCGTCATAGAATGTACAAATCCACAAGTTCGTTTACTTTGGGACATGGGAATGAGTTCTTGGCGAGGGGTTAAACTCGTAACCGATAAAATCACTTTATCTAAAGGCGAATGACTGCCACAGGATGTGTGAATGCGACAAGCCATGTGGGATGCCTGACGTCTGTGAAGCACAAGACGAGTAGGGCAGACCACATGGGAGACGATGGCGAATGAACAAAAACAGCCTGTGGAAGTCATGCCCTTACAAATAAAATAATAGGCACACATAGACAGTTTCTACGTGCGCACCATTTTAGGGCTTGTCAACAAAATGGTGTAACCTCAAACACACCAAGACTTAATAGGACTTTATCAATTTCAAAATTATAGATAAACTCTCACTTTTTTACTGTCTATGGAACTGTCAATGTGAAATCACATCGACAATTCTAGACGGTCACATTGACACTTTTTAGAAATGAGGTGTATTTTATCGAAGAAAAACGAATTAAACAATTTGTTTTTGAACAACAATTAAAAGCAGAATATTGGGATTGGGAAGCTGAAAAACTCAAACTCTTTGACGTTTGGCAGGCAAATAAGGAACTAATCTTTGAAGAAATCTATCAAAGACTTAAAACATTAGAATCTGAAAAAGTGAAGTTAGAATGTATTGCGCTTATCGTTCACTACTTAGATAAAACTGATTTGAATGAGTTAGTCTTTCCTCATGTTCATCTCTACGGCAAATATTCTGACAAAAGAACGCTTACGAGGATTGCTAAAGCATTGGGTATTAAGGTACAATATATTGAATTTCCTAAAGATAAAAATAGATATTTTGAAGAAAATCAACTTGCTTACCTTACTCATGCGCAACAACCAGATAAGTATCAATATCCCTCTCATGAAGTCGAAACTTTTGAAACACTTGATTATTCTAATTTTATTTTAATCAATACTAAAAAATTTGAAAAACAAACTGCCACAGTCAAAAGGAAACAGACAGATGAAAGCCTAGATTTAATCAATCAGCAAATTTTAAAAGGCGAACTTTTCCTTGAGGATATTTTAGCAGATGATGACTTATTTCTCCTCTACAGTAATCACAAGTTACAATTTAAACAAGCTTTTGATTCCTACGCTGAACGGTTGGCTTTTAAAAATTTAAAAGATTTAACCACAGGAAAATATAAATTGACGGTCATGTACTTTCAAGGAAAAAGCTCCCTTGGGAAATCTTATCTTGCAAGAACGATTGCTCAAAAAGTACGAGAATATGCGGAAGAAAATAGATTTAAAAGTCGTATCTACTCCGCTTCTTCTTCTAACCCTTTTGACGACTATTATGGAGAAGATATTATCTTATTAGATGATATTCGCCCTGATTCTTTACGAAAAGCAGACTGGTTGAAACTCTTAGACCCGATTAACACTTCTCGAATGTCCGCTCGCTTCACTAATAAGCAAGTGGTTCCTCGACTGATATTAATTACCAATACACAACTTCCTGAACAGTTCTTTAATATTTTTAAAGACGAAGCTTTAGACCAATATATCAGACGAATTAACTTTTGCACGATTCTATCAGAGAAACAACAAGGAAAAGGTTATGAGGGCGGTGTTTATTACCAACTCTCTCAAACCAAACGTTTATTTTCTCCAAAAGTAAGAAACATTAGCGCTTATGAAAAAGAAGAAATTAATTTTGATTTAGAAGCAATTTTTTCAACAGACAGTCAAAATGACTTTACTGAAAAACTCTTAAATCAATATCTCTTGCCTAGGATATACCCCAAAACTGAGCATGATTTTGATTTTCTAAAGCCAAAAATTATAACAAAAGAGTCCTAAAAAGGACTCCCATAGTATTTGGTAAGCACTGACTTTAGTCGGATAAGTGCTTACCTACATTTTAACACAAATGAGGTAATAAATATGGTAAATATAAAATATATTCCCGTTGAAAACTGTTTGGCAGAGTGGGGAAATAAATCAGCTGTACTCAAAAGATTTGAGGGCTTAAAAATAAAGACCCTTGATTCATATCTAACAGCAATGAGAAATGACCCTAATTACAAACAATATGTAATAAATCCAAGTCAAAAGATAGTATGGATTAATTTTGAAGGCTTATTAAAATTTTTATATTATAAACAAGAACATCGTTACAAAAGGAGTGCTTGAAAATGGATAATATAAAAATTAGTAATATACTACAAAAAGCTATTAAAGCTTCTAATAAGAAAGAATTTATTGAAGTTAAATTTCGTTCAAGTTTTAAACATCCATTGACAAATAAAAGAAGGGAATTTCTTTCAGAATGGTATTTAATCAAGGAAAAATATGAAAAAACTGGGAAAATATTTATTTCAAACCAATTAAAAAGTATTATTCAACGTGATATGCAAAATTTAGCTAATGAAATCTATCAAAATATTACTAAAGCCTCTCTACATTCAACAGAAAATATAAATTTTGAAACAATTTGGAATGAATGGGAAAATGATAGAATTCAAAAAAAGAAAGTTGCTCCCAAAACTTTAGCAGGAGAAAATGGTAGATTTAAAAATCACTTATTGAAATATATCCCTTCTGAAAGCAAATTAGAAAATATTCGTTCTGAATTAATCCAAAGTATGTTAGATACTTATTATCCTTTAGGAAATCAAAAAAGAATTGCTCAATCTTTAAAGTCTGATTTGAGTTCTATCTATAAATTTGCTATTAAGAAAAATTATATATTACCTGAACAAAATCCAATGCCCTACGTCACAGTTGAAGAAAAAGGATTGAACGAACAACTTGAACAGCTTAAAAATAAAGATATTGAAAACCATTACTTGGAAAGAAATGAATTGAATGAAGTTCTCTCCATTGTTAGAAAACATAATAGTCAATACGCTCGGATTCTTGAATTTCAGGTATTAACTGGAATGCGTATCGGAGAAGTCCTTGGGCTTAAAACCTCTGCTATCTCTTTTGACACTGGTAAGGTTAAGATTGAGCGAACTCGTGCAACATACGGGGGAGCATCAAAAGATAATTATGAAGGAGATGTAAAAAATAAACAAAGTTATCGCACAATTAGGCTATCAAAGAAAGCTCTGCTTCTACTTAAAGAAGAAATAGAGATTAATCAACACCACGTAATAGGAAACCCTAACTACCAAGATAACAATTGGATATTTTCTTCTAAAAATTTTTACAAAACCGATTTCAATGGAATTCCTCTCCATTACTCTGTAATCAATAATTTTCTTAATTCATCTGAAACAGGAAAAATTACTAAAACAGGACATGTCAAAAAAGTTGGAATAAATATTGATAAGCAACTTACCTTTAAAAAGCACATAAGTACCCACATCTTTCGCCACACATTTATTAGCCACATGGCAGAAAAAGGTGTCCCACTTCTTGCGATTCAGCGATATATCGGTCACAAGTCTGGAAGTAAAATCACAGAAGAAATTTATACACACATCACCAAGAAAACAAGTGACACAATAACAGAATCAATAGATACACTAATTGATTAATATTTATAGGACTTATCAAATAAGATATGTCCTATTTTTTGTAGCTAAATGTGGCATATCGAACTAGAAGAATAAAAAAGTCCTCAACACTGACATAATATCTCTTACAAAATATCCATTTTAATATTGATTTCAAGCCAAATTACTGCACAGTTGTGGCAAATATATGGCAAACTAACAAAAAAACGCCTATCACAAGTGACAAACGTTTATTTAATCATGTTTTAAAAGTTGATTAAGCTTTGTTTGCTGAACCGAATACGTCGATACGTTCTTCAACAGACGCAGTAATTGCATCGAAACCAGGTTTCAAGAATTTACGTGGGTCGAAAAGTTTTTTCTTCATGTATTCTGCTTCATTAGCATCAAATTCATTAACGAATTTACGAGTAGCAGCTGCGAAAGCAAGTTGGCATTCAGTATTAACGTTAACTTTAGCTACACCATTAGCGATAGCTTCTCTGATTTGATCATCAGGGATACCAGAACCACCGTGAAGTACGATTGGCACATTGTGTCCCATAGCTTCAACGAGTGCTTTGTTCAATTTTTCAAGGTGATCGATGTGAAGACCTTTCCAGTTTTCTGGGTAAGGACCATGAATGTTACCGATACCTGCTGCAAGGAAGTCAACACCAAGTTTAGCCATTGCAACTGCATCATCGATAGGAGCAAGTTCACCTTCACCAACGATACCGTCTTCTTCACCACCAATTGAACCAACTTCACATTCAACTGAGATGCCTTTAGCATGAGCTTTAGCGATTACTTCTTCAGCAAGTTTAAGGTTTTCTTCGATTGGAAGATGTGAACCGTCAAACATCAATGATGAGTAACCAACTTCGATACATTCCAAAGCATCATCAAAATGACCGTGGTCAAGGTGAATAGCAACTGGAACTGTGATTCCCATTGATTCTACAAGAGTTTCAATGAGGAGTTTACACATTTTGTAACCACCCATGTATTTAGCCGCACCCATAGAAGTTTGGATCAATACTGGAGTCTTTTTAGCTTCTGCTGCACGCAAGATAGCTTGAGTCCATTCAAGGTTGTTTGTGTTGAAACCACCGATAGCGTATCCGTTATCACGAGCGGCTTGTACGAATTTTTCTGCTGAAACGATTGCCATTTCAAAATTCCTCCGAATATTTTATTACTTACCTAGTATAGCATTTTGTGAAGTATTTTTCTAGTCCAAGCTCGCAAAAATACAAAGTAACCGCTTTATTAAGCCATTCTTAAAGAAAGATAAAAAAAGATTAATAGTTTAATAACTATTAATCTTAGCATATCCCGAGGACCGGTTTCGAACCGGTACGAAGGTTACCCCTCGCAGGATTTTAAGTCCTGTGCGTCTGCCAGTTCCGCCACCCCGGGTATTATACAAAAACTCCCACTTGGGAGAATTATCAAGCGAACGACGAGATTCGAACTCGCGACCCCAACCATGGCAAGGTTGTGT
>NZ_JACVUQ010000014.1:0-34300 GCF_016516525.1 Lactococcus sp. S64 | reverse complement strand
TCAAGAGATAGGATGTATGAATAAATAAAAAAGACCTCTCGGGCCTTTTTTATTTATTCTGGAAATGTATAATCACGTAATGCACTACTAATATCATCATATGAAAAGCCTTTTCTAGTCAAAGCCTGTGTTACTTTTTGCTTTCGCTCGTACCCCTCATAGTTTTTACTGTAGCGTTTGGCAACTTTTTCTAGTGCTGTGTAGAGAAGTTGGGTCTCATTTTCTTCATCTGTTTCTAATTCAAGTGATTCTAAAGCAATTGAAGAGATAGAATACGTAAAACCTTTATTCATTAGGTTTTGAATAATTTTATCTTTCAGCTGTTTTAGGGTCAATCTATGCCCATAAGTTCTGTTTGTTTTTTCGGCAAGTTTGTAGGCAACTTCTATTTGTTTTTCCTCATCATAAATGTTAGAAAGCGCTTGGTCAATGATCAAGGATTCAATACCCTTTGTTATTAATTTCTGTTTAATTTGATAGGGGCCAGCGCTTCCCATTGAAATTTTTCCTTCAATAAAATTTTCAGCGTAGGCTTTATCATTAATTAGATTGTTTTTTGTTAGAACATTTATGACCTCGTCAATTTGGTCAGTATTGTCAATTTCGTGTTCACTAAGATATTTTCTTACTTCCGAACTTGTCCTCATTTTAAAGGAAATGTAGTAGAGTGCTAGTGATTTTCCTTGAGCAAATTGGTCATAAGATTGGATCTCTTCTAAATCTGCATCATCGAGCTTTTTATCGACATTTAGAAAAAAGTGAACAATTGTATCCTCAGAAAGATATATTTTATCTTCATCATCAAATCCAGATAAATCCACACGGTAAAGTCGTTTTAATTTTTTTATTGCTGTGATTTTTCCCATACCTATATTATATACGAAAACAATTAAAAATTGTTACGGATAAATCGCGTAATAAAATTACTACACGAAACGGAAATGTAGCTTATTTACATGTTTGTAAAAGATGCTTATTTCTTTAAAGTTACAAACATCATCCGTTTATAGAGCGGTTTCATCTACTTGTTTTCAATTTAGAATGTGTAACTTCAAAAAAGCGTAATAAAAAAAGTACAAAATATCCCCTTTTCCTCTCTTTTTGTAGTAAAATTATAACAAACAATCTACAAATATGACGGAGATGAAGAAATGAATAAAAAATCGAGTGCTCTTTTAACTATGGGAACTTTAACGCTTCTGGCAGGTGGCGGGGTTGTTTTAACAAACCTCCCCGACTCTTTTAAAATACAACGGGTTTATGCCGCTACTTCCAGAGATATAACAGTCTATCCAAAAGATTTTCTAACTTATTTCCAGAGAAATGGTTCAGCTGCTGGGTTTGATTATGATTTAGCTACCTATACTCAAACTTTGACACCTAATAAGGCAAGTCAAGCAGGAAATGTAACTTTGAAGACTAAAGTTGATATGTCACAAAACTTTACTTTCACTGGGAAAATTAATTTAGGAGATAAAGCACAGAATGCTGGGGGAGCAGATGGTGTAGGCTTTCTTTTTCACCCTGGTGATACAAATGTTGTAGGAGCACCCGGTGGAGCTGCAGGTATTGGCGGTGTGAATGGAGCTTTTGGTTTTAAGCTTGATACTTACTATAATGGTGTTGGGGAGAACAGTTTCACACCTGACCCATCAAATTTTAAGGGTAAACCATTTGGAGCCTTTGTTGATGGTTTGAATGGACAAGCTAAAACAATAGCTTCTAGTGCCCAGAGCATTTCTGAACCATCAAATAATAATTTTGTTGATTTTACGATGAGCTATAATGGTGCGACAAAGGTAATGTCAGTTACTTATGGTGGTCAAACTTGGACGCAAGATGTTTCTTCTTTTGTTGGAACAAATCAGGCGATGTCTTTCTCAATTGCAGCTTCAACAGGTGCATTTATGAATTTGCAACAATTGCGCAATGTTAATTTTACTTATACGGTAGCTCAAGGTACTGTTATTGCTAATTATGTGGATGAACAAGGAAATACGATTGCTCAGCAAGAAACAACAAGTGGAGATATTGATACTCCATATGTGACAAGTCAAAAGACTATTCCAGGCTATACCTTTAAGGCTTCAAATGGGGCAGCGACTTCGGGGAATTATGCTGCCAATGACCAAACTGTAAACTATGTTTATACTCGAAATCAAGGAAGCATCGATATTACTTATATTGACCAAACAACGGGGCAGACTTTAAGTAAAAAAGATTTATCTGGTGGAACAGGTGATTCTTCTAATTACACCACAACTGACACCATTAAATCTTATACAGATGCAGGTTATGAATTGGTTTCGGATAATTATCCAAGTGGTGGGACAGTCTTTACGGATACAGCTCAACACTATGTTGTTAATTTGAAACAAAAATTAGTTGTAAGTTCTGAGCAAAAACAAGTCAATGAAACTATTCAATATGTTTATGAAGATGGAAGCAAGGCAGCAGATGATTATAATGCTCCTCCATTGAATTTTACAAGAAGTGTGACAACCAATCAAGTAACTGGTGAAAAGACTTATGGGGATTGGCAAGCACAAAATGGGGATAGTTTCGGAGAAGTAGTTTCGCCAACAATTAAAGGAGAAACAGCTGACCAATTAAAAATTGATGCAATAAGCGGAATCACAGCCAATTCAGCAGATATTCAGAAAAAGGTCGTTTATAAACGTAACCAAGGAACCATTGATGTTACTTACATTGATGAAACAACTGGTCAAGTTTTGACTAAAAAAGATTTATCTGGTGGAACGGATGATCCGTCAAATTATACAACTGCTGATGATATCAAGTCATATACAGATAAAGGCTATGAATTAGTTTCTGATGATTACCCAAGTGGGGGGACAGTCTTTACGGATGAGCCACAACACTATGTAGTAAAATTAAAACATGGCTTAACAGAATCAACTGATAAAAAAGCTGTCAATCAAGTGATTCATTATGTTTATGAAGGTGGAGGTGAAGCAGCTACTGACCACAATGCTACGGTTGACTTTAGTCGTACTATTACTACTGACAGAGTAACGAATGATAAGACATACGGTGATTGGACTGCTGATAACGGTGATAGTTTTGCGTCAGTAACTTCTCCAGTAATTGACGGTTATACAGCTGATCAACTTAAAGTTTCTGAAATGACAGGAATTACTGCTGATACAGAAGATATTTCTGTGACAGTAACTTATACTCGAAATCAAGGAACTATTGATATTACTTATATTGACCAAACAACGGGACAGACTTTAAGTAAAAAAGATTTGTCTGGTGGAACTGGAGATGATTCAGGTTATACAACGGCTGACACGATTAAATCTTATACAGATAAAGGCTACGAATTAGTTTCAAATGATTATCCAGAAGATGGAACTAAATTTGCTGATGACCCTCAACATTATATTGTGAGATTAAAACACGGGTTAACAGAAGTGACTGAGAATAAAACGGTCAATCAAGTGATTCATTATGTTTATGAAGGTGGGGGAGAAGCAGCTACTGACTACAATGCTACGGTTGTCTTTAGTCAGACAATCACTACTGACAAAGTGACGGGTGAGAAAACTTATAGTGATTGGACAGCTGATAACGGTGATAGTTTTGCGTCAGTAACTTCTCCAGTAATTGATGGCTATACAGCTGATCAACTTAAAGTTTCTGAAATGACAGGGATTACGGTAGATACAGAAGATATTTCTGTGACAGTAACTTACACTCGAAATCAAGGAACCATTGATGTTACTTATATTGATGAAACGACTGGAAAAATTTTGACTACTAAAGATTTGTCTGGTGGAACTGGAGATGATTCAGGTTATACAACGGCTGATACGATTAAATCTTATACAGATAAGGGCTACGAATTAATTTCTGATGATTATCCAAAAGATGGAACTAAATTTGCTGATGACCCTCAACATTATATTGTGAGACTAAAACATGGCACAGTAGTTGAGACGGAAAATAAATCAGTTAATGAAGTCATTCATTATGTTTATGATAATGGGGATAAGGCTGCTGACAACTATAAGGCAACAATTGTCTTTAGTCGGACAATCACTACTGACAAAGTGACGGGTGAGAAAACTTATAGTGACTGGACAGCTGATAATGGTGGAAGATTTGCAGCAGTTCTTTCGCCAATCATTAAAGATTACATCGCAAGTCAACTTAAGATTGATGAAATGACAGGAATTACGGTAGATACAGCGGACATTGAAAGAATTGTCGTTTATCATAAGGTGCCTGCAGGAATTATCGTTCCTCCAGTTCACCCAGATAAACCAAGTCAACCATCTAATAATCAATCAAAAACACCTACGGCTAAGGCTGTAAAAGATAGTAAGCCAACAGATGTTCTTCCAAGTACTGGTGATAGTCAAAAATCACAAATTGTTTTGACTCTGCTAGGAATTATGGCAGTGATTATTTCGCCACTTGCTCTTTTACTTAGACGTAAAAAACAATAATTAAAGAAAAAATAAAAGGTCTGACAGTGTCAGGCTTTTTATTTGGAGAATAATATTCATAGATGAAAAAATAAGTTCAAATCTTTTAGGATTCAAGTAGAAAAAGACTACAAAAAGAAATTGTGAAATGTTATAATAGTGTATCACACAATCCTTTATTAGTGATTTTTTTATAATGGATTGAAAATGGTCATTTAATTGACGAACTAGAGGGAAAATAATTAACAAATGATAAATTTAAAAATAGGACAGAAACTTCAACTCGAAATCGAGCGAATGGGAATAAATGGGGAAGGAATTGGCGTCATTTCAGGACGACTTGTTTTTATTCCTTATGCACTTCCAGGTGAAGAAGTTTTAGTTGAAATTACTGAAAATGCTAGAAATTTTAGTCGTGCAAAATTGGTTAAGATTATTGAAAAATCACCAAACCGTGTGAAACCACAGGATAAAGCTTATCATGAAATGAGTCAATCTCACATCATGCATCTTTCTTATCCAATGCAATTGGAATTTAAGCGTGATGTTATGCGTCAGGCCTTAGAAAAATATAAACCAGCAGGTTGGCGTAATTATGAATTGCGTGCAACTTTGGGAATGGAAAATACACTTGGTTATCGTAACAAATTGCAGTTCCAAGTGCGTCGTTTGAATGACGGAACAGTGATTGCGGGACTTTATCAAGAAGGAACACATCATTTGGTTAACCTAGATAACTGTTTGGTTCAAGATCCCAAAACCCAAGAAATTATCAATCACATTTGCCGTTTGATTGAAAAATTTGATTTACCTGTATATGATGAACGTAAAATCGGCGGAATTCGTACGGTCATGGTTCGTCGCTCACAAAAAACAGGTGAAGTACAAATCATTTTTGTGACTTCAACACCAATTATTTTGGACGGACAAGTTTGGCCTGAATTACGTGAAGAACCTTCAAAACGTCAAAAAAATTCTTTTGTTAAATTTGATAAAATGTTGTCAGCACTGACAGAAGAATTTGAAGAAATTGTGACGGTTGCGGTCAATTTCCACCCAAGAAAAACCAGTGAAATCTATGGCGAACGCACACAAATTTTGTTCAATGAAAAAGAAACAATTACCGAAGGCGTTTTGGATTATGAATTTGAATTAAGTCCTCGTGCTTTCTACCAATTGAACTCTGAGCAAGCCAATGTACTTTATGGTGAAGCAGTTAAGGCTTTGAATCCTAAAAAAGATGACCGTGTCATTGATGCATATTGTGGTGTAGGTACGATTGGTTTTGCGGTGGCTAAAAAAGTAAAATCGGTTCATGGAATGGATATTACACCAGAATCAATTTTTGATGCGCGTGAAAATGCCAAACGTTTGGGGCTTAAAAATTGCCACTATGAAATTGGTAAAGCGGAGCGAATTATTCCAAATTGGAACAAATCTGGTCATAGAGCAACTGCAATGATTGTTGACCCACCACGTACGGGGCTTGATGATGCATTGCTTGAAACAATTACTAAATTCCCACCGGAAAAAATGGTTTATGTCAGCTGTAACGTTTCAACTTTGGCAAAAGATTTAGTCGTTTTGGCCAATTATTATAAAGTAGAATACATCCAATCAGTGGACATGTTCCCACATACAGCAAGAACTGAAGCAGTTGTTAAATTGACAAAACGTGATGAACCTTTGAAAATTGTTAAATTTGAACATTTGGAGGAAGAACGTAAAGCTGAAGCTTTTGCTAAGGGTAAAAAACGTGGACGCCGTCCGCAAAAATATGGTAAATATTGAGAAATTTTGCTGACAGAATTATTAGTTGCTAGTAGCTAAAGTTTAAGTGAAAATTTACTGACAGAATGGATATTTTAGTTGTTCATTCTTTTAATTATGATTTACCTGCCCGTTGTTCAATCGCTGACGACGGATAGAATGCTCAGCTTTGTTGTTCATTCTTTTATCCACAACTAAAATGCTCAATTCACTCGCTGACGACGGATAGAATGACCAGCTCCTCTGTTCATTCTTTTATCCACAGATAAAATACTCCTTATTCAGTCGTATTTTACTGACAAGATTTTCGTCAGTAAATTTTATAGTTAAAATTAGAAAAGTAAGAAAAAATTATGAAAAAATTTATTGTTGAACCTGAATTTTGGGAACTTTTTCCTGAGACAAAAATCGGAATTGTTTTAGCTAAAAATATTGATAATAGTATGGAATCAAGTGCTGAAATCAAAAAAAATCTTGATGAGGCGAATGAAAATGCAGAGCAATTTTTAGAAGCAGCTGTTTTTAGTGAAAATCCTGTAGTCTCTGTTTGGCGCAAGGCTTATCAAAAATTTAAAACAAAAAAAGGGGCTAGAAGTTCGATTGAAAATCTGCTTAAACGAGTAGATAAGGGTAAAGCTGTGGGTTCGATTAATCCTTTGGTTGATATTTACAATAGTATTAGCTTGAACTATGGGCTACCTGCTGGTGGTGAGGATATTGATACTTTTGCAGGAAATCTACGTTTGACAAAAGCTGTTGGTGGCGAACATTTCTTGGCTTTGGGTGATGTTGAAGCTGATAATGCTTTGCCTGGTGAAATCTGCTATCTTGATGATGAAGGTGCAGTTTGTCGCTCATGGAATTGGCGTGATGGTCAAAGAACGATGCTGACAGAACAAACCAAAAATGCTTTTTTGATTATTGAATCTGTTGACCCTGAACGCGGTGAAGTTCTAGATGCTGCAACTCAAAAATTAGCTGAATTGAGTGAAAAATATTTAGGGGGAACGGCACAGGTACTCCTAGTCACTAAAGAAAATTCAGAAATTTCTTTAGACTAGCGTTTTGTGATATCTAAAAAAATTAGATTTACTGACAGATAAGAGATTTGATAGGAAAGTTGATGATACTGTCAATAAAAAGAGCCGTCAGTAAATCTGACGGTTCTGTCATTAATTATTTTTATGATAAAATGGAAAAAATCCGAGGTTTTATATGATTTATATGAGAAAAGCAGGCCCGAAAGATTTGCTGTCAATTATGAAAATTATTGAAGAAGCAAGAACTTTTTTGGCTGATTCTGGGAGTGACCAATGGCAAAATGCTTATCCAGCAGTTTTTGATATTGAAGAGGATTTTGCGAAAGAACAGGCCTATGTCTTGTTAGTTGATGATAAAATAGCCGGTTATTGTGCAATTATTACAGGTGAAGAACCAGCTTATACTCAAATTACTGACGGCGCTTGGTCAAATCAAAATTTTGATTATGTGACCATTCATCGAATTGCTTTGTCTAACGAATTTCGTGGACAATCTTTGACAAGATATCTATTTTCAAATATTTTTACCTTGATGTTATCTAAAGGATACTCTGATTTTCGCCTAGATACCCACCCGGTCAATAAATTGATGCAACACGTCTTTGAACGTGAAGGCTTTGTAAAACGAGGACTTGTTCAATTTGAAGGTGACCGTTTTGCTTATCAATTGGAGCTTAATAAATAGATGAATAAAAAAGAACTTATTGATTTTTGCTTGTCTCTTGGGCCGACTTTTGCAGATACTCCCTTTGCCAAAATGGAGAAGGGTCAGCCAACGGTAGTGATGCGACATTTAAAGAATAAAAAATCATTTGCTTATATTTCTGAGCGAGAAGGCCGAGTCAATATCGCAATCAAGCAGAAGCCAGAAATCGCAATCGAATTGCGAGATTTCTTTGTGGATATTAATCCAGCATTTCACATGAATAAAACGCATTGGAACGATGTTTTACTTGGTGGAGATGTTGCTGATGAGCAAGTTTGCAAAATGGTTGAGCAAAGCTATGATTTAATCAAACCCAAAAGATAATGATGAGCCGACAGCTCTGAATTTTAATAGGAGAAAAAATGACTTACGAACAAAATTTTTTAAAAGATTTTCAAGAATGGGTGGACCAACAAGTTCAAATTTCTGAACTTGCCATGAAAGCAGCTGAAAAAATTGCCACAGAAGACGGTAAAAAAGAAGCGAAAGAAGCAGCTATTCGCTATGAAAGTCGTTTAGACGCTTACCAATTTTTGCAAGGAAAATTTGAAAACTACAAAAATGGTAAAGATTTCCATGACGTTCCAGATTTTGGAACAAAAACATTTTAATGAGTGACTTCTATTTTTAGAGAAGTGACTTCTAACCATTAGATAAAAGGAGATTCAAATGAATTTTAAGAAGATGGTTGGTAATCAAGTGCGAGTAAGAGCTCTCGCTTAGATTACCGCAAAGTCTTATTTCTTTGCGGATAAGAACAAATTGAGTTCACCCTCCTTGAAGTGGATGAAAATAGACAAAATGGAACCTGTGCCTTGCACAGAACCGCATTTTCTCAATTTTCATAACTTCAAAGCAGTCGGGTTCACATCTTAAGGAATAAGAAAATGTTAAAACCATATGAATATAATCGAATTAAATACCTGACCTTTGACCTCGTCAATGTCTATCACTCTGTCAATGATAAATCGACAGTTGAGGCAGTTTACGCCCAAGTCGCCACAGAAATTTTGCAAATCGCTGAAAATGCTGACAGTCTTGTCAGTGAAAATAATCTGTCAGTAAAAGTTGCTATCCAAGAATACTTATCAGCCATTGATAATCCTAAATTATCAAGAGAACAAGCTGAAAAATTACTGACAGAACTTAAAACTTTAGTCGAAGCTTTTCATTTACCGAGTGAAGCTCAAATGAAAAAAGCTTTCAAAAAAGTTAAAAAGTTAAAAATTCCAGCGACAAGTCAATGGGACTTACGTGATGTCACTTACTTTGCTTGGAATGAAGTTTCAAGCGGCCGAAAATATCTTTTGACCGCTGACGGGCGTGGTTTCTATGGCAGTATCTCTGGCAGCATGAAAAATATCTGTGCCATTTGCCAAAAAACAAGTATTGTCACTCAATTTCTAGCTACAACAAAAAGAGGCGCTGACGGGACCTATACTAAAAATGGCACCTATATTTGCTTAGATTCTGAACAATGTAATCAGCAAATTCAAGCCAAAGAAGGCTTGGAGCATTTTTTAGAAATCATTAAAGAAAAATAAAAATTTAGAAGTATCTTGTAAAAAAACAAGAATTCTGCTAAAATAAAAACAAGTTGACGAGGAGTAATAGAGCAAGACTTATAGAGAGAACACGGTTGGTGAAAGTGTTCAGTCAAACTTTATGAAGGTTGCGTCATTTCAAGAAAATTATGGCATAAAATGAGTGTCGTCAATTGACGAAAATCAGGTGGTACCGTGCGGAAGCACCCTGGAGAATAAATCAGGGTGCTTTTTTTGTACCCAAAGGAGAAAAACATGACAAACGAACTAAGCCCAAAATTCAACCCGACAGAGGTTGAAGCAGGACGCTACGAAAAATGGCTTGAAGCTGATGTTTTCAAACCTTCTGGAAATCCCGATGCAGAGCCTTATAGCATCGTTATTCCACCACCAAATGTGACAGGAAAACTCCACTTGGGTCATGCTTGGGATACAACTTTGCAAGACATCATCATCCGTCAAAAACGGATGCAAGGTTTTGATACACTTTGGTTGCCAGGAATGGACCATGCGGGGATTGCCACTCAAGCAAAAGTTGCTGCCCGCCTTGCTGAAGATGGTATTTTACCACAAGACCTTGGACGTGAAAAATTCCTTGATAAAGTTTGGGAGTGGAAAGATGAATATGCCACAACAATCAAGGAACAATGGGGTAAAATGGGGATTTCAGTGGATTATTCTCGTGAACGTTTTACTCTTGATGAAGGCCTTTCACAAGCGGTTCGTAAAGTTTTTGTTCAACTTTACAATAAAGGTTGGATTTACCGTGGTGAAAAACTCATCAACTGGGATCCAAAAGCGATGACTGCTTTGTCAGACATTGAAGTCATTCACAAAGAAATTGATGGGGCTTTTTACCACATCACTTACCAAATTGAAGGAAGTGATGAGTTTGTTGAAATCGCCACAACACGTCCAGAAACTTTCCTTGGTGATACAGCTGTTATCGTCAATGAAAAAGATGAACGCTATAAACATTTAGTGGGCAAAAATGTTATCCTCCCAATCATTAATCGTGTCATTCCGATTTTGACAGACGACCATGCTGATATGGAAAAAGGAACTGGGGTTGTAAAAATTACACCTGCTCATGACCCTAATGACTTTGAAGTTGCGATGCGTCATGATTTGCCAATGATTAACATGATGAACAATGACGGAACCATCAATGAAAATGGTGGAAAATATGAAGGTCTTGACCGTTTTGAAGCCCGCAAACAAATTGTTGCTGACCTCAAGGAATTGGGGCAGTTGGTTGATATAAAACCAGTCCGCCATGAAGTTGGGCACTCAGAGCGAACAGGAGTGGTTGTTGAACCACGTTTATCAACACAATGGTTTGTCAAAATGGACGAATTAGCTAAGAATGCAATTGCTAATCAAACAACAGAAGATGCAGTAGAATTTTATCCGCCACGTTTCAATGATACTTTCATGCAATGGATGGAAAATGTTCATGATTGGGTTATTTCACGCCAACTTTGGTGGGGACATCAAATTCCAGCTTGGTATAATGAAGCGGGTGAAATGTATGTTGGTGAAGAAGCACCTGAGGGAGAAGGTTGGACACAAGATGAAGATGTGCTCGATACTTGGTTTAGTTCAGCTTTGTGGCCATTTTCAACAATGGGTTGGCCAGATGAAAACTCAGCAGACTTCAAACGTTATTTCCCAACAAGTACCCTTGTAACAGGTTATGATATTATCTTCTTCTGGGTTTCACGCATGATTTTCCAATCTTTAGAATTCACTGGTAAATCACCATTTCACAATGTTTTGATTCATGGTTTGATTCGTGACGAAGAAGGACGTAAAATGTCTAAATCGCTTGGTAACGGAATTGATCCAATGGATGTGATTGAAAAGTATGGAGCTGATGCACTCCGTTGGTTCCTATCAAATGGTTCTGCACCAGGACAAGATGTGCGTTTTTCTTATGATAAAATGGATGCCGCTTGGAATTTCATCAATAAAATTTGGAATGTTTCACGTTATATTTTGATGAATGCAGAAGATGTCAGCGCTGATGCTGTTTCTTCGGCTTTGACAAAAGTTGCAAATAAAACTGCTGGTAATGTCACTGACCGTTGGATTTTGACACGATTGAATGATACTGCCCGGCGCGTGACTGAACAAATGGATAAATTTGAATTTGGTGTCGCTGGTCATATTCTTTACAATTTCATTTGGGATGAGTTTGCAAACTGGTATTTGGAATTAACAAAAGAAGTTATGTTTGGTGAGGATGAAGCTGAAAAAGACATTACACGTGCAGTATTGCTCCATGTTTTAGATCAAGTTTTACGTCTATTACACCCAATTATGCCTTTCTTCACTGAAGAAATCTTTGAAAAATTACCAAATACTTCTGGTTCAATTGTTGTTGCCGAATATCCAAAAGTACGTCCAGAATTTAATGATGACAAGGCAAGCGAAGGTGTGGCGATGTTAATTGAATTAATTACAGCCGTTCGTAATATTCGTGCTGAAGTTAATACTCCATTGTCTAAAGCTGTCCCAATGTTGATTAAATCTGAACATGCAGATTTCTTTAATGCTGTTTCTCCTTATATCAGCCGTTTCACTAATCCTTCAGAATTAACAATTGCTAAAGACTTGGCGGTTCCAGAACAAGCGATGTCAGCGGTCATTACTGGAGCAGAATTATACTTACCATTGGCTGGTTTGATTAACATCGAAGAAGAAATTGCTCGACTTGAAAAAGAACTTGCCAAATGGCAAAAAGAGTTAGATTTAGTGAATAAAAAATTGGGTAATGAACGTTTTGTTGCGAATGCTAAAGCAGAAGTTGTTCAAAAAGAAAAAGATAAATTAGCCGATTATCAAGAAAAATTTGATACTGTGAAAGCTCGTATCGCAGAATTGAAAGAAAACTAATCATAAATAAAAAACCAGTAGCTCAAAAGCTACTGGTTTTTTTAGAATAAAATCAAAAAAATAAGAAAGATAGCAAATTTTCTACTTGTTTTTTATGTAGATTGATACTTTGACCTAAAATAAATAGTAGAAAAATCCAGAAATCAGCTGTTTTACTGACCGATTGTTCACCGTATTTTTGAAAAATTAGAAAAAGTGCGCAGAAATTTATAAATAATTAAACAAAAAATACTGACAGAATTTCCTGTCAGTAATTTTTATCTTTAAGCTTTGCTGATTTCTTTTTTATAAAGATTTCCCCAAGCTGCCATCGTATCATGGATGGGCTTGAGGGTTCTTCCAAGTTCTGTCAGTGAATATTCAACACGAGGGGGTACTTCTGCATAGACTTCACGATGAACTAGCCCGCTTTCTTCGAGGGCACGTAAATGTTGGGTCAAAACTTTTTGTGAAATATGTCCAACTGAACGTTGAAGTTCGCCAAAGCGCATGGTTCGCTCTAATAAATCACGGACAATGAGCATTTTCCAACGGTCGCCCATCAAAACAAGTGCTGTTTCAACAGGACAATCTGGAAGTTCAGAAATTTTTTTCATTTTTTTATTACCTCAAATCGTTGATATTATACAATAGTATCTAAAAGGGGTGTATCTAACTTTCAAGTGCTTACTTTACATAGTGATAGTACAATGATATTATACACTTAGGTAGTCAAAAAAGCAAGCTACTTTAAAATATAAAAAATAATAAAAAATGGAGGATTTAACATGAAATATTTAGTAACAGGTGCGACAGGTGGATATGGTACTTATGCACTCGGATTTTTGAAAGAATTGGTTCCAATTTCTGATATTGTAGTTTTGGCTCGCACAGAAGAAAAAGCAGCCCCACTCAAAGCGGCAGGTTTCGATGTACGTTTGGCAGATTATTCAGATTTAACTGCTTTAGAACAAGCATTTACAGGAATTGACCGTTTGCTTTTTGTTTCAGGAGCGCCGGGAAATCGTCAAGCTGAGCATCAAAATGTTGTTGATGCAGCCAAAAGTGCTGGAATTTCTTATATTGCTTATACAAGTTTTCCTCAAGCAGAAAGGGCAACAAGTGACTTAGCTGCTGACCACATCTATACTGAAAAGGCGATTGAAAAATCAGGAATTGCCCACACATTTTTACGTAATAACTGGTACTTTGAAAATGAAATGCCAATTATTGCTGCTGCACTTTCAACTGGAAAATTTGTTTACAATGCACAAACAGGTAAAGTGGGCTGGGCTTTGAAACGCGAATATGCAGAAGTTGGAGCAAAAGCACTTGCTGGAGCAGATTTTCCAGAAGTTTTGGAGCTTTCAGGAAAAAGATTGACTTACGCCGAACTTGCTCAAGCACTAAAAGCAGTTTCTGATAAGGAATTTGAAGTAGTCGCTGCTGATGACAAAACTTTTGTCAGTCATTTAGTTGAAACTGGACTTCCAGATTTTGTAGCGGAACTTTTCCTCGGCTTCCAAAAAGATATTGAAGCAAAAGATTTAGATGTGGAATCTAAAGATTTTGAAAAAGCCTTGGGACATTCACTGACAGATACAAAAGAAGCTTTGAAAGAACTTTTGGCATAATAAAAAAATTACTGACAGACCTGTCAGTAATTTTTATTTGAGTCTATAAGATAATTTCTCAACAAATTCATAAGCAGCTGGACAGTAAAGTGTATTTTTTATCGTTAAATTATTGATTTGATAAATCTTTTTACGGTCAGTATGGGGAAATTCGCGACAAGCTTTAGGACGAACTTCGTAAATGCTACAGAGATTGTCAGAACCAAGAAACGGACAAGGCATGGTTTGAAAAACTTTGTCACCATCTTCGTCAGTTCGGAGATATGCGGCTTCAAAGTCACTCACTTTCATTTTTAAATGTTTGGCGACGCGTTCAATATCGGCCTCTGTCCAAAGAGGGCCTAAGGTTTTGCAACAATTAGCACATTTGGTGCAATCAATTTCTAAAAAAACCTCTTCATGAACTTCTTTAACGATTTTATCTAATTGCTTTGGTGGTTTTTTGGCAAGTCCAGCTAAAAATTTCTTATGTGTCTTTTGTTTTTGTTGGGCTAGATTTTTATAACGGTCAAGGTCAATTTCAAATGTATATTTCATCATTAATATTTTAGCAAAAATTTACATGAAAGACTGATTTGTCAGTCGTCAAAGAGATTTGACACCCTTAAAAGTGTTAGGAGTTAGCTTATCAGTAAATCTTTTGATAACAATAAATATTCATTGAAATCTTAAACTAAATTTTTATAAAAAAAGCTGTCCCAAAGCTGGAAAAGTTTCACAGATAGAAAGCTAAACAAATAAGCGCTTACATAACCTTTAGTATTGTTAAAAAGCCGAAAAAGTGATAAAATGAACTAGAAAATTCGAAGATAAAACAATGCAAAAGTTGTCGTTCTTCAATAGCTAAATTCTCGTAAAAAGCGAGAAATTGAAAGGAATTAAAATGGCTCATATTAAATTTGACTATTCAAAACTCACTCCATTTGTAGCTGAAAATGAATTAGACGAAATCCAATGGCAAATCGACGGGGCAGCTAAATTGCTCCACGAAGGAAAAGGTGCTGGGAGCGATTATATCGGATGGCTTGACCTTCCTGAAGATTACGACAAAGAAGAATTTGCTCGTATTCAAAAAGCAGCTAAAAAAATTCAATCTGATTCAGAAGTTCTTATTGTTATCGGTATCGGTGGTTCATACCTCGGTGCACGTGCAGCAATTGACTTTTTGAGCAACAGCTTTGTTAACTTGCAAACTGCCGAAGAACGTAAAGCACCACGTATTCTTTATGCTGGTAACTCAATTTCTTCATCATACTTGGCTGACCTTGTAGATTACGTTGCTGACAAAGATTTCTCTGTAAATGTAATCTCTAAATCAGGTACAACAACAGAACCAGCGATTGCTTTCCGTGTCTTCGAAGAAATGTTAGTTAAAAAATACGGTCGTGAAGAAGCAAACAAACGTATTTACGCAACAACTGATAAAGAAAAAGGTGCTGTAAAAGTTAATGCGGACGCAAACAACTGGGAAACTTTCGTTGTTCCAGATTCAGTTGGTGGACGCTTCTCAGTATTGACAGCTGTTGGACTTTTGCCAATTGCAGCTTCAGGTGCTGATATCACAGCTTTGATGGAAGGTGCTAACGCTGCGCGTAAAGAATACACTTCTACAAATGTTCATGAAAATGATGCTTACGCCTATGCTGCACTTCGCAATATCCTTTACCGTAAAGGTAAATTCTCAGAAATCTTGATCAATTACGAACCAAGCCTTCAATATTTCTCAGAATGGTGGAAACAATTGGCTGGTGAATCAGAAGGGAAAGACCAAAAAGGAATTTACCCAACTTCAGCTAACTTCTCAACAGACCTTCACTCATTAGGACAATGGATTCAAGAAGGAACACGTACTGTTTTTGAAACAGCAATCCGTATTGAAAAACCACGTAAAAACATCAACATTCCAGAACTTGACGCTGACCTTGATGGACTTGGATACTTGCAAGGTAAAGATGTTGACTTCGTTAACAAAAAAGCAGCTGACGGCGTGCTTCTTGCTCACACTGACGGAAATGTTCCAAACATGATCGTGACATTACCTGAACAAGACGAATTCACACTTGGATATGCAATTTACTTCTTTGAACTTGCTATCGGTGTTTCTGGTTACTTGAACGGAATTAACCCATTCAACCAACCAGGTGTTGAAGCTTACAAGAAAAATATGTTCGCTCTTCTTGGTAAACCAGGATTTGAAGAACTCAGCAAAGAATTGAATGACCGTCTTTAATCTTTGATTAAAAGTGTCATAAAAATCACTGACAAGATTTCTGTCAGTGATTTTTTGTATATTTTCATAAGTTATGTTTTCAATCTCTGTATTTTATTAACAACTTTTAAAAATCCACCTAGTTTTTGTTTATTATTTGTGCTACAATTATAGATAAATTAAAAAAATCGGAAAATTTAAGGAATAATATGAAAGAGTTTTGGAATTTAGACAAAAATTTGCAACTCCGTTTAGGAATTGTTTTTTTAGGTGCCTTTTCATATGGCACCGTTTTTTCTTCAATGACCATTTATTATAATCAACATTTGGGAAGTGCAATTACAGGGATTTTGCTTGCCTTATCTGCAGTAGCCACTTTTGTCGCAGGAATTCTTGCAGGTTTTTTTGCTGACCGAAATGGTCGAAAACCAGTGATGGTTTTTGGGACAGTGATTCAACTTTTGGGAGCTCTTTTAGCCATTGCCTCAAACTTACCAGGTCACGTGAATCCTTGGTCAACTTTTATTGCTTTTTTGCTGATTAGTTTTGGTTATAATCTTGTGATTACTGCAGGAAATGCCATGATTATTGATGCATCAAATGCTGAAAATCGTAAAGTTGTTTTTATGTTGGATTATTGGGCGCAAAACTTGTCAGTTATTTTAGGAGCAGCATTAGGTGCTTGGCTTTTTAGACCAGCATTTGAAGCACTTTTAGTGATATTACTTTTAACTGTCTTAGTCTCATTTTTCTTAACCACTTTTGTAATGACTGAGACTTTTAGACCGATTGTAAAGGCCAAAGAAGAAGCAGAAAATATTTTTCAGGCCTATAAGACAGTGCTACAAGATAAAACTTACATGATTTTTATGGGTGCTAATATTGCGACCACTTTTATTATCATGCAATTTGATAATTTTTTGCCTGTTCATTTATCAAATAGTTTTAAAACAATCACTTTTTTTGGTTTTGAAATCTATGGACAACGGATGCTTACGATTTATTTGATTTTAGCTTGTGTATTAGTGGTCCTATTAATGACCACCCTAAATCGATTGACCAAGGACTGGTCACACCAAAAAGGATTTATTTGGGGAAGTTTATTTATGGCAATTGGGATGATTTTTTCATTTTTGACAACGACGTTTACGCCTATTTTCATTGCCGGTATTGTTTATACTTTAGGTGAAATTGTTTATACACCAAGTGTTCAAACTTTAGGTGCAGATTTGATGAATCCAGAAAAAATTGGTTCTTACAATGGCGTTGCCGCAATTAAGATGCCGATTGCCTCCATTCTTGCCGGCTTACTTGTTTCGATTTCACCAATGATTAAAGCAACAGGAGTTTCTTTAGTCTTAGCATTGACTGAAGTTCTAGCGATTATTTTAGTGCTTATTGCTGTAAATAGACATCAGAAAACAAAAATTAATTAAAAAAATGACTTCTAAAAACAGGAATTTATCTTGAAAAGGAGTCAAGATAGATTTTTTATTGAAAAAAACAGAAAGAAATAAAATGAAAGATTTTTTTGGATTACATCCTACACTTAAAATTCGTTTAATTATGAATTTTTTTGGGACGCTTTGCTTTAGTACAGTGGGTGGCTCAATGACAATTTACTACAATAAATATATGGGAGCGGGAATCACGGGATTACTTTTAGTCATTAGTTCAGTCATGGTTTTCTTGGTTGGGCTTTATGCTGGTCATTTGTCCGACGTTCAGGGACGAAGACCTGTGATGATTTTCTCAACTGCCATTACTGGTTTTGGTGGAGCTTTAGCAACATTTGCAAACTCATCTTTTTACTTCAATCCTTGGGTCACTTTTTTAGGATTTCTTATTATTAATTTTGGTTTTGGCTTTTTTAACACCGCAAGTCAAGCGATGATTGTAGATTTGACAACAAGTGGAAATCGGCGAGTCGTTTATAGTATTCAATATTGGATTATCAATTTTGCAATCATGATTGGTTCAGGACTTTCAGGTTGGTTTTTCCGAGATTATTTGGTTTGGTTACTTTTAGCTATCACAATTGAAGAAATCGTTAGTTGTTTGGTTGTAATTTTTTGGATTGATGAATCCTTCAATCCAGATACTCAGCAGCATAAGCAAGAATCAAACATTATTAAAGCCTATTTCACAGTTGCTAAAGACCGTATTTTCATGTATTATTTATTTGCTTCGGTCTTTATTGCGATGATTTTTAATCAAATTGATTATTATCTTCCAGTCCATTTGAGTGATAGTTTTAGAACAGCAAGGATTTTTGGAATTGAAGTTTATGGACAACGGATGCTGACAATTTTCCTAATGGTCAATACCTTAGTCATCGTATTATTTATGGGGAGAGTCAACAAACTAACCAAAAACTGGTCACGAAGTAGTGGAATATCCATTGGAATTATTTTGCAAGGTTTGGGCTTCATGATTGCATTTCTTGGTCGTGATTTAACTTGGGAACTGATTGCAGCATTGATAGCAACAATCGGTGAAATGATTTTGGTTCCATTTTCACAGGCTCTGCGGGCCGATTTAATGGACGGAGACCAAGTGGGAACTTATACAGGAGCTTTTTCAGTGACTCAGCCTATCGCTTCGGTCTTGTCAGGAATCCTTGTGTCTCTCTCAAGTCTTTATGGAAATATTGGAATGACCATCTTCATGTTTTTCATTATTGTATTAGGTGTGCTGCCCTCACTACGAGCAATTCGGATGCATGAAAGTCATTCATGAGTTAAATATAGGTAAAAATAAGTTTCAAAAGTTAGAATGAAATTCTGATTTGAGAAACTTATTTTTTTGTCAGTAAAATAATAAGAAAATTTTTACTGACAGAACCTTTAAACCAAGGCTTACAGGGAGATTCGGCTCTCCATTTGAAATTTTGTGATATAATTATTTTCATGAGAGTAGTTTCAGGAAATTATGGCGGAAGACCGCTGAAAACATTGGCAGGAAAAACAACAAGACCAACCACCGATAAAGTTAAAGGAGCCATTTTTAATATGATTGGCCCTTATTTTGAAGGGGGACGTGTTCTTGATTTATTTGCAGGCTCAGGTAGTTTGGCAATTGAAGCCATTTCAAGAGGAATGGATCACGCCATTCTCGTCGAAAAAGACAGAGCAGCTCAACAAGTCATTTTGGAAAATATCAAGATGACCAAAGAGCCTGAAAAATTTCAATTATTAAAAATGTCAGCAGAACGAGTCTTATCAAACTTGTCAGAGACTTTTGATTTAGTCCTCTTAGACCCACCTTATGCTAAAGAACAAATTGTTGAAAACTTAGAACTTTTGCAAGAGAAAAAACGACTGACAGAAAATGTAATTGTCGTCTGTGAAACAGACAAGGAAGTTGAACTCCCTGACCAAATTGGGAAATTAGAGCTGACCAGACAAAAAACTTACGGAATTTCTAAAATTTCAATTTATGAATTTTGACTTTTACTGACAGAAATTCTGTCAGTAAATTAAGAAAGAAAAAAGTAATGACAGAAAAAATTGGACTCTTTACAGGAACTTTTGACCCACTGACAAATGGTCATTTAGACGTTATCAAACGTGCCAGTCAACATTTTGATCAACTTTATGTTGGAATTTTTAAAAATGACCAAAAAAATCCACTTTTTCCAACTGATAAACGAGTGGAAATGCTAGAAGAAGCACTGACAAGCCTGTCAGTAACTCATAAAGTCAAAGTCATCAAACATGAACGTGATTTGACAGTGAATATCGCAAAAAAACTTGGCGTGACAGCTCTGGTTCGTTCTTTGCGCAATAGCCAAGATTTAGAATATGAAAAAAATATGTTCTATTTTAATATGGAAATGACAGGCATTGAAACCATCTTTTTCTTAGCAAAACCAGAACTTGAACCATTAAATTCAACACGGATGCGAGAATTACATGCCTTTGGTCAAGATGTCAGTGCTTGGGTTCCAGAAAATGTGAGTCGTGAATTAAGGAAATTAGATGAAAAAAAATAAAAAAATTAATCCCAAATTAAAATGGGGAATCTCGATTGGTCTAATTGTTGTTGCCCTTTTAGCTTTATTTTATCCAACGAGTTACTATGTGGAAATGCCCGGAACAACCGAGCCTTTAGGGAAAATGGTCAAAGTTGAAGGCAAAAAAGATGAACATAAAGGTGATTTTTTTCTGACGACTGTCCAAATTGCACGAGCAAATCTTGCTACAATGATTTACAGCCATTTTAATAGTTTTACAAGCATTTATAGTGAGCAAGAAATGACTGGTGGACTTAACGACGCACAGTTCAACCGTGTCAACCAGTTTTACATGGAAACGGCACAGAATACAGCGATTTATCAAGCTTTTAAATTAGCTAATAAACCTTATGAACTTAAATATGAAGGCGTTTATGTCCTTGATATTGCCAAAAATTCGACCTTTAAAAATAAGCTAGAACTTGCAGATACGATTACAGCAGTCAATGGTCAACAGTTTACATCAAGTGCCGACATGATTGCTTATGTTTCCAAACAAAAAGTCGGTGATTCAGTAACGATTGAATACACGAGAATTGACGGCACAAAGCACAAGTCAACTGGCAAATACATCAAAATTGCTAATGGTAAAACAGGAATAGGGATTAGCCTAGTTGACCATACTGAAGTCGTGACGACTCCGAAAGTTACTGTCAACGCGGGTTCAATCGGTGGTCCCTCTGCGGGGATGATGTTTACACTAGAAATTTACAGTCAGTTGACAGGAAAAGATTTGCGAAACGGTCGCGAAATTGCTGGAACTGGGACGATTGAACACGACGGAAGCATTGGTCAAATCGGCGGTGTTGATAAAAAAGTAGCCACAGCGAGTAAAGAAGGGGCAAAAGTCTTCTTAGTGCCTGATTCAGGCACCAAAAAGGAAAGTAGCAACAATTACCTTGGAGCCAAAGCCGCCGCTAAAAAACTAAAAACGAAGATGAAAATCGTTCCCGTCAAAACTATTCAGGACGCTTTAGATTATTTAGAAAAATAAAAACTACTGACAGCTTTTCTGTCAGTAGTTTTTTCATCGGATATTTTTGGAATATATGACAAAAGATAAATAAAATAAATTTTTTTATAAAAAGTTTAGAATTGGGGTTTTGAAAGTAAAAACTGGAGATAGAGTAATAAAAATAAAGAAGAAAAAAAGAGAGCCAATATAGTAACAACGTGGGTTTTCTCATGAACTTAACAATTAATAGAGTTTTGGCATATATTCCAAATAAAATTTATACTATCAATAATTTTGATAAAATAACAGATAGCAATTGAATCAAAATTGGTATCTGTCTATATTAAAAGGAGATTTATTATGCAAAAAGAACTTAAAGAACAATCAACCAAACCAGAGCTTTTGGCAATGCTTAAAAATGTATTGGAAAATAGTTCAATGGCTAAGGGAGATGGATGGGCTGCTAGCAAATAAAATTTGATAGCAGAATTGGCGACGTTTAGTCGCCTTTTTTTGAGTAATATTTAGAAAGGATGTTAATATGTACGTTTTATCAGATGAATTATTATTTAGAGTTGAGAAAAACGGCGGAATTTTAATAAATAAAAATAATTTTAGCAGATTAGAATTGTCAGAAAGTGAGTCTATTTTTTTATCTTTAGTAAAAGAAATGGGAAAAGAAAAAGCATTTAACGAATACATAAAATATTTTAATGCTGATTCTCTAACAAAAATTTTACGAGAAAAAATTTATAAAAAAGGAGAGATAGAAGAAAAAGAGGTATCTTCTTTCTCAATTATTAATAAAATACAAAGTAAGGTTAAAGAGCTGAAAAAATTAAATCAAATGAGTTTTCCGCTAGAGTTAGTGATTTATCCTAGTATGTATTGCAATCTTCATTGTGGCTTTTGCTTTCTTGCAAACAGAGAAGACGAAAATGTTCATCTTGCAGATGATTGGAAAAAGATTTTAAGTCAAGCAAAAGAAAATGGAATTTTATCATTTTCTATATTAGGTGGGGAGCCAACGAAATATAAAGACATAGATAATCTTTTAAAAATTATTGATTCATTGAAAGTAGTGACAACAATAACAACAAATGGTCAAGAGATAAAAAAATCAACAATAGATATTATTTGCCAATCTGATTATATTACCCCAGTTATATCTCTTGAATCAATAGATGATTTTAAAAATTTTGAACTCATGGGTACAAGGGCAAAAAGAGGAATAGAATTAATAAAGCTTTTTCATGAAAGAAAAAAGAAAGTCAGATTAAATACGGTTTATTCTAATCAAAGTGAAGAGGATATTATGGAGCTCTTGAAGTTTGCGATTAAAAACGAAATTGACCGTTTTTCTATTGCGGACTACTCCGAAGTGACTGGTTTTACAAAAATAACAAAAATATACAATATATCAGACCTGAGAAAATTAGAAGAAAAAGTTAGAAGATATCTACTAGATAATAAAATAGATAATTTCAATTTTTCAGTTGAAGGATGTTTTTATTTTACGGCTTTTCCAGAGTTAATTGAGGAGGGAAAAAATCTATCGGAATTTGAAAATATGTATTTTGGTTGTAGAGCGAAGCATACGAAAATGGAGATTTTATCTAACGGGGATGTCTTACCTTGTATTGCATTTTTAGGTGAAAAGCATACTTCCAATGCTTTTCATCAAACATTGGCTGAAATATGGAAAAACGATTCAAATTATACAGAAGTTAGAGAATTTAAAACAGAAAATAAAGATTGTTTAAAGTGCTCAATGTTAAGAATTTGCGAGGGGGGATGCTATCCCAAATTACAAAGAACATTAAATCCTAACTTTACGAAAGATAAAACTTGTTAGCTATGAAAATCATAATCAAATATAAACAACTTTTTCTATTTAAACTCTTTTTGTCCCTCCTTCCCTATTTTTTTATTAGCATATTAATTATGAATGCTTTGGGTTATAGATATTCTGAGATTATGATTATTAGTGCAATGACGCAAATAATAGGAGTGATTTTAAATCTACCGCTAGGTATTTATGCTGAACAAAAAAATAGAAAAAAAGTATTATTACTTAATAATATTTTGTCAATTATTGCTTTTACCCTATTTTTATTTGAAAAATTTTATTTAGCAATCTTAGCAGCGGTCATACTTGGGATATCAGAAGCTCTATCTTCTGGAGTAATGCAAACTTTTTCTTATGAACAATTTCCAGATGATGTTACATATCGCAAATATCTTGAAGGCAGCAGTTCAATACAATATCTTGCAATATCAGTGATGACAATTATCACACCAGCCATACTACATTTCAATCGTTTTTTACCAATCATAATATCAGTAGCATTTATTGTTTTTTCAACCATTTTTTTATGTTTTATAAAATTAGAAAAAAGAGAAGAAAAACAAGAAGAAAAAATAACTATTAATATAAGGACATTACGAAAGGGATTAAAAGTATCGTCTAAGCTAAACTTATTCATTTTATTAGGAATAACTGTCACAACACTCATCATGTCTGTCAATAGTTGGAGTAGTATTTTATTGAAATATCATTATTTTCCACTTAAGTATTTAGGGCTTGTTTTGTTTACTTTTAATGTATGTATGGCAATTGGGAGTCGAATAAAGTGGAAAAAATTATCGATAGTTATGCTATTACCATTAATATCAATTCTTTTATTTTTTACAAAATCGGTATTTACTACTATTGTTTTATTTTCTATTTTTAGATTAATAAATGGTGGCTATAATAACTTTTTCATTGGGGAATTTAATAAACTAATAAAAAATAATCGAGTAGTTTTCTGGTCAATATATGATACATTTTTATCTCTGTTTTTTATTTTTGCTGATTTATCAAGCGGTCTAATTGCCCAAAATTTAACTGTAGAATTTATTTATTTAATATTTGGTCTGATTTCCTTACTTATTCTCCTAATTTATCTTTTAGCTAGAAAAAATATTTATTTTAGAAAAATAAAAAACTACTGACAGAAAAGCTGTCAGTAGTTTTTTTATCTAGTTTACAAGCTAAAAGCAAAGTTGTATAATAATTTCAAATAATTTAATAAATTTGGAATATATGACAAAGGGAAAATGAAATGGAAAAAAATTTAAAAACCGGAATAATAATTGCTTTTATCAGAGAAACGAAGCATCTGAAATTAAAAGAAATGACTGGTGGCGATTTTTCAGAATCTCAGCTCGCAAAATTTGAAAAAGGAGAAACAGAGATTACGGTGGGTAAACTATTTACCGTTTTAGAAAACTCAAATGTCTATTTAGATGAATTTCAAAACCTTTATAACGAATATGAACAATCAGATGAATACAACTACCGTCACGAGTTGGCTGTGGCTTATGCGCAAAAAAATATCAAAGTAATAAAGGAAATTCAAAATTTTTGGGAAGAAAAATGCCAACAGAAACCTGATAATAAATTTTATCAGATTAATAAAATAGTGGTTAAAATCAACTTAGCAATGGCAAAAGGTTCTACTGTTTTTAAGGAAGATACTGACTTTTTGATGAACTACCTTGAATCTATCAGCGAATGGGGACGCTATGAACTATGGATTTTTGGGAATTGTCTTCGACATTTTGATGATAATGCTTTAGAGTATTATGGAATGCAAATTTTAGGAAAAGCAAATTATTATCACTCAATTCATCTCAATCAGCAGATCGTAATAAGAACATTTTTAAATCTTATTGATACTTGGTTACGTCGAGAAAATTTGATGCAAGCTTTTAAATATATCAATCACTTAAATGAAATAGGAATAAGTATCAATTTTTTCTATGAAAAAATTATTTTAAAATATCATGAAGCTCATTATAAAGTATTGCAAAAACAAAACGGAGCGATTGAAGAAATGAAAAAACACGCGCAAACCTTGGGAGATTACGGTTACTCAGTAGAAGCAAAAGCTCTTTTTGAAGAAATTGAAAAATTATAATCCTTTGACATTAATTTATATTCTATTAAAAAAGCGCCCAGATAAATTTATATGGGCGTTTTAATTACTTTCATCAATAGATTATTAGTATTGGTCTAACAAGAGTTGTTTAATCTCATCAATTCTTGGTTGACGAGGATTAGCAGGAGTACATTGATCATCATAAACAAGGTCAGCCAATTTATCAAGTTCACGTTCAAGGTGAGCTTTATCGACACCATTTCCTGAAAGGGTGATATTAATATCAATGCTATCAGTCAGTTTCTTAAGTTCAGCAACCAGAGCTTGCACAGCTTTTTCATCTGAATCATCTTTACCAGTAAATCCCATGAAGCGTGAAATTTCAGCGTAGTCCTCTTGAGCACGATATGTTTCATAACGTGGGTAAGGGGTACGTTTAACGTTTCCTGTTACAGCGTTAAATTTAATGACATGTGGCATAGCAATGGCGATGGCAAGACCATGAGGAAGTCCAAATTCACCACCAATTTTATGAGCAAGTGAGTGGTTAATTCCAAGGAAAGCATTAGCGAAGGCCATACCAGCGAGTGTTGCAGCATTGTGCATGTTTTCGCGGGCTTTTTGTCCTTCTTTAGTTGGATGCGCTGGGTCATAATGATAAGACTCAGTCAAGTTTTCAAAGATGAGTTTGATCGCTTGAAGTGAAATTGGTTTTGTATAGTCAGAAGACATAACAGAAACATAAGATTCAAGCGCGTGTGACATCGCATCAATACCAGACCAAGAAACAGTACGTTTTGGTACAGTCATAACAAACTCAGGGTCAACAATGGCAACTTGTGGTGTTAATTGGTAGTCAGCAAGTGGGTACTTAACATGAGTTTCATCATCAGTGATAACTGCAAATGGAGTCACTTCAGAACCAGTACCAGAAGTAGTAGGAATTGCAACCATTTGTGCTTTATGTGGATGGTAGAATTTAATAATACGTTTACGAATATCGACAAATTTTTGAGCTAATTCTTGGAAAAGTTCTTTCAAACTTGCATCATCAGAAAGGTCAGCTTCACCACGAGCATCATATTCATAAATCAAACGACCAATCTTACCAGCATCAAGAGCAGAACCACCACCAAGACAGATGACAGTGTCAGGTTCAAATTGTTTCATTTGACGCGCGATTGCAATAGCTTCGCTCAAAGTTGGGTCAGGTTGAACAGAGCCATAAATGCTTGTTTCAACTTGAGTTGGGCGGATAGCAAGTTGTTCCAAAACTTTATCAACGAAACCAAATTTAACCATACCAGGGTCAGCAACAATGAAAGCTTTGTGGACGTGTGGCAATTCTTGTAAGTAAGAAATTGCATTTTTTTCGTAGTAAATTTCTTTTGGCAAACGAACCCATTGTGGGCGATTACGACGTTTAGCCACTGTTTTAACATTCAATAGATCGTATGTACTCAAATTGTGTGAAAGTGAATTTTTCCCCCATGAACCAGTTCCAAGTGTAAGTGATGGACGCATTGCATCAGTATAGATATCTCCGACCCCACCAATAGAATCTGGTTGGTTAACGAGGATACGAGAAGCTTCAACTTTTTCGCCATATTCTTTAACGAATGGATCATCCATTGCACCGATTTGAATTGCAGCATTATGTCCAGCACCTTGATAAGCAAGTAAGCTACGTACAATCTCAATTCCTTCTTCACGTGTTTCAGCTTTGTAGATTGAAAGCAAAGGAGAAAGTTTTTCAGAAGAAAGTGCTTCACCAATATTTTTCTTATCAAGTTCAAAAAGAAGGACATCTTTATCTTTAGGAACTTTGACACCAGCTTGTTCAGCAATCCATTGACCAGAACGACCGGCAACAGGACCAGTTACTCCAAAGCCTTCACCAGCACGTTCAACAAAAACGAAACTTTCAATAGCTTTGTAGTCTTTTTTAGGAACCATATAAGCGCCTTGTTCTTGCATTTTAGCAATAAATTCATCATAAACTGAAGCATCAATAACAGCTGAATTTTCAGTGGCACAAATCATCCCATTATCAAAACGTTTTGAAAGCAAAAGGTCTTCAACGGCACGTTCAATATTTGCAGTTGCATCAACATAAACAGCACCATTACCAGCTCCAACACCGAGTGAAGGGTTACCAGATTTGAGTGCGGCGTTTACCATTCCTGGGCCACCAGTTGCAAGGATTGTTGCAAGTCCACGGTTTTGAATCAAGGCGGTAGTCATGTCAAGGCTTGGTACTTCAATCCATTGAATAAAGTCTTCCGGTGCACCAGCTTCAATTGCAGCATCGTAAACAATTTTTGCTGCATGGCTTGAACATTTTTGAGCTTGAGGGTGGAAAGCGAAAACAATAGCATTACGTGTTTTTGCAGTCAATAAAGATTTAAAGATTGCTGTTGATGTTGGATTAGTCGTTGGAACGATACCAGCAAGTACACCGAGAGGGCTTGCGATTTCAACAGATCCAGCAACCTTGTTTTCAGAAATGACACCAACGGTTTTGTCATTTTTAATTGCGTTATAAACAGATTCAGAAGCAAAGTGGTTTTTGGTATCTTTGTCTTCGACAACACCACGACCAGTTTCGTTAACGGCTTCATGAGCGAGTTCTAGAGAATGTTTGCTTGCTGCAAGAGCCATTGCAGCGACAATAGTATCGACTTGAGTTTGTGTATATCCTTCAAATTTAAGAACAGCAGCTTGTGCTTTTTTGACTAATTTGTCAGTATAAGCAACAGCTTCTTGGAATTTTGCGGCTTTTTCTTCAGCGCTTAAAACTTTCTTTGCAGCTGGAGCGGCTTTTTTAGTTGCCATATTTGTAGGTTCTCCTTTGTGATTTCGTTCACTTTCTTTTACGTGAATAGTTTAACAAAGTTTTTTATAGATGTCAAGCAATATTGTGATAGTTTTTACAAAAACACTCATCAAAAGTTTAGAAAACGGTTTATAACAAGCTTTACTGAAGAAAAAAAGATTGCTAATTCTTTGAGAGAAATTAGCAATCTTTTTTAGTTTATCAGTCAAACTTTGTGAAAAAATAAATTTTTATAGTGGTAAAACACAAGTGATTTCAGGAGCGTAAAAATCTTTTTGTTCCAAAGTTAAAGTACCGGTTTTTTTATCTCGCAAGAAAAGAGATAAATTATCAGATTCTTGATGAGCGACAATGATATAATCTTCAGTTTTGTTGAAATTAAAATCGCGAGGGATATGACCTTCAGTATTTGTCCAGCCAATAGTTTCAAGTTTTGTACCAAGAGGACTTACTTTGTAAGTTGTCAAAGAATCATGTCCACGATTAGAAGTATAGAGGAATTTACCGTCAGATGAAATACGGATGGCAGCAACACCATTTGCTCCATGATAATCTTCAGGTAGGGTGCTAATTGTTTGAAGACGAGCAAAGCGTCCTTTTTCTTCATTGTAACTTAAAACTTCAATTGTTGAATTTAACTCTCCAACCAAATAAGCGATTTTACCATTTGGATGGAAAGTAATATGACGAGCACCCATTCCTTTTTCTGCCCGATAAATTGTAGCAATATTGAGTTTACCTTCACCAATGACATCATAAACAGTGACTTCATCTGTTCCCAAATCACAGGTGACAAGTCGTCCGTCAGGAGTCAAATCAGAATAATGAACGTGTGAGCTAGCTTGTTCAGGACGTGGTCCAGAACCGGTATGTTTTACTGTATCCGTTAATCGGAGTGAGCCATTAGCTTGAATCTTATAAACACGAACTTCTCCAAGATGATAGTTCGCTCCGTAAACTAATTGTCGCGCTTCGTCCACGGCAACATAGCAGAGTGGAGCTCCCGTGGTTGTGACATTTCCGAGATGAGTAGCAGTTTCGCCATCAAAATCAAAGGCGGCGATTCCTCCACCATTACTATCTGCTGCACAAGTATAGAGGTGTCCCTTTTCATCGAGAGTGATATAAGTAGGGTTTTGAATCGCAGCGACTTCATTTAATGATGATAATTCAGCAGCTTTAGTGTCCAAAAGAACACTATATACGCCTTTAGATACACGTTTTGTATAGCCGCCTAAAAGGATTTTTTCTTTCATATTTCTCTCCTCACAAACTAATTTATTTACTATAATTATTTTATCACAAAAAAAGCGGTTTCAGTAAAAATATTAATTTTTTCTTAGAAAAAAATTTAAAAACTTACTCTTTTAGTGATTATAGAGCCTAAATTAACAATTAAATTTGTCAGACAATAGGAGTGGCTAGAAAAATAGATTTATTGAACAATAGAAGCATGAATAGATACTTGCAAAAATAGGTCAAACAATGTATAATGATAGAGTTGCTATGCAACCATCTCGCATTTCGTCTCGACAAAGTCGTAGTGTACGCAAGTATTGCGGCTGCGGATGACAGATGAAAGAGGAAAAACTATTTTAAAAGGAGACATTAACATGTCAGTTATTTCAATGAAACAACTTCTTGAAGCTGGTGTTCACTTCGGTCACCAAACTCGTCGTTGGAACCCAAAAATGAAACCATACATCTTCACAGAACGTAATGGTATTCACGTTATCGACCTTCAAAAAACTGTAAAACTTGTTGACGATGCTTACAACTATGTAAAAAACGCTTCACAAGAAGGTGCAGTAGTTCTTTTTGTTGGTACTAAAAAACAAGCTGCAGAAGCAGTTAAAGAAGAAGCTCTCCGCGCTGGTCAATACTACGTAAACCACCGTTGGTTGGGTGGTATGCTCACTAACTGGAACACTATCCAAACACGTGTGACACGCCTTAAAGAAATCAACAAAATGGAAGAAGAAGGAACTTTCGAAGTTTTACCTAAGAAAGAAGTAGTTCTTCTTAACAAAGAACGCGAACGCCTTGAAAAATTCATCGGTGGTATCGCTGATATGCCTCGTATTCCAGATGTTATGTACATCGTTGACCCACATGCTGAACAAATCGCAGTTAAAGAAGCTAAAACTTTGGGAATCCCAGTTGTAGCAATGGTTGACACAAACGCAGATCCAGAACCAATCGACGTAGTTATCCCTGCAAATGATGATGCTATCCGTGCTGTTAAATTGATTACAGCTAAAATGGCAGACGCTATCATTGAAGGACGTCAAGGTGAAGATGCAGCGGATGATTTCGTAGCAGAAGAAGCAGCTTCAGAAGAATCACTTGAAGAACTTGCTGAAATCGTTGAAGGTAAATAATTTTAACTTCAACTTATACTAATTAAGTAACTACAACAGGCGAGGCCTTACGCCTCGCCTGTTTTTTTAAATAAAACTACTGTCAATACTGACAGAAAAAAACACATAGGAGATTTACAAAATGGCAGTAACAGCAGCTCAAGTAAAAGAATTACGTGAAAAAACTGGTGCAGGAATCATGGACGCTAAACGCGCTCTTGTTGAAACTGACGGAAATATGGAAGCAGCAGCAGAACTTCTTCGTGAAAAAGGGATTGCGAAAGCAGCTAAAAAAGCTGATCGTGTAGCCGCTGAAGGACTTACAGGAATTGCCGTAAACGGAAATGTTGCAGCGATTGTTGAATTGAACTCAGAAACAGACTTCGTAGCTAAAAATGATCAATTTGTTGCCTTGGTTAAAGAAACGGCAGAACTTATTGCGTCTAAAAAACCAGCAACTAACGAAGAAGCATTGGCACTTGAAACAGCTTCAGGTATTACTCTTGAAGCAGAACTTGTTCAAGCGACTGCTACAATCGGAGAAAAAATTACTTTCCGTCGTTTTGCAGTAATTGAAAAAACTGATGCTCAACACTTTGGAGCTTACCAACATAACGGTGGTAAAATTGGGGTTGTTTCTGTCGTTGAAGGTGCAGATGAAACACTTGCTAAGCAAGTATCAATGCATATCGCTGCAATGAACCCTACTGTTCTTTCAGCTGATGAACTTGATTCAGAATTTGTAAAAGCTGAATTAGCACAAATGAACCACAAAATTGATGAAGACAACGCTAGCCGTGTACTTGTTAACAAACCAGAACTTCCACACCATGAATTTGGTTCTAAGAGCCAATTAACAGAAGAAGTTCTTGCAGCAGCGAAAGCTTCATTTGAAGAAGAACTCAAAGCTGAAGGAAAACCAGAAAAAATCTGGGACAAAATTCTTCCGGGTAAAATGGCTAAATTCATCGTTGACAATACAAAAGTTGACCAACAATTTGCTCTTCTTGCACAACTTTACATCATGGATGACAGCAAAACAGTCGAAGCTTTCCTTGAATCAAAAGGAGCTAAAGCAATTGCATTCACACGTTTTGAAGTTGGTGAAGGAATTGAAAAAGCTGAAACAGACTTCGCAGCAGAAGTTGAAGCAGCAAAAGCAGGACTTTAATTTAATTAAAAAGCAGCCTCTAGAGGTTGCTTTTTTTATTTTGAAAATAAAAAAGGGCTTTTCGGTTAGAAAACTAAGAAAATAGTGTATTTCTTTGACGCATTATGCTATAATTATATTTGAGATTTTCTATCTATTTAAAATCTATCTAACCTAAGTAATTAAACTATTTTTAAGTAATTAAATCATTTTATGGAGTAAAGCATGTCAAGTACTGTCATTATCCTCATTGTTGTCTTATTAGTTATTCTCGTAGCCTTTTATGCTTTTGCAATATTAATGCGAAAGAAAACAGAAGACCGTATACTAGCCTTAGAAGAGCGAAAGGAATCGCTTTTCGATTTGCCTGTTCAAGAAGAAATTGATTCTGTTAAAAAAATGCATCTCGTCGGACAATCGCAAACGATTTTCCGTGAATGGAACCAAAAATGGCTTGACTTATCATCAAATTCTTTTGCTGATTTGGAAGAACATATTTTTGAAGCTGAACAATTAAACGATTCATTCCATTTTTTCCGTGCTCGTGAATCTGTAGCGGATAGTGAGGCCCAAATTGAATTAATGGAAGGTGATGTCGAAGGAATTCGTCAAGGTGTTGCTCAACTTGTTGAACAAGAAAAGCGTAATTCAAATAAAATTCAAGAGTCCCTTGATTTATATGATAACTTACGTAGCGATATTGCTGACAATGCAGATTTGTATGGAACAGTTATTACTGAACTTGAAAAACATTTAGCCAATATCGAAACAGAATTTTCTCAGTTTGTAACGCTAAACTCAACAGGTGATCCGATTGAAGCGGCTGAAGTTTTGGAGACTGCTGAAGAACATACGATTGCTTTACGTGCAATTACAGAGCAAATTCCATCATTTATTAAAACAATTGAAAAAGATGTTCCTAAACGACTTGAAGAATTGCAAGAAGCGAGTGATAAATTCGTTGCAGAAGAATACATTCTTCCCGATAATGTCAACATTAAAGAAAGAATGGATGATTTACATGATCATCTCGTTGAAAGTAGTTCATTATTAGAACAATTTGAACTAGATCGAGTAGAAGCTGAACTTGGTTTAATTCAAGAAAAAGTTGAAGAACTTTATGCTATTTTTGAAAGAGAATATAGCGCACGTCGAAATGTTGAAAAACGTTCATCAGTTCTCAAAGAATATATTGAACATATCAGAGCAAATAATAAAAATCTTCTCCTTGAAATTGACCATGTTACACAAGCCTATATCCTTTCTGGGAACGAAAAAGGATATGTTAGAGGTTATCAAGAACATTTAGAATCTCTTGACTCAGATGTTGATGAAATTCTAGGAAATATTCAAGCTAAAACAATGCCTTACTCAATTCTTTCACGTAGAGTAAATTCAGTAGTCAATGCGCTTGAAGATATTGAGAAGAATCAAATTAAGATTAGTGATACCCTTACAGGACTCAGAGATGAAGAAAGAGCAGCTCAAGAAATTGCAGAACGCTTTGATTCTGAACTTCGTACAATAAAACGTTATGTTGAAAAATGTAATCTCCCTGGACTTCCTAAAGATTATCTCGACTTGTTCTTCACAACAGGAGATCGAGTACAAAATCTGTTCAAAGAATTAGGACGAGTTAGAATCAACATTGATACAATTAATCATCTTGTTGACGTAAGCACTGAAGATATGCACGTTTTAAAAGAAGCAACGACTAATTTGACTGACCATGCGGTATTAGCTGAACAATTGATTCAATATGCTAATCGGTATAAAGCTGCAAATGAACAAGTAGCACAAGGGATCTCAAGAGCGCTTCAATTATTTGAAAACAGCCGTGACTATGATGGTTCATTTGATGAAATTTCAAAAACGCTAGAACTTGTAGAACCAGGTGCAGCTTCTAGAATTTCAGGAGTTTATTTTAAAAATAAACCTACTCCTGATTACTTATAAAATAAAAAAGCAAGGTAAATAGCCTTGCTTTTATTTATTGGGTTATAAATTCTGAATATTCGCATAATATCGTTAGGTAAAACACGCAAAAATTATTATAATGTAATAAAAGCCATAAAAATGTCTTGGAAGGATAGATATGAAAATAGCTCATTATAATAAGATGCTCCCTGACTGTTTATTAGATATACACTCGCCGCCTTCTATCATCTTACTAATTAATCAAATAAAGATAATATAAAAGGAGAACTTTCCAATGACATATTACTTGGAAGAAGAGGATTTTGAAAATCTGTTTTCAGAAATGAAACCTATAGTTATGAAATTAATGAAACAAATTCGCATTAGAACATGGAAAATAGAGGATTATCTTCAAGAGGGGATGATTATTTTACATCTTCTATTAGAAGAGCAGAGCGATGGTCAAAAGCTGCATACAAAATTTAAGGTAAAGTATCATCAAAGATTAATAGATGAATTAAGACGAAGTTATGCAAAGAAACGAAGCCATGACCATTTTATAGGTTTAGATGTTTATGAATGCTCAGACTGGATAAATTCAGGTGATACTAGTCCAGATAATGAAGTGGTCTTCAATCATTTGCTGGCAGAAGTATATGAAGGTTTGAGCGCACATTATCAAGACTTACTACTTCGACAAATGCGAGGAGAAGAACTAACTCGCATGCAACGGTATCGCCTTCGTGAAAAAATAAAGGCCATCTTATTTTCAGAAGACGAAGAGTGAAGAGGAATTCCCTATTTTAATAAAAATAGGGAGTTTTTTGATAAGAGAAGAAAAAAGTAAGTTAAAAAAGACTTATTTTTTTAATTTGTCAAAGCTAGTGGTGGTATGAAATAAAGCGAA
>NZ_JACVUQ010000013.1:0-36974 GCF_016516525.1 Lactococcus sp. S64 | reverse complement strand
TTCTCCATTTTACAATAAAATAGGATTTATGGGAAACTTCGCAACAGAACCCCTAATTGTTTTTTATTCTTTTGTCCTTGAATGGTATAATGTTCTAATTTACCTAAAATCTCAGCTAAAAATGATTTTCTTATTCAAAATACTCTTTAGTTTGAGTTCTTACCTAAAAATTGATAGATTTTATAAAACACTCCCTATAGATGTAATAGAAAGCCTATCTTTAGGATGAAATAATATTAGCTTAACTTTAATTGTGCTAAATAAACCAGGATATAAGGCTTAGGATGAGACGATAATAATAGGAAATGCCAAACTTATTTAAGTCCCTAATTAAGACATTTTCAAGTATTTATAAGCTTTCTAATATTATAATTTATAGTATCCGATTTAATTGTTAAATTCATGAGGGATTCATTTGAACCATTAAAAAATATAACACTTGATGAAAATTTTTAATTTTTTGTGATTAGTTTTAGTAAAATTTGAATGAGTCATAACCCTTGTCATGCAAAATATAGAAAGTATAAAATCAACTGAATGAGTTGAGTCTAATTCAATTTTTCCAACTTTATTCACAATAACAAAAAATCAAGTATTTTATACTTGATTTTTTGAGAGCAAATCATTTATAGTTTCCTCTTTCATTCAAATTTGTAATGGTTAAAGAATTTTTGGTTTTAAATTCTACTACTTGATCACTAGATAGTAACTCGGGAGTTAATGAAACTTTACTAATTTCATTTGTTCCATAATTTTGGAGATAAACAGATCCTGTTTCATTGCACATTACAATAATATACTGTGAATAGTCGGATTGATCATCTGCTGTGATTACTACATTTTTGGGTATCTTAACTGTAGATAAAATTTCTAGTGAATTATGAACGCCCTCAAGTTCATCGTTAGCTTCTTTAATATTTTCTTTAAAGAATGTTGCCCTTACAAATCTTTCTGGAGGGGTGTAGCCTCCAGGTAAGCCTAATGTACCTGTCCCTTGAGAAAAAGGTTTTGCTTCAAACTCTCCGTATTTTTTAGGCGAGTATTGCTTAGGTTGAACATGTAAGTAATTACGTAAATTTTCAATATGCCATTCTAATTTAGGAGTATTGGTCATGACACCTATTGGATTTTCCTTAATAGTCAAAGGTTTATTCAAATCTGTTGGTTCGATAACAACAGATTTACCTGATTTATCTGTAATAATCCAATGAAGTGGAGTTAATATATTAAGTACTGGAACTGATACATTCATTAATTGTACTGTTTTTAAAGCTGATGTTAATTCTTCAATTGATTCAAAATTTCCTAATAGCCATATAATAAATTCATGAGAGGCTAAATTAATTTTTTCACTTGATTTATCATCATGGTATACTGCTTCCCCTGGTAAGTAAAGTTCTGCGGCTGATAGTCCCTTTTCGTTGACACCGTCAGCTACAAAATAACTACCGTCCAAATTTTTTCCAGAACCTACAAATCCGTATTTGTTAACGAATGATTTATTTTCTGAACTTGGAGTCCATTTATGATTGCGAGGAAGAAAAACAATTTGTGGATCTAATTCATAAGAAAAATCCATTGTTCTTGCTAATAAATGCTTACTATCTTTTGTTTCTGTATAAATGCTTGTACACATATTTTTCTCCTTTTAGTGTGTAAATCCATGACTATGAATTTTTTCTTTTTGGTGCATAGAAACGTTTGCATCATTAAGTTCTGCAACAGCTATCTTAATATCTTCAATCAGAGCACTAGCCATATTCATGCCAAAGTCTCCTCTGCAAACAAATCTTTGAATTAATATCTTGTCTAAATCTTCTGGTAATGGATATGCTGGAACTTGCCACCCTTTCATTTGTAATCTATCCGCTAGATCATACAAATTCCAATTGACTTTCACTTTTGGCTTTAGACGATAACAAACAATCGGTAAATTATCACCGTCATTATATATTTCAAATATACCTAATTCTTCAATTGCAGAAGAAATTTTCTTCGCGACATTCCTTGTCCTTAAATGTATATCTCTATATCCATTGAATCCGAATCTATAAAAATTATAATATTGGCCAATTACTTGACTAGCACTTCTAGAAAAATTTAGTGCCATGGTTGGCATTTCTCCGCCCAAATAACTTACATTAAAAATAAGATCTTCAGGCAAAAATTTCTTATCTCGCCAAATTATCCAACCTACTCCTGGGTATACTAAACCATATTTATGACCAGATGTATTAATAGATACTACATTTTTTAAACGAAAATCCCACTCTAACTCAGGGCTGGTAAATGGGGCAAACATGGCTCCACTTGCTCCATCTACATGAATTCCTAGACTACGCTTATTCATTTTATTGAATTCATCTACTTTTTTATCTAACTCTTTTATATTATCATACTTACCAGTATAAGTAATACCAAGTATACCTACAATACCTATCGTATAATCATCAACATAATCTAGTACTTTTTCTGTATTGATACTCATATGTTCTTGATCCATTGGAACTGTTCGCATTTCTATATCCCAATATACACAGAACTTTTCCCAACAAACTTGATAACCAGATGAAATGACTAGATTAGGCTTCTTTTTATTTATATCAATTCCTCTAATTTTAGCTTCTTCTCGCCATTTGAATTTCATTGCTAATCCACCAAGCATACATGCTTCACTAGATCCAACCGTAGATGTCCCAATCATTTTATCTCCATCTGGAACATTCCATAGATCACCAATGATATCAATACAAGCTTGCTCTATTTTGGCTGTACTTGGATACTCAGTTTTGTCGATTGCATTTTTTTCAAATGTCTCAGACATTAATTTTGTGGCTTCAGGTTCCATGTACGTTTGACAAAAAGTTGCCATATTTTGTCTAGCATTACCTTCATTAATTAGTTGATCCTTAACCAAACGATAAGCTAATGTTGAATCTAAACTTTCTTTACGAATTTTTTTCAAAATTACATTCTCTTTGGAAGCCTTTGATCCAAAAATAGGCTGGTATATGTTATCTATACCCATAAATTGTTACCTCCTCTGATAATTAAATGGTGTTGATCTCAACAATATCTATTTTACTTTTTATTTATATTTTTTATCCATAAAATTTGTCTTTTATAAAGACATATTTTATGGATAATATACGGTACCGTCATATACAGTTTTTTATATTTGATAAATTATAAAATCTTTCTTTACCAACTAAAAAAACTCCAACCTATAACTTTAATATCTTAAACATAAGCTAACCATTCGTTTACCTATGTGTAATTGTTAGCCCCTAGCCAAGAAAAATTAATATATATCGAGCGATAAAATTGACAATAATACTGTTTGTACCCCACTATAAATCGCTTTGAATCAGAGAAATTAATTTAAAAAAGTATAGAACATTCGTCCTTATTATTATATACTAGTCAGTCCTGTCATTAATTATTTTCATAATGTGTTTTTCAATTACTTTAATGTTATATTCAGTTAATGGATAAGAAATTGGACAAACGTACTGTTCTTTATAAAGAGTTTGGAAATTGGTTAAAATAAGGTCCGGATTCTCATATTCATTATTAATAAAATGGATGTTAAATATTGAGGAAAAACTATTATAGATTTCTTTTTGAAGTTGAGCTCTAATCAATAAAGGAAGATCAGACGTTATACTTATTTTTATGACTTCTTCATAATCAATAATATTTTGGAAAAAACTAATCATGAGATAATATTTTGTAATCAAAAATTCTTTATTTAAAAAAATGGGATCATTAGTGAGAATATATAATTTATTTAAAAATATACTTAGTTTATTTAATAATTTTTTGTGATATCTAGATTCAGGAGTAAATGAATAACCATCTATATCTACTTGTATATCTTTAAAAATTCGACAATAAATGTTGATGGAGAATATGTATATAAATATAAATTCATAATATTTAGCTGGAATAGGAAAAAATAAATCAGTAAAAGTTTTTATACATAAATTTGTTAGTCTAAGTATATCTGAATTTGTTTTTTTATGATAATCAAAAATTCTACTTTTTAATTTCTCTGAAGTATAAAATTTAGATTTTGCTTGAATTAATAATAAATAAAAGTACACTTCCCCTTCATTATTTTTGATGTATTCTTGAGTACCAGTTTTAAAAAAAGTATTTTCTTTTAAGTATTTTATATTAACATAATCGCTCCATTCATCTTTCTTATTAATATAATAATGTTTACGAGACCTTAAGTTATTTATGGCAATTAGATAAGCAAACTGTTTTTGATGAATGAGCGAAAAATTGATTCTTGCTTCTTTCGAAACAAAATCTACTGATTTATATGTTTTCATTTCACTTATAAAATCAAATGGCCAAGGAGAACTTTTAAATAATTCCCATAAAAAAACAAACATAAATAATCTAATATTAATCTCTTCTCCAATAAAAAAAGGTTCTCGTGTAGTAGTATTCACAGAAAACTCCGTTGTATAGGAATTTATAATCTTTATAGATTTTCTAATAAGATTTTCAGATAAAAATTTTTTCATAGAATAGGATTGAATAGTAGATATACGAGAATATATTAAATCCAAAAATATGTTTATTGTTAGGTCTTTTTTTAATATAAATTTTTTTAAATCATCTGAAGAACGATCGAAATAATTTATTTTTACTCCTTTAAACTTGGTATATTCCAATATAATATTTCCGCTATTCTCAAGATTAAAAGAATTGACAATATCTGATAATTCATTGATATAGCGCTGAATACTTCTATGATTTAGCAGCAAAGCATTTGCAATAAAATCTATTGTAGTATAATTTTTTGTTAAACTTATTGAATCAATTAAATCACAAATAATTTTGTTTTTTTTCTCAAGTAAATTGTATATTTTATGCTCCATAAATATCCCTTTCAATTCTTTTTTTTTTATTATGTTACATATTTTATCACAAAAATACTTTTTTGATTTTATAGTGTTAAAAAAATTGAATATATTTTTATTTCGCCTTATAAAAATATATTAGACAAGTTGCTTAAACAGAACTTTAATCTTGAAGCTCCTAATAAAGTTTGGACACTGGCTTTACTTATAGTTCTATTCAGTATAGACATCATGTTTACCTCTGTACTATTCTTGACCTCTATTCTAGAAAATAAGTAAGTGATAGGATTTCCTGTGACACCTTAGAGATTGCTCTAAGCAAGAGAAAACCTAAACAACCAATTATTTTTCATTCTGATCAAGGAAGTCAATTTAAATCAACTTCCTTCAGAAAGCTATTAGATGAGCATCAGTTGATTGCTTCTTACTCCAAACCTGGTTATCCTTATGATAATACCGTGATTGAGGTCTTTTTCAAATACCTGAAACAGCGAGAGACTAATCGGAGAACTTATCACTCAATTCAGGAAGTTCATTACAAGGTCGAGCAATTTATACAACAAAGCCCCAAAAGAAGATTTTTAAAAATTGTGATTCTGAATTTTGGGCTAAAGCAAAATACACGGAAGGCTACCAAGACTATTGTGATTTTTGTCGTATGGTGTATCGTAAAGATAGAAGAAAAAAAATTAAAAAAAAAAGAAAAGTTAAAGGGGCAACTTTGTACAATCCTAAAATATTTTCTAAGAAGTCTCATTAGTTGAAAAAGTGTAAGTTTTATATGATTTTCGGAAAAAATTTAGATTTTTCGTACACTTATAGCAAGCGAAAACCGCACTGTTGAGCGATTTAATATTTATAGAGGGTGGAAATCCGCAAAAAATCGGTTTTTATGATAATAACATTATAAAATTAGAGCGTTTTTAATTAAAATACCAAGTAATTTTTTAAGGAAATATGAGTTGTTTATCCTCAAATTTTATGGTACTTTTAAAGAGCCATAAACATAAGCAAAAAGTATATTCTAATTTCACACACGATTCGTTAGAATATACTTTTTTGTTTTTATAATTAAGTAAAAAAATTTTTTTGGGTGATTATTTCTTCAAATATTCTTTATAATTATTATCTTGACCTAATCCGTCGACCGCTTCAGCCATTTCAGGAGTGATTCTAACGTTGAATGGATCATCCATATCGATTAAAGTAATTGATAAAGTCATCTGAAAAAAGTTTTGTGTCAAAATATTTATTAAAAAATTCTTTTTTTGCGTAACTCAATATATCTTTACCAAAGTTATTTTGGATAATAATTTTATAATCTTCTTTGTAGTTATTATCATCAGTAAAGAGATAGGTTTTAAACATAATTTTATCCATTAATGCCATTTTATTATTTTCAAAGTTTTGATTAATTTCATGTTCAATCTCTTTAATTGTAGGGTCTTGAGAATCAACAGAAAATTGGCCTTGAACCCATTCTTCTATTTCCTCTGTCATTTTATCAGCTAATGCTTCGAAATATTTTTTACCTTTCCAATCTCGCTCAGTTTGGTCTTTAAAATAGGTAGATAGGCCGCTCCATGAATTAATATCATTCTTTATTTCTTCTGTAATTTCTGTTCCTTTCCCATATTTTCCCTCCACATATCTTTTAATCTTTTTTGAAACACGATCTAAAACTGCAGTTGGTTCTCCTGAGTTGATTCTATAATCTTGAATCGCTGCTTTTGCTACTTCTGTAAGTGTGAATGTTTTGTCATTTTTCTTATCCCTTTTAGAATTTTGTTATCAGCTGATAGATACATTTTATCAATAATAATACCGACATAAAAGGGACAAAATGATAAAACTAACATGATTTAAAAGACAATTACTATTCAAATACAGACAATAATATGTTATAATAAGTGTAAAGAAAAAGAGCTTGCACTAACAAGCTCCATAGAGACCATTTAAGACGGTTGACTTCGTTAAAACCTTTAAAATAGACCTTACTTCGTCAAAAGTTTAGCGGGTCTATTTTTTTATGCTTTTTACTATTGTTATTACAAGAGTAATCAGTGCAAGTACAAACATGCCAAAAAGAAGCATGAGTGAGATTGCATTGTAAACGCTCAAAAAAATCTAGCCTTTCTAGTTTGATAGGGTTTAACCCATTAACATTGCATCACCCCTCTTTCTTTACTCAGCCAACCGCTATAAACTTTCTCTGATATCATTATAACAAAAAAGGCATGTACAAGCTATAAAAACTTGTACATGCCTTTTATTTTAGAATGGTAGATCATCATCTTGAATGTTAATTGGTTCAGAGTTCGCAAATGGATCATGGCTATCTGCAGGGAAACTTTGTTTTTGATTACTTTGAGTTGCTGAAGGCGATGGAGTGGGTACATTTTCCTCTTTCCTGACGACTTTCTAGCATTTGGAAACTGTCCGCCACAAATTCAGTCACATATACACGTTGTCCTTGTTGATTTTCGTAGTTACGTGTTTGAATACGACCAGTAATGCCAATCAAATCGCCTTTTTTAGCCCAGTTGGCTAAGTTTTCGGCTTGTTGACGCCAGATGACACAATTAATGAAATCAGCCTCACGATCTCCGTTTGCATTTTTGAATTGGCGGTTTACAGTTAGGGAAAAAGTAGTTACAGCTTGATTTTGGGGTGTATACGTAAGGTAAAGAAGTAGTCTATTGGAATCAAAAAGTCAAACATGATCGTGCAATTATCATAAGAGGTAACTCAATGGAACCTGATTATCATTACGGTCAAATAGCTTTAATTAGGTATCAGAACTGTGTTGATATTCCTGGAGGAATATATGCAGTAGATGATATTGAAAGAGGACTAGCATATATTAAATCAGTTTATATGGAAGATGAAATTATTAGGCTTGTTTCTTTGAATGATGATGAAGATTTTGAAGGGAACAGATTATTTCCTGATATTCTTTTACCAAGAAATGAAAACACTAGAATCATTGGAAAAGTTGTTGATGCTTTTACTCCCATTGAAAAAGATTTTTTATAAATTAAATATTGGGGAGCTTTAGCTCCTTTTTTATTATTTAGTAAAAACTCTGTAAGTTATATTATTAATAACAATAAGTTAATAGTTATATATAAAAGTTATAGTTACAGTTACAGTTAAGGGGCAATTTTATGGCTTAACCATAGGGTTTACAGCCATAAATATCGTAAAAATGTTGTACTAAGGAGTAAAAATGTTGTTCTGAGGAGTAAAAATGTTGTTCTGAGGAGTAAAAATTGTGTACGTATGTCGTAAAAATTGCGCATTAGGGAGTAATTTTTGTGTATATACGCCGTAAAAATATTGCATATAATCGTAAAAATGTTGCTTGTGTCGTAAAAATGTTGCTCTAAATCGTAAAAATGTTGTTTTATTACTAGACAAGAATTAAAAATTAGTGTATATTAATAAAAACAAGAGTTAAATCGTAAAAATGTTGTATGTTATATTTGATTTACTGTCTTTCTTCTATATAGCGAACGAAAAATACACAATTTTTACGATTGAATCAGATTTGATACTGATAAAGGGGTTGAAAATGCAAAGTTACGATTTACTTGACGAACTTTATAGTGAAGATAAATTTAGAAAAGATATTAAATACAGTCGTCAGTTGCCTGAGATGTTCTCTACGGAGGATATAAATGCCGCGAGTGAGAATATTACTTATGCCATTCTTGGAGAGCTGAGAGACCGTTATAACGGGAGTGAACCTGTAACATTTTCTTATCAGGAATTAGCAGAGTTAGGTGGATTGTGGGTAACACGTAAAAATGGTGTAAAATCGCTCTACAATGGTAAACGGCTACAAAAAATAATGTATGATTTAAACGAAGCATTAAAAAATTTTTCATATTATCAAGTTAGAGAAACTAACGATGATGGTACTCCTAAATCGTGGAAAACAATAAATATATTTAGTGTAATTGATTTTGACGGAAGTAAAAAAGAAGTAAAACTCACAATATCTAATGCTCAAATCAGTTCTGAACAAGTTGATGCAAAAGGGCATGTGATTGATAAGCCACTATATGTATATGACTTAATCAATTCCAAAGATTGGAGAACAGTCAAGCATTTACAATATAACAGAGGAATCAACAATAGTCTGCCGTCTAAATATTCTAAACGTGTCTATCGCTTTATAAGCGAGTTTAGGAGTTTCCCAAAAGGCACAAAAATGAGAATAGATGATTTTGATAAAAAAATACTAAAAATATTGAAAACTCAAGAAGATTCTTTTAACAATAAAGAGGTATTTGATCTCAGAAAAAATAGGAAAAAATATTTAGAAACTGCAGTTAAAGAAATATCTGAATTAACTACTCCTGAAGGTACTCAAATTGTTAAAAATTTAGATTACATTTATCACACATCTGGCCGAAGAATACAGTCTATCGAATTTACATTTTCGCCGTTTAATGCTGATTTATCAGGCAGTAATCATATATCTATGAATTCTCGTACTTCTTCTCCTGGTACAGCCAGTCCATTTTTAAACGAAGCAAGAATGGTATTAGAATACTTTAATTACTTATCAAATGCAAATTTTGTTTTAGATGAAAATGGAATAATTAAACATCAGCCAAATTATTATGATATTCAATTCGAGCCAGATGATGTACAGCTTCTTCAACCAATTCATAAGTTACTTGAAAGTGGTGTTGCGATTGATGAATTGCTGCAAGTGGCTGAAATGAAAGCAATTGACTGGAAGTTTGATAGTCCTCAAATGAGTAATAATTTTAGACCGAGCGTAGTTTTCGGAAACAAATTTTCAGAATACAGAGCATTCCTAAAAACTTATAAAGCTCAAAATATCCATAGATTAATTGTTGATAGTTCTTCTGATTTTTATATACCTATGGAGGGGCCGTGGAATAAATCATAAATAATAAGCATATGTATATGTATAATTAATACGTATGCTTATTATTTTACCGCTTCATCTAATAAGCATTACATGTAATTATCACATTAAGCATAAGTATACACATGGTATATACGTATACTCATGCTTGACGAATATATTTTTTTATGTTATTATAAAGGTATAAATAACAAGTATACGTATAGGTATACTTGTTGAATATAGTCACTAGCATAAATAATATATATAATTATTTGAGTTGTAATGATACTTATGTGTGTTAAGTATACGTATAAATAAAGGAGTGAAAATGAAAATTGTAACGTTCTCAGCCATCAAAGGTGGAGTTGGTAAGACCACACTAGCTTATAATTATGGGGAATGGCTTGCAAAATCAGGAAAGAATGTACTTTTTATTGATTTAGACCATCAATGTAATTTGTCTCAAATCTATGATATTTACGATAACGAAGAGACAGTAGGAAACATTTTCAGAGGTTCAGGTAAAGTAAAAATCCATGAAATTTCGGATAATGTAAACTTAATTTCAGGCGACATGAGATTAGATGCTATCGAAAGAGATATTGAAAATAAGACTAATAAAAATATGTTGCTCTATTTATGGTTTGCAGATAACTATGAAAGAGTAAATTTAGAACAATATGACTTTATTATTATTGATACTCACCCAGATTTTTCAACAGCAACCAAAAATGCTCTTATAGTAAGTAATTCTATTATTAGTCCAATAACACCTAGTGAACACGGTTATAATGCAAAATTTAATCTTGAAGAAAGAGTGAAAGATTTAAAAACAGAAGCTATTGACTACAACACTAGAAAATCTTACTTCACTGCGAATTTATATTATGTTGCCAATATGGTAAAACATAACACAAGTTCATCTAGACAATTGTTAGAAGCTCTTAAGGACGAAGAGAATGTCATTGCTATTATTCCAGAAAAGGAACTCTTTAATAGAACAACTTTGGATAAAAAATCAATTGCTGAATTAAAACTTGATACAAAAGTTTATCAAAAGCAGAAAAAATTCTTTGATGAAATTTCAAAAAGTTTTGAAACTATTAGTGAAAAAATATAATAAGCATTTATAAGTACAAACACGTTTGGCACATATATTTATAAAAGGTACATATATGTATGAATAACATTTACGATTATACATAAAAGGAGAAATCATGGCGTTTGAACCACATAATAAAAATATAACTGAAGCATTGCGTACCCCTGTTGATAACGTAATTAGCAAAGAAGAAGATGCATTAACCATCCCTAGTTATCAAGACACAACAGAAAAAACTCAAAATTATACGTTTAGCTTACAACCTAGCGTGAGAAAAAAATTGACTGCAGTATCAAAGGAGCAGGGCTTTCCTTCAGCATCAAGCTTCCTAAATTCTCTTATAAAAGGACTGTAGTAATGGATAAGGATGAATTAATCAAACAACAACAAAGAGAAATTGACCGGTATCAAACATTACTTCGGGATGCAGAAGATGGACTAGATATAACTTCTAAACCTGAGATAAACGTTGATGAAATTCTGAGCATTTTAAGTTTCTATTAAAACAAAATGATATTAAATCATTTGATGATTTACTTACTTTAAAAGTAGATTTGAATAAGATACCAGGTAATGAACACATTTTTGGTTTTAGAACTCTTTTTAGTAAGATGGAGAAAGAAATAGATGAAGGTGATTACCCTGCTTTAACTATTCGTCTTAGTTTTATAGACAACTATCAAAATGTGCTTACTGAAATAGTAAGACAAGCAGGAGATGTCGGTAAAGTTCATGGAGGAAAATAATATTCTCAAACTATCTGATAGTATTCAAGTGGTTGGGATGCAATGGAAAGCGTAGTTATTCTTCAGTAGAAGTAATATTAGAGAAAATAAAAATGGAGAGGCTAGATTTAGCCCCTCCATTTTTATTTATGAGATATTTATAATTTGTTCAATGGATATGAGATAGATTTTATCTGTTGATTTTATTCTCACTTGATTATTGATAAATTCTGAGACAAAACCAAAGACTTCAATAAATTTTTCTTTTGATTGATATTTAACTTTGATTTACACCTGATTTGAAAATGACTGATTAAGAAGATGAAGCACTACATGATGTGGTAACGCTTGAATTATCTTATCATCTTTTTTTTCTTTTTCAAAAGTATTTTGGGCTTCAGTTAATTCCCCAGTAGCAAATGCTCCCCATTTCATCATACCTCTGTCATGGTACGCTCGAATGACTTCATAAGGGCTGTATGAACGGTCAACTGACATCTTTATCCTCCTTATTTTGACTTGCTGCATGACCTCCAATGAGTTTGTTCCGATAAATGACACGTGATCCCTCGGATAAACTACTTGCCTTTTGTATTGATAGAAAATCGAAAGTTTCTCTAATTTCATCAATGACTTTTTGAAGAGACGCTTGCTTTTCGTTTGATTGATTTTCTTCAACACTTTCAAATAAAGAGAGCTGTTTGATAGAACTGTCAGAGAGTTGATTTCCGCTTATTCCTATTTGTCTTATCGCTCCCCCCTGGTACTTTTCACGAAACAAGGAGATTGCAAGGTCTTGCAATTCCTTTGTGTTTTGCGTTGCTTCAATATTGCGAGAAACCTTAACAGAAGAGTATTCAGAAGTAGAAGCAGCACCTGCATAAAGGGAAAGATTGCTTGCTAGTTTTCCGCCTTTTCTCAAACGTATTGCTAAGTTCTCAGCCATCTCTTTAATTACAAGCTCAATTTCTCTTTGCTTATGATAGTCACGTGGTAGAATTTGAGAATTGCTGAAGCTAGTAGATTTAGGGGTATATTTTTCCCTTACATTGCTTTCGTCGATACCGTTAGCGTGGAAAAAATGCTGAAGTCCAATTGTTCCTAATTTTTGTTTAAGGAGAAGTGGGTCAGCGTTCGCAAGCTCTTTGATAGAAGTGATTCCTAGCTTGTTTAATCGTTTCTCAGTCCGTTTACCAATCCCCCAAAAGTCTGTCATTTTTGGAAGAGTCCAAAGTTTGTTTGGCACGTCCTCATAACGAATTAATGCCCTCATATTTGGGTTATGTTTGGCATAATTATCCATTGCCAACTTAGCAAGCAAAGGGTTATCTCCAAGCCCTACAGTTACATAAAGCCCCAACTTACTCAGAATCTCACGTTGCAAATCTAATGCAATCAGATTCATTTGCTCATAGCGATTTTTAATACCAGGATAAAAAAAGTTAAGTGATTCAGTAATGTCTAAGAAAGATTCATCAATCGAGTAAGAGTGAATCTCATCAATTGACGTATAATTTGTGAGTATATCTGTCACTTCAATTTTATAATCTACATATAATTGCATTTGTGGTGGGACTATCCATGTTCGTTTCGCCCAAGACTCAATGAAAGCAACATATTGCAAAGTTGGTTCAGTTCGCTGTCCATGAATATCTGTATGTGTCCGATACCATTGCGGATAGTTGAATCTTCTTGATTCTATGAGAAAGGGTAAATCGCTGGCACGACTGACATTTTTCATTCCAAAGACTTTCTTAAAGGTTGGACTAGATGCAAGTGTTAACCCCTTAGAGTTGTCAGCTCTACTCATGACGCAGAGAGAAGTCGTTAAGGGATTGAGGTTGCGTTGCACGCATTCAATAGAGGCATAGTTTGATTTGATATCTTCAAAAAGGATTGCTCGTCGAGGTTCAAGTGAGTAGTCAAAGTAGTGATTCTGATTTGATTGATTCATTCGATATGCCTCCCAATACTAATTATCAGTTTTACTGATATTATAATGGAAAAATCAGCAAAAATCAATCAATTATCTCTATAAAAGTGATATTTATGTATTTTTAAATAGAAAATTATATAAATAAAATAATGTGATATAATTAGACTCAAAATAATATAGATTGAGACACTTTATGAAACGAAGAAATAAAAAAAAGAAGTTTAATTGGTTACTTAACACTTTAATAGCCCTCATTTTTATAATTGGTTTAGTATTAATTTTTAATAAGCCGATTCGAAATATATTAATTGCAACGAAATCAAATCACTACCAATTAGAGAATGTTTCCAAAAAGAAAATCGAACAAAACAAAAAAGAGAAATCGAGTTTTGATTTTTCGGCAGTAAAAGCTGTAGATTTCCAATCCGTGCTTTCTAGTCAATTTAATTCACAGGATTTGCCAGTCATTGGTGGAATTGCAATTCCTGATTTAAAGATTAACCTTCCAATATTTAAAGGAGTAGGGAATACCTCGCTATTATACGGCGCAGGAACGATGAAAGAAGGAGAGGTTATGGGACAAGGGAATTATTCTCTCGCGGGGCATAACATGACAGGCTTTACTTCAGACCTCTCTATTTTATTTACCCCCTTAGAACAAGCTAAAGCAGGGATGGTTATTTATATCACAGATAAAGAAGATATTTACCAATATAAGATTGACAACATTAGTACCGTTACTCCAGACCACGTCGAAGTTATCAATGATACTCCAGGTAAAACTGAAATCACTTTAGTGACATGTGCAGATGCGGAAGCAACACACAGAACTATTGTAAAGGGAACTTATGTAGATAAAACGCCATTTAATAAAGCAACCTCAGAAATGAAGAATGCTTTTGAAAGAAAATATAATCAAATGAACAATTTGTAAAAGAAATAGCTAATTGACATTTAATTGAAAAATAGGTAAAATAAACTTATCAAATAAAAAGGAAAATGCAAAATGTCACAAATTTCTGTCACACCCGAAGAACTCAAAAGCCAGTCTCAAGTATATCTTCAGTCAAAAGACCAAATTGAACAAGCGATTCAACGTGTTAATTCTATGAATAGCACCATCGCTGAAGAGTGGAAAGGTCAAGCTTTCCAAGCTTATTTGGAGCAATACAATCAATTGGAACAAAACGTTCGTAAGTTTGAAGAATTGCTTGAAAGCATTAATCAACAATTGAACAAATATGCGGATACAGTAGCAGAACGTGATGCACAAGACGCTCAAAGCTTTGGGTTCTAAAGGAAGTAGCCTAAAAGGCTACTTTTATTTTTGTAAGAAAGGAGAGACAGGTGTCAGGAAAATTAAGTTCAGATTTGGGTTCCGCCCAAGCAGCCGTCTCACAGTTTAATAAAGGCCAAGCTGCTAGTCAACAGTTTTCACTTGGAGAGAGTAATATTACAGGCATGAAAAGTGCGGTTAAGCTCTCTAATTCAATCATTGGAGATTTAACTCAATTGGAAACAAGCGTAAAAAAACAGGCGGATAAATTTCCAAAGTTAGCTGAAGTGATTGAAGCACGAGATAAACAAGATGCGGTAGATTTAAGTGGAATGAATTGGGGGTTCTAATGCAGAGAGATAAAAATGCGGACAAACGTTTAGAATTTAACCGCAAGATTGCCTCAAAAGAGCAAGAAAGTGACGAACTCTATCTTGAAGAACGGCAAGTTAAAAAACAAATTGAGAGCTTTGAAACTGTGATTATGCAAGGTTTTAGAAAACTTCAAGAAATTGATGATAATATCAATAAAAGAGGAACGCTTGCATGGAATTATGATGAAACGTTTCAAAAACAGAAATATCTGTCTCATGTGATTCGACAACAACAAGATGAATTGGAACATTCTTATCGAAGCGCTCGATATCAAGTTGAAAATGAACGTGAACAACTTCAAAGAGAAAGGGATACCTTAGCATGGGATTAATTTATCATCCAACGGAGTCACAAGGACTTGTTTCTGCACTTAATACCAATATCGCTACTGCTCAAGAGATGATTGACAAGCTCAATCAAGCCAGTCAACACCTTATTGAAGCTTTAAGCGGAAATGAACTGTCAGGGGCAGCTTATACCGCAGGAAAGGGTCTATTTTCAGAATTGATTCTTCCAACGATTTCTAAAGCTTCAGAAGCACTTCAAAAGGTAAAATCAGATGCCAAGCAGTATGAAGGTTTTGCCTCAAGTGCAGGTTCGGAAATTTTAGATGAAGATAAACTCAATGAGCAACTCGAAACATTACGCACTCAACAATCTGCTTTAACTTCTCAAATCAATTTCTATAATCAGCAAGCTGCTCTACATCCAGAGAATAGTGAGTTGAATACCAGTTATGGTGATTTCAGTACTCAGCTTTCTTCGTATATGGGAACGAATGCCCATGATATTCAAAAAGTGCAAGAAAAACTTCAGAAATTACATGAATTTAATAGCCATGTGAGTTCACTTTTTAATCAGAGTAAAGAAAACTGGCAGAGTGTTTTAACGCTCTTAGGAGTACTTAATCAAAGTTCGATAAATTCAAAGACCGGACAAACTTCTTTGCCTGGAGGTTTGAAATTTAAAGAAATTCAAGATTTTATCAAAGAAAAAGGAACAGATGTTGGTAAAGAGAAAATTATTGATATCGCCAAAGAAGGCTTGCAAGGTCAAATTATCAAAGCAGGAGCAGATAAGGCTGATAATATCTATAATAATCGCTACCGAATAACAGACGCTGAAGGGAATATTCTTGGGAAGACGCCAGGTGCTACAAAAACAGCGATTGAAGGTGTGGAACGAAGTTCCAAAACTTTGGCAAAATATGGAGGAGAGGCTTTTTCGGACACTTTTGGAACTTTGGTCGGTGTAGGAATAGATACTTGGGTAAACCATGAAGATGCAGGAGAAGCGTGGGGGAAAGAGATGACCAATACTGCTGTAACTGCTTCTGTAATTGGTGGAATAGAAGGAGGGAGTGCTCTATTGGCAGAGACAGCTCTAGGAGTTGCCCTTGGGGTTACCCCAGTAGGGGTTGGTTTTATTGCTGGAGCAGCAATAGGAATCGGTGTTGGTTTAGCAAATGATTATTTAAGAGATCATTTTAAAGGGGTTAAAGATTTTGAGGATGGAGTAGGAAATGCGGTAGTTTCTGGATGGAATAGTTCCGTCAAAGAAGTTGGTCATGTCTGGAGGAATTTATTTGGATAATAATAAAATTTATAAAAATAAAGAGGGCTTAAAAGAAGGACATGTCTATCAAATATCATTTGATGGAGTAAAAATTGTTTCTGGTTGGGCATTATTTGTGACAATAGATAATCAAGAATATTTGATTAAAAGAAATATGGCCATATCCAATAGATTTAATAGAAAAATATTTAAGTCAAGTATTTCTTTAATACCATATATTTATAATCCATCCAATTCTAAGACTAGAAAAAACTTTTCAAAATACGGAATAGGAGTTGGAATAGTACTATCAGCTATTATACGAAGCATAGTTCCAAAACAATTTATTTATGCAGAACCACCACAAGATTTTTTAATTGGTATATCGCGAGTAATTCTATTCTTTATCTTGGTAGTAATTGTATTAATGATAGTATCACTATATAGAAAAAAATTTTTAGAAAAAAAAATTCGAAATATGGGTGGAGAACTAAACTTTTTGGGTATTGCCCGACCTCTTAGTCCATTACAAATTGTAAAAGATAATTTGGAAGTATGGTGAATGAATAAAAAAACATTAGTATATTTTGGCATCTCAATTACTATTCTTACACTGTTTGGAGTTGTAATTCCAGCAATAATAATATATTTTATTGGTGTTAGATTATTAAGCCTATTCGTTTTAGCTTGGGTGATTATTATTTTCTTCTATGGGAAGATAAAAGGGAGCAATGGAAATATTGTTAAGTATGATATTAAAACAAAAAATAATGAACAGGAGTAAGATATGAAAAGTGAAAAATTATTACCTTTAGGAAGTGTAGTCTATTTAAAAGAAGGGGTTATTCCTTTAATGATTGGTATTCGTCAACCGATTGTTCAGTTAGAAAAACAGTGCTATTTTGACTATGCTGGTTTTTCTCAGATTACTGGGATGAATATGGATGAAATAGCTTATTTCAATAATGAAGATATCAGTTTAGTAGTTGCTGAAGGTTACATTGGTGAGGAAGAAGAACGAGTGCTTCAAGCGCTAAAAGAATGGCGTGACCAAAATCAAGACATCCCTAAAGGACATGTAGTTAAAGACGAAAACTCTAATGATGTTTCGTTTGGTTTTTAAAATAAAAAATGGCTTACAAAGATGATTTAGAACGTTCAAAGAGTATTTTGGATATCCAACAAGCCTATGAGCGAGAATGTCAGAGAAGATTTTTACTCCTTCAAGAAATGTTTCCAGATGATTCAGCTCGAATGATGCTTTCGGAACATTTAGCTATATGGTTAGCTGCTGAAAAATATGCGGTTGGGAAATTTGGTATATCTGACAGACATTGGATTCAAGAAAAAATATAAAATACGTGAACCATATTATTCACGTATTTTTTTGTCAATTCAAAAACGGCCAACAGGGTATACTCTGGTGGCTGTTTTGAAAATTGTGATATAATGGACATTGAGAGCGGCCAACTAAGTTGCGCAACAAGGAGTAGAATTTTGAACCAATTATCTATAATTTTTTTAATTACACTACTAATGATTTTTTCTATTGTCACAGCTGTTATTTTTATAATTAAACATAAGCTGAACACGAAAGGAAAATATCAGTTGTATTGGACAACTCAAAAGAATTTATTTTCTATAAAAGTCAATAAAGGACAATTTTTTGTCAAGGCAGATAATTTAGAGTTAGCTAAAAAAGTTGGAGCAAAAGCTCTACAAGAAAAATATAAAAATAAAGAGTGGTTTGGAGACATAAGATTTACTGTGAGAGGCGGCGGAGAGAAAAGTCTATTATCACAAGAAAACTGGGAAATACTGGTGGATTTATTATGAGTAAAATCGGTTATGCACGTGTAAGCAGCAAGGAACAAAACCTTGATAGACAATTAGAAGCCTTAGATTATGTTTCTAAGGTCTTTTCAGATAAAGTAAGTGGACAATCTACAGAGCGACCACAATTAAAAGCAATGCTAGAATATATCCGAGAGGGCGATATTGTTGTCGTAACAGAATTAGACCGTTTAGGAAGAAATAATAAAGACCTTACAACTATCATGAATGAGATACAACAAAAAGGAGCAACATTAGAAGTTCTAAATTTGCCCTCGATGAATGGTATTGATGATGAAAATTTAAGACGGTTAATAAATAATTTAGTGATTGAACTTTATAAATATCAAGCTGAAGCTGAACGAAAAAAAATTAAAGAGCGTCAGCAACAAGGCATAAAAATTGCTAAGGAAAAGGGAAAATTTAAAGGCGGAAAAAGAAAATTTCAGGAAAACGACCCACGTTTAAATTTAGCTTTTGATTTATATTTAAAAGGTTATACTGACAAAGAAGTAGAAGAACAGACAGGAATTAATCGTCGGACATTTAGAAGGTATAGAGACCGTATTGGTATACATAGAAAGAAAAAATATGAAAATTCGTTATAATCGTCAAAAAGTAATTGATAATAACCTTGGAGTTATTTATGTATTATTATTACTTTTAATTTTTACATTTATCCTTAAAGACTCTCTTGCTTTAATTTGTTCTTTATTTATTGGTTCTATGCTTTTTATAAGTATTATTTTAACAATTCTTGACCGTAGAAAAAAAGATGTATTAACTTGGAATGATAATTTTTTTGAAATTAATAATTCTTTCTTCAAAAAAAGTAAAATAGAATTTTCAACTGTAAAACGAATTCTGATTGTTAAAAAAAAAAGGAAGTAGATTCTGTCCCAAGAGACTTACCAAATAGTTATGAAATATTTGTAGAATTACATATTTTTGATAAAAAGTTAAATAGACAAATTTTAACTTTAGGTGATGAAAGATATATTAATGAATCCGATACTGAATCTTTTCTTTCATATTGCGAAATGAAAGGTATAGAGATTTCATAATAAATATTTTTACCAATTTCAGAATGTTCTAGAAAGAGTGACTATGTTTTGCAACAGAACCCGCAAGACTACCAGGACTATTGTGATTTTTGTCGTACACTTATAACGACCATAAAACCCACGGTTAAGCGATTCTCATATTATGAGTGATGAAAAAAGGCTAAAAATCGCCGATTGTGGCAAGTTTAGGAGAAAATGAGATTATTTTTAATCGAAATGCCTGGTATATTTTTATAGAAAATATGATTTGTTTATCTTCAAAATTTATGTTATTTTTAAAGAGTCTTAAACAAAAGCAAAAAGCATTCTGATTTCACACACGATTCGTCAGAGTGTTTTTTCTTTCTTAATTAAACGAGATGACAAAAAAACGAAGTTGTGATAAAATAAGGGTAAAGAAAAAGGACTTGCGCTAACAAGTCCTAGTGTAGCCGATTAAAAGTCGGTGGCAGTATAATGTTCTAAGAACCGTTAACCTACCAAAGTCAGACGGTTCTTATTTTTTTGTGATTTTTTCAATCAACAAAACGATAAATGTAAGCAAACTAATTAGAAAACCGCAAGCTGCGATGACTAACATGGCTACATCCACCAATAAGAAGGCTCCTTTCCGTTGGATTTTGAACTTACATACATAAGCCTCACCTCACTTTCAGAGCCACCGTCTATTTAAACTTCTACTCAATCATTATAACAAAAAAAGAGCCTACAAGCCAAAACTTGTTGGCTCTTAAGGTTTTAATTACAATTTCCACTATGCAGAATAGGGAGACTGTGTTAAATGACTTGAGCAGGAGTTTGCTAAAGAAAAGATTGACAGGAGCTTTTCCCCTGAAGGGATTTTTTTCATAGATTTAAGAGTGATCGAAATAAAGTGTTCATATTCGGATTCACTATCTAAAAAGAACCCCAAATAATCAAAAAGGTTATAAAGGGCAAGCTGATTGGCCAAATTTTTTTGTTCCTTAGAAATGTCTTGAACTTTATAGATTTTTTTGTCGACCTGGTTGCAAGTTCAATAAATAAGAGAGGCTCATCATTAATTGAAGAAGGAATTGAAATTTCCGTATTTAAAATAACCTGCGATGCATCATAAAGCACTTCTTTCAAGTTGCTATTGGTATCCCAAATTTTTACTCCTTCTTTAGAATGAAAGTCTGAAAAAGATTCATTTGAAAAATGTTGCCATTCTCCAATCGTTTTAAGTACACGTGCATCAGGATTTTGAATATAAATTTCTAAAATTTCATCAATAGGTCGATGCTGATGGAATTGATTGAAGTGTAAAAAGGTAAATTTTTCTTCATTTGATAGATGAGGGAAGTGATTTAGAAAGTTGCTAATTTGTTGATTGACATCTCTTAAGAATGATGTTACAACAAGTTCAGGAAAAGATTATAATAAAACTGTGGCTCAACAAGAAGAAGCTAGGCGAAAAGCAGAGAACAGCAAGCAAAAGAAGAACGGATTCAAGATTTTCAAGATATGTCTTCTGGAGGGGCTGCTTATTTCGGAAATTAAATTGGAGAAAATTTGAATGCTAACAGATAGACAGAATAAATTTTTAACTCGAATGATAGAATTAAATAAAGAAAATTCGAGTGCAACTTACAAAGAAAGAGTATATTTAAAGCGGAGTATTGAAGCAATTCAATTTGATACCAAATTCCAAGATGGTATCAACGCTTTAAATTTGTCTCTGAAAGGTTTAACTGAACGGGATAAAGAATTATCGCCAGATGTTCTTAAACTAAATAAAGATTTGATTGAGGTGTACGGAGAACCTGGTTATAAAGTAGCTTCGCATGTCAATAAGGATAATGGTATGTATCATAATTTTGGACCTTGGTAAAAAAGATAAAATAAAAAGCCTAAAAGGCTTTTTTTCTAAACGCTCGAAGAGCGTTATTAATTGCTGTTTGATAAGTTAATTAGTTTTTTCTTTTAGAATATAATGCCCAGAACAATTAATTACAAATTTTATAAGAGTAGTTAATAATAATTTGTAAATAGGTCGCTATTGATAGGGAGGGAGTTGAGCTTATGAAAATTAAGTTTAAAAATTGGGGTAAATTTCAAAAAAATAAAAATCGCAGAGTATATCTTAGTAAGAAAATACATTTGCTTACTAAGATATACGGTATCAAAACGAGCATGATTAAAAAGTAGATAAACCGACTAAAGCTGAACAGTTGTGAGCTCTTTTTTTGCATGTTATAATTAAAGGAGAAAGAATGGCTCACAACTTAGGGTTTTTAATAGAGGCCAAAATATGAAAATTGGGTATGGACGTGTTAGTACTTTTGAACAGAAATTAGAGTCTCAAATTGAAGTTCTGAAAGAAGCAGGAGCAGAAGAAGTTTTCCAAGAAAAGTTACGGGAACTACAGTTGAATGCCCACAATTTAATTTAGTACTCAAAAAGTTAGAAATGGGGATACTTTAATTGTGACAAAGTTAGATCGATTAGACAGAAACACTAGAGAAGTTTTAGAAATTGTTCAATCGTTATTTAATAGAGAAATTAATGTTCATATATTAAATATTGGACTTATCGATAATACACCGAATGGTCAACTTATTTTTAACATCTTCAGTGCTTTTGCGCAGTTTGAAAGAGATCTTATTGTAACCAGGACTCAGGAAGGAATAAACTTTGCTAAGATTCACGATCCAAATTTTAAGGAAGGCTGTCCACAAAATTTACTGAGGAACAGATTCAATTTGCTTATGAACTAAAAAGCAAGGAATGACCTACAAGATGATCGAGCGGAAAACTAGGATAAGTATTGCAACCCAGAAAAGAAGGTTTATGAAGTTATTGATATCAAAAGTTAAGAAGTATTTACAAAAAATAGTGAAGTGTTATAACAATGGTAACGAATATTTGTGGAAGTGGTTTCTCACAAATTAGAAAGAGTCACGGGGAGCTGTGGCTCTTTTTGGTTCTGTTGCGAAGTTTCCCATAAATCCTATTTTATTGTAAAATGGAGAAAAAATGTTAGTTATTCTTGGTAGATGAACCATTTGAGAGGCAAACAATTCCAAAAAGATGTGATTATTGTGGTTATATGCTACTATCTTTGTTACAATTTGAACTATCGTGAAGTCCAAGAACTGCTTTATGACCGTGGAGTCAATGTTGCCATACTACGATTTATCGATGGGTTCAAGAATACAGTAAAGTTCTCTATCATCTCTGAAAAAAAAAATAGACAGTCCTTCTATTCGTTAAAAATGGATGAAACTTATATTAAAATCAAAGGTCATTGGCATTATATTTATCGTGCAATTGATGCGGGCGGACTTACTCTAGATATATGGGTTACGAAAGACACGAGATGCACAAGCAGTTTTGTCAACCTAGAGTTATCGTAACAGATAAGGCACCGTCTATTGGTTCTGCATTTAGAAAGTTACAGAGAAACGGTTTATACATTAAAACAGAGCATCAAACCGTTAAAGACCTTAACAATCTAATAGAATAAGATCATAGACGTATTAAACGACGTAATAAATTTTATCGAAATTTACGTACTGCCTCAACCACGATTAAGGGTATGGAAACCATTAGAGGAATATACAAAAAGAACCGAAGAAATGTAACGCTCTTCGGCTTTTTCAATCTGTTTTTTTCTTCAAATGGTTTTCAAAATATACCCAAATTTATTCACTAACTCCGTTGACTACTTTCATTTAAATTTAGATATAAAATCTTATCATATAATTAAACGTATTATTGAGCTTAATCTTTCAACCTAATTTAATGAGTGAAGATTTTTTTTGTTGATGATACCACCTATTACTTTCATAAAACCAAATAATAAAAAGTAATAACTAATTAAATTTGGTACATTAATAACAGATGTTACACTTGCTATAATCAAAAGCATTCCAAGTAATACGCCTATTAAATCTACAATCATTAATACTATGTAATACATAGTATTAATACTTTTGGCTAAATCTAACATGAAAAGGGATATTATTGCATCACTTACAAACCAAAAACCAAATAGAATGGCTAGTGAAGCTGTAGATAGAGTAATGTTAGTTACTAAAATAGTTCCTATTAGAATATCCACAATACCTAATACAACTGCTGATAATTGTTTATGGTGTGTACGTTTTGAAATTTTATCTTTATTCATAATTTCAAAGAAACCTTTAGCCAAGGAAAATAGTCCCATCAATTGAACTGATTCAGTAATATTTTCATAGGTAAATTTTATAGCTAAAATAGCCATGAAAATATATATAATCCCAGTTAATATTTGAAGAAATCGGTATGATTTAACAAATTTTTTTAGTTCATTCATTTTTTCCCATCTTCCCATTTTCTTTTTTTGACTAATTGATCTTTATTTTTTTGAATTTGAGTATTCAAATCTTCTTTTGTTGTTGTTTCTAAAGCTAAAAGTTTTTGATTGTCATTTAGTGCAGAAACATCTTCTCTGAAATTTTTTTGTAAAGATTTCATCGAATATCCCAGTAATAAAGTAAAAAGTATTGCTAGACCAAAGAGGATACTGTAACTTTGAATCACTAATGTATGGCTTATCCCACTAGAAATGGCATTTCTAAACGCATAAAGGGAGTAGCTCATAGGTAAATATGGGTGAATTATTTGATAAAACTGACCTTGTACTTGAATTGGAAATGTACCCCCAGACCCGCCTAATTGGAGTACTAGTAGAATCATTGCTGCAAAGCGTCCAGGGTTGTCAAATGTCATAGCTAAAAACATTACAATCGCCATATAACACCACGCACTTACTAGTGCAGTAAAGTAGAATAGTCCTAAGTTATAAATTGGTAGTCCAATCAAAATCATAATTGTTGCTTGAATCAGTGCCATTAAGGTAGATACCCCAAATCCAATCGATATTTTACTCAGCCACCAAGATGTGCTAGACTGTCCTTCAAAAGCTACTTTGCGAATTGGATAAATAAAATTAAATAACATACATCCAACAAATAGTGCCAAAGACATAATATATGGTGCTAAAGCTTCACCATAATTTTTCACTTTACTATATTGATTATTTTTTAAACCTGTAGGATCGATAAAATGATTGATTTGCTTATTTGTAATTTTAATTGCTTTGGATTGATCAGCACCAGATTCTAAACCACTAGCTAATTCCTTTGCTCCAGATTGAAGTTTGGCTATTCCAGACATTAATTCTGGAGAATTTTGATCTAATTCGTTTAACCCAGATTGTAGTTGGAGGGATCCATTATCTAATTGTGTAACACCATTACTTAATGTTGGAATGTTGTTCTTCAAGGCGTCTAATCCATTCGTCAACTGGGTACTACCCACTGCTAATTGGTTCATGCCGTTTAAACCTTTTGGCAGGTCAATAGCAATCTTGCTAAGTAACCCACTTAATTGATTTAGCTGAGTGACTATTTCTTGAGCGCTCTCAGAAACTGGAACTTTTCCTGTTGCATCTTGGATTTGTCGGATTCCAGATTCTGTCTGACTAATTGCTTGTGACATTACTTGTGTGTTTAGAGACATGGCTTGTGTAATTTGACTGATCTCATTAGCTCCCTCTGATAAAGCTAGTGATACCTTTGATAGTTCGGTTAAATTGTTCTGAATATCTGCTACCTTACTATCTAAATTGTTTTGAACATTAGTCAAATTAGAGTCTACTATCTGCACTAATTCAGCAATCAAAGAGGATTGTGATGCCTCAGATAATTCTTGATTTCCTTTAATCAGTTCTTCAATTTTTTGGTTAATTGATTGATTAGCAGTAGAAACATCAGTTGATAGAGTATTTAACTTATTAGAAATCTCTTTACTCTGTGATTCGACTCCAGAAGCGTCTACGGATATTTTTTGCAACTCCGCTGCATTTGTAATTAATTCTTGTAATTGTTGCTTAGCTTTGCTTACTTGTTCAAATAGATTTTTTTGTGTTTCAGGATTCAATGTATCTTCAAAGTTCTGCAAAGCAATTGCGAGTTCGCCCGCACCATTAGATAGCTTATTTAAGCCACTATCTACTTGAGTAAGGTTATTTTGTAATGGTGATAGAGATTGATCAAGACTTGTTAAATTAGAACTTAATATACTAGATCCATCATCTAACTGATTTACACCGCTAGCTAATGGACCTACTCCTTGCTGCAATTGATTCAAGCCAGTAACTAGTTGTTCACTGCCTAAAGTAGCTTGTGCTACTCCACTGGTATATTGCCCTAGTCCAGATGCAAGCTGATTAGAACCAGATGCTAATTGAGATGAACCCGATGCGGCTTCTCCTAGTGCCCCTAGCATTTGTTGTCCCGCTTGTTCAAGAGCTTTGGTATATGACTTTACCACTTGATCACGTACCTGGGTTTCAAGTTCAGTAGCTGCGACTTCAGAAATTTCTCCGGCTATATAATTGAAGGAATCATTTGTCGTATATGTAATCTCCATTTTTTTAGGGTCATTTTTAATAATGCTTGCTGCTGAGCTTGAAAAGTTTTGGGGAATCGTAACAATTGAATAATACTTCATATTTTTCAATCCATTTTCTGCTTCCTTTTCGCTCAAAAATTTCCATTTAATATCATGATTAGTTTTTAAGTTTTCTACTACCTGATCTCCAACATTTAAATTTTGTCCCATCAGTGTTACAGGTTTATCTTCATTGACAATAGCAACAGGCAAGTTTTTCGCGTTTCCAAAGGGATCCCATAGAGATTTATCGAAAACAGAAGCATAAATAATTGGTATAAAGGAAATTGCAATTACAGAAACCAATAATATTTTATTTTTAAATAAATTTTTCCACTCTTTTTTGATCGTATTCATAAATTATAACTGCTCCTCTTTTGTAATTTTTTTTGATTAGTAATTGAATAAAAATAATAAAAAACAAACGGAAATGATAGAGTAATTATCACGCAAGCTGAAAGAAGAACTAGATATATTACACCATTCTGTTTAGGTATAGACGAAGGAATTATAAATGCTGTGGATACTGCAGCTATAGATAGTAATAAACCAACTAACGAAACAGCTAATTTAACTCCTTTACCACCTGGTATTTCAAAATCTCTTTTTAAGTCTTTATGTTTTAGTAAAACAACTAAGTAAGATATAAAGATCAAAATATATGCACTTAAATAAATCAAGACTGTTAATGAAATAGCCGTTTGGAAAGCAATATTACCTCCAGCTCCTCTCGAACCAAACGTCAATAATGCTGCCCAAAATGTTACCACAATTGCTTGTACTAATAGTATTTTAACTGGAACTTGATTTCTATTTTTAATAGCAAGGCTTTCCGGAAGTAATCCTTTAGTTGCTGCAAACTGCAAACCTTCAGTTGGACTAACAATCCATGAACTTACTTGTGCTATAATACCAAAAGAAATAAGTAAACCCATTAATTTTACAGGCCACGAAATATTATTTGGCGAAACCAGTTCTGTAATAGCATCCATAACACCTTGGTTTGATGAAATATTTCCACTCAACACCATTGAAACAATAGTCCCACCTATAGTACTCATTAAAATACCAACTAAAACTAAAATAAATAATAGTTTAGGATAATTTTTTTGAGGATTTTCAAGTTTTGAAAAATATGTAGCAGAAGCTTCAACACCCATATAAGCTAAAACAAAAGATGTAAGGGAAGAAGCATCATGTAATTTAGGTACAAATGAAGATTGAGTGAAAGAAGTTGATATTTGACTTCCTGATAAGAAATAGTTGATTGCAAGAATTAACATAATGAAAACAGGTAAAACGATACCTATAGAAAATCCATATTTAGCTAATTTTGATGTTGATTCTGTACCTTTTAATTGCAAAAGAGTTAGAATCCAAAAAATACTCACTACAGAAATAAATTTGAAAATAGGATCATTATTAAGTTCTGGTATTTCCAATATATAAGATATTGTACCAATAATAAAATAGATCATTGTAACAAATCCAACAGTTATTTGGAACCATTGAAAAAATATTGCTGCAAAACCATACTTTTCTCCTAGTGATTTACCAACCCAACTATATATTCCTCCTTCTTGATATTCTTCCAGAGTTGCTAGTTCCGCAGAACATAGGGCTACTGGTAAAAACCAGCCCACCCCGCATAGCAACAAAAAAAATATGAGAGATTTTCCAGACATAGCAAATGTTGGATATTCGTAAACTGTAATAAATAACGATGCTGTCATAGAAAAGAAAGCAAATTTGCTCATTTTTGTTTTTGATATTTTTTTCACACAGGTTCTCCATAATTATTTTTTAAGTTTTATAATACATGTCTATCTTGTATATAGCCACATACCATCAAATCTTTTTTATTATAACTTTTTTTTTTTGTTAGATAAATTCATAATTTGTCTTTTTGTGCGACAACTTTCGCTAAGATTGAATGGAGTTATACTATAAAACAGGCACAAAATAGTCTGTATCACGATTTAAAGTAAACATTATAAATAAGCTTAAGGTAACTGATTTTAGGAATTTTTTCTGATGCAAAAGAACTAAACTTAACGGATATGGTCCTGAATTTAAACTACAAGTTGCATATGGACTACCCAGAGAAGTTTTGGTTATTGATAATTAACTAACAAAGTATGGCATAAATCCTCTTTGTTATTGTTTTGATTTATATAGTAAAAATTTTAAAACTGATATGTTTTCACTTATTCAAAATATTTTTGAATAAGTGAGAAAGAAGAGGCTTACAGTACAATAAAACTAAGTGCATTCCTTGACTCGCTCTCAATACCAAAAAGTGTATTAACGTTATATACAAATTCTAAATTTGAAATTTTCTTTTTGAAAGAAATAAAAAAGCAAGGGATAATGCCCGTGCTTTTAACTTTAACGTCATGATATCAAAGGAAAAGGTTGTCATGAACGTGCGTTATATTTATTCTATTATAGGCCATATCTTTCAGAATTATTCCTTACATTTGTGAAGATTGTTTCTGAAATAGTCAATTTCTCACTCAGTCTGCTTAGCTGATGTTCAATTTTATTTTTTTTTGACTCTAAATAAAATCTCTTCAGTCATTTAATCTTGCCTTTATGTTTGGAAATAACCATAAGAGTTATTCCAAGTATGATGAGGAGACCAGAAATTGCTCTAATAATTGATAATCCTTCATTATTTCCAGTTTGTGGAAGTGTGTTATTACTTTCGGAGTTATAATCGGGTGTGTGCTTGTTTACCGTACTACTTTTAATAACATCTAAACAATTATCCGTTTTAAGGCTATGAGTTTCATTATTTTTCGTGTAAATATAAGTTATCGATTGAGCTTTATCGATGAGTATACCAGAAGCATTTCCTCGAACTTCCTTGAAAGTATAACCGTCAATGTCTTTTTGTTCCGTGCTATATCTATCACCAATATTACCAGATTTCACTACATTACCAGAAATCTTATTACCTTCTGTATCAACGTACTTCGCTGTCACATCCGCTGCTTTTACTGGATTCTTCGTATACAAATATGTGATATCGGCAGTATCATCTGATAAAGTTCCTGAAACAGGGGCAGAACCTACTGCTAATCCTGAGTAAGTATAACCACTTATAGATTTCTCTGTAGAAGTATAACTTTCATCTACAGAATCTGAACCATTAGTATCTTTCCCAGTAATTTTTTCTTCCAAAGCTAGCACAGTACCATTAGAATTAGACCCATCCTTAGTTTCCTCATAATGTGCAGTAATTTGAGGTATACCATAAATTTGAGCTTTCATTGGCGTGTTACTACTCAAGTCAGATCCAGCTGTTTTTCCTTTCGCATATGAATAACTTTGAATCTTTGCTGTGTCTCCAATTTTTGTATTCTCAATTTTCATCACTTGAACAGGTAAGTATCCAGATATAACTGTTTGTGATTCCAACTTATCTGCTTTTATAGCAACAGAACGGATGGTTGACCAATCTGTAATTTGATCCTCATCTAACCAATCACTTGTCGATAAATCAACCGGAGTATCTGAACTATCACTTGGAAGCGAATAACTCTTTGTCGAATAGACGACTTGTGCACCAGTTCCTGAAAGACTTGTAACAGGACCAGTTAATTCCATCGTAAATAAGTCATCATATTCAGTACTAGGAAGTACAGCAATAGTTTGAGCACTTGTATATTCATTTCTTGAACCATTAGTTACCGAAAGCATTACTTTCCCAGAATTGTTGTCATCAGTATTTTCTGATTTCAAGCCTCTATCAAATCCTGCCATACCAGTTGCTTCTGTGTAATAAGTAGAATCTCCTGTTTTACTACCTGCAAGTCCAACAGTGTTACTAATTGATGAGGGTGCGGTTATGGTCCATTTCATTCCTTTTGAACCTTCATAAACTTTTCCACCATAAACCGGGTGAAGATCATCTTTGTTATTATCTGTTAATTGTGTAATCCATTGGTTTGTAGTTCCTGTCGCTGGAGCAGCAACATCACTTACTTTCCATGGGAGTGCTTCTGGATAAAAGAATGCTGCTGCTGGATTTGTATCTGCAGGAATTGTTACGGTATATTTAGAGAAATCAAGCTTTGTTAAATGTTCGCCTGTTACTGTATCTAGCCCTAAGTCTGTTATAACTGGATAATATTTGGTTCCTTTATAAGTCCACCCCCATTGGTTAATCTTACTTTGATCCAAATCAATTAGACCTTGCTCAACACTGCTAACAATAATTGTTGGAAGCCTTACATCAGCTGTAGATCCTGTTGTCGCACTACCTGGTATTATAATTTTCCCATCTGGATTACTATCCATTGTAGTTTCTTTATTAAGTAGCGTCCACTTAGCCCCCGTGGTAAAAGTTTGACCTTGCGTATACGTACCAGATATATTGTAATCCAAAGTGTTTTTTATACTGAATTGTGAGGACGAACTTACACTGCTCTCAAAGAATTTTAAATGGCCCGTAACGGACATATTTTTATCTGTCGTCACACTGTGTACATCTAATGTTATAGGAACTTGCTCTCCATTATTATATGTACCATCTTCAATAACAGCATTAAGAAGCCTTACTTCAATATTATTACCAGCTAATATATTGGCTTGACCTGCAATGCTAACAATATGTGCCCCCCCATTTAATGCTGTAGTTATTGTTGCATCATTAGAAGATATTGTAGATACATTGTAACTTGAACCATTGTCCAAGACAATTGTAAAAGGACCTATTTTATTCAAATTACCCGATGTTGTTACGGAACCGTTGGGAGCAGTCGCAATAGATATATCTGTTAAATTACCACACCATTTTTGAGGCAAAGTAAATTTATAATCTTTTAGTATATTCGTTTGATTGACTGTATCATCAAGAAAATTAACTGATAAGTTTGGAGTAGCAAGAGAATTATTTATGCTCGTATCTGACGTCTTTCCTGTAACAAAACCTTTTACTCCTGTATTATTACTAATTGTTTTAGAATAAAAGCCTTCATGCTCAGGGCCAATTGAAGCTTTATCATAACCTTCTAAAACACCTCCAAACATGGGAGTCATAGTACCTGGATTTGCTGCTCCGATAGTAATATCAGCCAAACTTCCAGTTAATACAGGAATATTTCCAATAGTTCCGTCATAGTATTGAGGTGTTAGGGTTAAATCAGGAGTAAAATGATATGTTCCTGAAGTAGTTCCAATTGCAAAATATCCATATAAATACATGTATGCTTCATTATAAGATGTTTGATCAACTCCGTATCCCCCACCAACAACATTAGATACAATGATATCTGAACCTGCACCACCTGGTTGTGAAAGACCTGCTGGAATTGCTGGGATAGCAGTGCCGTCACTTGGAACATTTTCATTTGTATCTTGATAATTTGCTAGACTTCCACCAACCAATACAAAACCTGACGGAACATGTATAACACCTGACATTTTAGTATGGTTGGCTTGGGTAATTCCTGCACTTGCGGCAGTAAAATCAGGATCCGTTTTTACTCCCAGTACAAAATTATAAACGGAGCTCCCATCAGCTGTATATATATTATTAGACACAGCTGTATTATGTGTTCTAACGGTAGCGGTACTTGTTATGGGGTTCGTAACCACAATAGAACCAGTAACAGTTGTTGCTCCACCTTCAATTGTAATAGGTAGTGTTGTATCTCCAGGAGCAAACTGATTGTTGTCCCCTTGATCAGGTAGGAAATAGGAAACACTAAAAGATTGTACTCCTGATGTTGAGAATGTATAAGTGAGTTCAGTAGCTCCATTTACAATAATTTTATTAACACTTGTATCACTTGGTATGTCATAAGTTTGAACAGATATACCTTTGGGAATGTTAATCTTAATTGTATCTCCGCTAGAAACTGTAGCCGAAACAGAAAATTGTTTAACATTAGCCCCGCTATCTGGCCACCCTAAACCGCCAGGAGTTAAAGTATATTTTACTGTATTATCTGGACTTTCAGTACTAATATCCATATCCAAAGTTAATCCAGATAGTTTTGTTGCAGCTGGTGCTTGAATACTATCTATAACTTTAAAAGATTGATCACTAGGGAAAGTCTGATCTGTAGTGTTTTTGCTTTTACTTAAACTATCTTGTAAATTACCATTCTCTACTGCCTTACTTTTTTCTCCACTTATTGGGCTTTCTTGAGAATTTGTAAAGGATGAACTAATTACGTCAGCATCGCCAATCAAATTGGATGGACCAAACATAATTATAAAAATTAAAAAGACTGTGGCTAGTGTTTTTTTCATATCATTTATACTCCCTTAGATCAAAAGTTATATTTTTGTGAAAGCGTTATTCGGTTAAGACATCATATTGTATATTTATAAATCAAAAAAATAATATAATATTAATTAAGCAATTAAACATCTCCAATATTTCAGAGCTAGTACCAATTTAAGTTTTGACTCAGTAATAAAAAAACTACCTACAAGCCTTAAGACATACAGATAGTTTTTGGTATAAATTTATGCACGAATTCCAAAAACTTATGACAGTATTATCATTTAACTATTTATGGATACAGATGGTGCTTCGCATTCGAGAACTAAAATCGAAAAAGTTTTTATTTTCTAAATTTCCAAGTAAAGAATTGAATAAGTTTAAAGACTCCTAGGACGAGGAGAGTAGCTCCTAATAAAATCCAGAGCGTAACAGCTCCCCAGAAAGGTGTAAATAGTAACATCATACCGGCGATCAAGCTAATTAACCCTGAAATGATTAACCATCCTTTGGAATTGGAAGATGAAACCATAGCAAATGAAAGAAACGCTTCATAAATCCAAGTCATTCCGACAAGAATGCCGACAACAATAAATATTACAGCAGTTGTTGTGGAAATATTAATCAAAGAAAAGAGCCCCGCAATAATGTAAAGCAATCCTAAGATTATATGTCCAAACTTCTCCCAGCCACTCCAAGATGGTAAAGTAATAAATAAGGTAAAATAGATAATCCCAATTAAGACAAAGGAAATACCTACTAAAATCGTTCCGAATTGTGCGGTTAATCCCGGGAAAAATAGAACGAGCAGCCCTAATACTGATGATATTATTCCACTAAGGCCAACAGAATTTCTCAATTTTTTTGAAATCATATAACATCTCCTAAATTAATATAGTAACATTATAACATTATAACATTTTATTTTAAATTTATGGTAAAATAAAAATATAAAAACAAAAAAAGAAACTATAAAGAAAATAATGTAACTTATATTATACATAAGATCAATTAAGAAAAAATGTTTAATATTAGTAGTGAAGGCGTTATTAATTAATCGTAAAAAAAAGCTTGAACGTTTTTAAAATGAAATGATTCGTTTATTCAGGGCAAAGGAATTTTATATGCCTTTGTTCAATACTAGAAAGAAAACTTGGACTGAAAGGGGGTGATATTTCAAGCTAAAAGGCAAGGAGCTCAGCATACTATTTCTACTGAGTTTGGACTTAGCAATCAGGGTTATGGTCAAGTTTGTGTGATAATATTGGCTAACCTTTTCTAGTTCTACTAGACCATATAAAACCTTAACCTCACCTTTATGTGCGCCATCTACTACAAATTTTGGCCCACCATCAAAAGACTTTTCATAAGTTGAAATCGGGTTAATATGCCTTTATTTAATAGTTACCAGATACAGGTAGTGAGTTAAATAGAAAGACAATAATAGGTTTAGGTTTGCTAATACTAAGTGGAGTTTCGTATATTTCAAAACATAATGAATTACTATCTAATAGATAAAGGAGAAAAAATGTGTACATCTTTAACTTATAATTCGCAAGACGGAGGACATTTTTTAGCAAGAACCATGGATTTTGCTATAAATTTTGAAGCCAGTCCTATTTTTATACCTCGCCATTATCATTTTGATTTAGAGTTTGATAAAAATGGGTATGAAACAAAGTATAGTTTTATTGGTGCCTCACGATTCGTGGAAAATTATATATTTTCAGACGGATTTAATGAGCAAGGATTTAGCATTGCAGTTCTGTACTTTAATCCAAAAGCAAAGTATGCAGAAACTACTGAAGAATCGAAAATAAATTTTGAAGCAAGTGAACTTGTAGCTTGGGCTCTAGGTAATGCTTGTTCTGTAGATGATTTTGCAAAAAAAATACCATCTATGAACGTAGTTAACTCAAAAAATAAATTTTTAAAAATTAACGTACCACTCCATTGGATTATTTCTGATAAGACAGGCAAAACTGCGGTACTTGAAATTACTTCTACAGGATATCATTTATATGATAATGAAGTAGGTGTCATGACTAACTCACCTGATTTTAATTGGCACTTGGATAACCTTGCCCATTATAATCACCTACAGCCCACAGAGTCGAAAGCAAAAACTTATGGAAAATATGTATCTAAACTTGATGGACCAGGATTTGGTATGGTCGGGCTCCCAGGTGACTTTACTTCTGCTTCTCGTTTTATTCGGACAACTTTTATAAAAAGTTATATGGAACCAGCAGTAAATATAACTGACGGCATTAGAAATATTAGTTATATCTTAAATTCTGTCAATATTCCTAAAGGAATAAAAATAAACTCTGATGGACTTTCTGATTATACGCAGTATACTGCTATTATGGATTTAACAAATAATAAGTATTACTTTAAAACTTATGATAGTTTATCTTTTAAAGAATTTACATTATCTAAAGAACTTCTAGAACAAGCAGAAGTCTATCAATTTTAATTATTTTAAATGATTGACTTTATCTTTATTCATTAAGCTGGCTATGAGTTTTAAAAAGCTAAAGTTTATTAATTGTAGAAAATATGTACCATTCAAGAAACATCAAAGTCTTTACATAGTCCGGATAGAGTTTTCCATGTTTTTTCGACCTTGACAAGAGATTGTTTATACCTAACTTTTCATAGTATAGATAAAGTTAGGTGATTATAAAATTTTAGAGTCATGCAGAAAAGTGGATAAAAAAATATAGGAAAAGTGGGTCTTAATCATCATTCTAGTTGTTAAATCCATGCAAAAAACCACTTCGGGATAAAGAAGGGTTTTTTTATTTCAACATTATTAAACATCCAAAGGTAAGAATTTGATTCATTTTATTCTTCAGGATAGTTGTTAGAAGTCTTTAAAGGGGAAGGCATCATAAATATAAGAATTAAAAGCTTACTATACTATTGTTTTTATGATAAAGTTTAATAAAAGAAGTAAAAAAATTATCAAATAAACGGATTTTATATTAAAATAAACTTGATTAAATTAAGTGTTGTAACTTTTAGAAGAGGAAATTATAATGAAAACAAACTATTTCAAAGCATTATTTAGTAAAGAAACGGTTCAACAACTTTATATCTTAGAACTCCTCTATGAGCATGAAGAGGGGATGACAGCTGAAGACTTTAAAAAACATTTAAGTCTAGAACGAAGAAATTTATATAAAATAATTGATAATATTAAAGAGACTTCTGACCGGGAAGAAAACTCTGGGAAAATACTTTTTTTGAAAGGTTTATATTATTTTATAGGGGATAAGATTATGTATTTCAGACTACGAAGTAGACTAATGGAAGAAGAACCTATGCTTATTCTTGCCAATTTATTTCTTACCAAAAACGAAATTTCTCTATCCTATTTTTGCAAAAGTGTTTATATCAGTGAGAGTACATTTAAAAGATATTTACAAAGGACGAATCGATTAGTCCATACTTTTGGGATTCGAATTCGTATAATAAAAAGCAATATAGTATTGTTTGGTAAAGAAACTGTTATTCGATACTGTTTATCAAGTTTTCTTTGGCGAGTATATAATGGAGTATATTGGCCATTTAGCAGCCTTGAGAAAGAAAAGGTCTATAATACTGCTAGTATGATACTTTACTCTGAAAAGGGGATTGCTTACGGAAAACAACAACAAACCGCTTATGCTTTAGCTGTACATATTATAAGAGCTACAGCCAAGCACAAAGTATCGGAGAAAGAACTCCCTGACTATTATGAAGAACTTATTGATGCAAACTCTTATTTTGCAGAATTTTCTAATATGATTGAAACTGATTATCAGCTAGAGAAAATAGAAGTAAAGTATATGTTTTTAAGATTATATACTATTGCGGAAACATATAATTATTTTGACGCAGCTGAAAAAACAATGGATGTATTAGAAAAGCATGCGAAAGAAAGCTATAAAAGTGTTAAGGATTTTCTATATTTCGTAAAGCAAAAACATCCAGAATTCCACATATCTAAAATAAAATACCGTTCTTTTTTAAATATGATATTAGCGGGACGGATATTTGTAGATATTTTCGGAGATGCATATTTTAACTCTGCAAATGTTACACCATACTATTATGCAGAAAGAGATTATCCTCATTTATTACCAACAATTCAAAAAATAGTTCAAAAAAGTAATTCTACACATACTCTAGCTACTATAAAAGCGTTAACCTTGAGATATGGACAAGCTTATACTATGGAATTTTCCCCTTTAGATTTTGAACCTCAGATATTGATTTTGTTAGATACTGCTACCCCAATGTATATCGACGAAATGGTACGAGAGCGTGTTTATGATGTATTACATACACGGTTTAATTTTTCGTGGACCGATTATAATAGTGCCCGTCCAGATTTACTTATTGCATCGGGCAAGGTTGGAGAAAAATATTCTGATGTACCTACAGTCTATATTAATATCGAGGTTATAAGAAAAGATGAAAATGCATTGATTGAAGCATGTGAAAAAATAGTGTTCCAAAAAAATGCTTATTAAAATTATATGATTATCACAATAAAAACGATTGCCAATAGTAATCGTTTTTTCTTTTAAATATTGAGGAGTAGCCTAATATTTAAAAGCTAAACAGGCCGTAAAGTCCATTAAGATAGGAATTTAA
>NZ_JACVUQ010000012.1:0-50568 GCF_016516525.1 Lactococcus sp. S64 | reverse complement strand
GTTGAAAATAGTCCACTTTTATTTCCTTGAACTTCTTTAAAAGTGTAGCCCGAAATAATTTTTTGTTCAGTAGTGTATTCTTGGTCGACATTACCTGAAAGTGGGATAGAATCTGAAATAGAATTTCCTTGCGTATCAATATATTTAACGGTTACAGTAGCAGCAGCTACTGTATTTTTCCTATAAACATAGGTCAAGTTAGTTAATTGTGCTTTTTTAAAACTATCTTCTTCGGGAACAGATACTAAAGTATATCCCGTGAAATCTCTTACTTCTGAGGGAATAGTATCCCCTGATTCACCAATAAGAGTTGGCGAAGTTAATAATTCTGTACCATCTTCCGTTTTATAATGAATGATAGCACCAGGGCTATCAGAATAATATGCCCAAGCGAAGTTGGCATTTGCTGGTAAAGTGTCTAAAGGTTGCAGAGCATAATTATTTCCTTGAACCTCATTGATTGGACTAATCACTTTTTCTGTGACCACCTGAACAACATAGTAGTTAAAATAGTAAGTTTGCCCATCAATAGTTATCGTGCTACTGGGAATTGGTAATTTGACAGGATTTTGAAGTCCGGGCCCAACCAAAGTATTTGGACCAGTGAGAGAACCTGCATTAGTGATTGAGTTTCCAGAATCATGTGTAAAATAGGCATTTGTAGAAGTTGTCAACCCAAAATAGTTGAGCTTTCCTTCTGAATTTTGAGAAACATCCATTGGAATGGAAACTGAATAATCATTTCTAACATTATTTATTTTGATTATTCTGCCCATAACATTGGCTTTATCTGAGGATTTAGGATAATAGGCACTTACCGGATAATTGTAATTAAAAAGATTATAATCGATAGCTGCGCTGACCTTTTGTACATTTAAAAATAGAAAAGCAAGGGTGATTAGTAGTGACGAGATAAGGGTTTTCTTATTCATATGGGCTAACTCCTTCTTGTTATTATTATCTTTAGAGTAGCTTATTGATGACGGTCAGTCAACTAAAACGTTTCTTAAAATGGAAATATTGATTATTTTGCGAAATTTTAATAATTTTAAAAAATATTTAGTCGCTGTAAAACTAGTAGAGTGCATAAAATAAAAGAAGAATCTTATTTAGATTCTTCTTTTATTTTATGTTAAGTAATGATATATGAGAAAAATTCATTTAAGTTTCAAATAAACTAAAGAACCATCTGTAGAAATCTTATCTCCCCCACCATTTCTACTTCGATAAGGATTTGTGAAATGAGTATATAGCTTCCTTTCTTCAACTAATCCATGCTCGATGAGTTCATCTGCGATAAGATTTCTTTCTTCATCTATATTCTCATCAATACGATGAGTAATTTGTCCTGTAAATAAAGAAAATCTAATACCAATATCTAAAGAAGCGGCACAGACCCAATCAGACTTTACTCCCCCAGGGAGGTAATAATCCTGTGGAGTTTCCCATAATCTGATATGATGCCTTTGTTTAGGACTGCCAGCAATTTCTTTTTCAAAGGCGAGGTCTTGTTTTTTAGAAAATAAAAAGAGAGAGCTAACGGGTGCAGTGGGATAGCTTTGATGTAATAAGCTTGATTTTATAATTTTGAGAGAGGACCTTAAAGTAATTTTATCTGATTTTGTCCACCCCATTCTTAAAAAAGCAGCTTCTATATCTTCTTTTGAACCGTCAATTAATAAATTTACCGAATCACCTAACACACCATCAGAAGTTCTAGACCTTCCAATAAAATATTCCGGTAGATAAATTTTTGTGATGATTTTTGTGATATTGGGGATAATCAGATAGGACAAAATTAGCCATGTGACAATATATAAAAAAATATGAATTTTACGAGTTAATAACTCTCTGAAAAATAAATCATAAATGGTATATCCAAAGACAACTGCTACTAAAACACGAAAAGTACGAGCGGTGAAATTTATAATTTTAGTTTTTTGATCCATTGATATCATCTTTCTTATTTAGAGGTTAATGAATATTTTTTGATAAAGTATTATAGATTTTTTTGACACAAAATCTATTTATATATCTATTCTAATTTAAAAATGACTAAAATACTAGAGAGAGTATTGACTAAAGATTTAGAAATAAATAAAATAGATTCGGAAGAAATTGACTATATTATCAGAAAATTATAAAATAAGCTATCTGAAAGGTAAGAGGAGTGAACAAATGGTCAAAAAAGCGAGTGAAGCAGAAATCTTAGAAGAACTTTATAATTTAATTCTTAGTAAAACATTGAATAGCAAAGAACGTGAAGTTTTAGTGCAGAGTAAGAATAATTTAGAAAAGGGAAATTATACTCCGAAGGTAATCAATGATCTTCAACATTCTCTAGCGCCTCTTGCTAGAAAACAGGAATTATCTAGTGAAGTTGTGAGGTTTTATCTTCAGTTGTCGCAACAATTTATTGAAAGAGGTCAACGTGGAAGTTGGCTTTCGCTTTAATGATAATAAATCTTTCCTTTAGAATGAGCAAACAATTCAATACACTTTATAATAAATTTTTTATAAAATAAGAGTAGTTTTTATTTTATATATTATAAGGAGATTTTGAAATGGTAAAAAATATATCGTTGGATTGGTTTTTGGGAATTTTATTGCCTTGCTTATGGATTGGTATTGTTTCTGGACTAATTTCTGGAATGGTAAAAATTGGTTGGGAAGCCATTCTTCCTCCTCGTACAAAAGAGCGAGATGAAACAAACCCTCCTCAAAAACTTATGCAACAAATTGGCTTTCCCCAAAAAATTACTCATGCTTACTTTTTGTATTCTAAAGACCAAAAAGTGTATTGGTTTGCCTTGATTCTTCATTTCAGTTTTTCAATTGTTTTTTCATTTATTTTTGTTGTCTTATCACAAATATGGAGTGGTATAAGCTTAGGCGAGGGGGCTCTTTATGGTATTATTATCTGGTTTTTATGGCATATTCTGTTAATGCCTATTACTAGAACGGTACCACAACCTTGGAAGCAACCTTTTTCAGAACACTTTTCAGAATTTTTTGGGCACATCGTCTGGGCTTGGTCAATAGCTGCTGTGAGTTTTTATATGATTGCTACTCACTATTCAGATGTTCTTTCACTTTTCTAAAATAAAAAGAGCCATTCTTAAGGGGGCTTTTTTTATTTCAGATTTGATGAGAATTTATTCACTTTAAAGAGATTTTCTTCAATAACAAATTCCCACTTTTGTACGTCTTTTTGATATGTTTGTCTATCAGGCAGGGGATCTTTTAGCATTTCATTATATCTGGACATTGACCTTGAGGTGACAAGGTACATAAGGCTATCATTTTCATCAAAAGATAGAGAATATTTCGCTTTAAGGGAAATTTCCACAGTAATTTTATTCTTGAATTGGTGTAGGTTGTTTATTCCTTCAATCTGAATATCAAAAATGGATTCTTTTTTTCCATACATATCATTGTGAACAATATGTTTGTCCTGTTTTTTTAGTAAATTTTTACTGTAAAATTGACTGTTTTGATATAGTTTTGACTGATTCCATGAGCTAAGAACAGCTAAAATAAGAGCTTCAATCTCATCAGCCTTAATTACGTCTTCAGAGATATTTTTAGCGGTAATATATTTTTTTTTAGTTAATTTTTCAATTAACAATAAGGCAAGTGGTGATAAAACTAGAATAGGGATTAGAAGTAGTTTCAGGGAAAATAGATTCATATTAATTTGTGGTTTCTACGGGGGTTAAATAAGCTTTAAATTCGTGATCTGTGGAGCTGTCTCTTGTTGTGATAGTGCACTCATCAAAATGAGTGATATTTGATGAAACTGTAGCTCTATAGGCAGAAACAGTAATCTCTTGACTTAATGTTGAGTCGGGAATGCTATATGCTAAGGTCACTTCTTCCAAGTCCATAAATAAATCTCTGAAACTTAATTTTTTTATTTTTTCTTTTGTTTCGTTTAAATTTTCTGAGGCACTCCATCCAAGACCTAAAAGAGTGTCAAAATCTGAATATGAAAGTTTTATTGCAGCATCAGAGATATTTTTGTCTTTAAAGTTGACCGACATCGTTTTATCCCGAGCACCTCCAGTAAAGGAAATATCAAAGAAGAGAAATTTAGGTGTGGAGATGGTTAGAGTTGCATCAGGATCCGGAGAATCATGATTTAAATTAACTTGGGCATTTCCTTTGGCATTCGACCAGTTTCCTGCAATAGCCTCTTCATAATTTTTCAAAAAAGATTGGTTTTGAGCTTTCCATGCTTCATTAACTGAATTCATATTATTTTTAATTGGAGTTATTGCTTTTTTATACTGAACGGAATTTTTCCGATAGTAGATCATCTTTTGCTTTTTATTGGTTAGTGTCAAAATGTTTCCCGAAATATCAAAAGATGTTTGATATTTGTAGGAGTTGAGATAACTTAATTCATGTTTCTTTTCATTAAAATGATAATTTTTTTCTTTAGTGAAATTAACGATAGAAGTACTCTTATTGGGAAAATCTAATAATTTGAGATTACTTGTTACTTGTGTGGGTTCTTGTAATAGTTCCCACTGACCCTTTATTAGTGTACTTTCTGACTTTGTTAGTTTACTACATGCTGAAAGAGAGAAAAAAGTTGTTATTAGTATAGCTACTACGATAATTTTATTTTTCAATTGTTACTCCGTTTTAGAAACATTTCCAGAAATTTGAACTCCTTCATCACCACATTGTGTGATGAGTAAGGCAGTATCAAATGATAACTTTCCGTTCTTATATGAAAGTTCGGAAGGGGAAAAGCTTTGAGAAATCGTGCCAGTATCAGTTGTTACATCATAGGAAAAAGCAATATATTTGATACGGCTAAACATTTGTTCGGCGGTGAGGTCTTTAATGATATTTAAAAGTTTCTTAGAATCTACTGGAATATGATCTGAATGTTCTAATCCTAAAATTCCATTAGGTTGATAAGAAGCATAAGCGTTGTGAATTACTTTTTGGTCAAAATTTGTCAAAGAATCAGAAGAGGCGTGAAATGAAAGATTAGTTCCACCATCAAAAGTTAATGTTTGCATTCCGGGCGCCCAAGCCACACCTTGCCCAGTAGTTGCTACTGCCTTAAAGTGGCCTGACCATGTTCCAATCATTGCTTCCTTGAGTGATTTTTCAATGATGTCTGTTTTTGCTTTCCAAACTTCATTCAAATGAGTCACTGATTTTTTCTCTTTGGCTTCTTTGTCGTTAATTTCTTTGGTCTTTTCTTTTTCAAGCTTACTTCCTACTCGATAATAAACATTTCCACCAATATCTGAACTCGTCGTATCAAATTTTAAAATATCCTGACCATGTTCTAACTTATAATCATAACTGTATGAACCAATAATAATTTGTCGACCTAGCTTATAGTCGTATTCATTAGTAGCAAGTATGACTTTTTTCTTATCAAACTTGATCTTTTCACTGGTAGATGCGGTTAAATCTAGCAGTTTATGTGCATCTGCGGCACTCGTTGTTTTCGGAAGATTGATTTTACTTTCGGAATACGAAATCCATTCTCCTTGAATAGCTTGATGAGGATTACTATTAGTTTTAACACTATCTTTACTTGAAGTTTTACAACTGCTTAAAATTCCAATAGAAAAAATAGCAAAGATGATAATAAAAAATTTTTTCATAAATTTATATACTCCAATTTTGGTGACATTACGGCTTAATTATAGCATATAAGTGAATAAATATAAGTTATATCAGAAAAATGATGATGTATTTTGAAGATTATTTATAAAATTATTATGATAATAAAGAGATTTGGAGTTAATATAGAATTAAGATTAGTTTGTAAATTATGATACAATACAATAGTAAAATTTTTGAAATAAAGTAATTCTAGGAGTAATTTATGAAAAAGAAATCGTTGCTTTTTGTTATGATAGTTTGTATTTTGATATGTGGAACTATAATAAAAGTGAATGCTGATAGTCAGAACTTTGTGGACGACCAAGCGAATATTCTATCTATAAATACAAAAGAAAATATTAATTTGGCATTAAATGAATTTACAACTGCCACGATAAATGGAGAAATGGTAAAACCGCAATATGCGGTACTTATCATAGATAGCTTAGAAGGAAAAACAATAGAAAAGTTTTCTAAAGATTATTTTAACTCCAAAGGAATTGGTGATAAGAAAAATAATTTAGGAATTTTACTTGTTATTGCAGTGAATGATCATAAATACCGTACTCAGTTAGGCAAAGGTTGGAACGGCAATTCTTTTTTAAATGAAGGAACCATAAAAGAGCAAGTTTATAGAAGTGACATTGCTGATGATTTTAGAGCTTTCGATTATGATGAGGCAGTTAGTTCAATGGTCAATCGGACATTGGATTTGGCGAAGAATACATTAAGTTGGAATAGGAATGAAGAGTTACTAGGGAACTCAGAAGAAAATTATCCAAATGATTACAACTATTCACCAAATGAAAATTCAGGAGGTGTTTTCTTAATATTTTCAATAACCATTTTAGTAATTAGCGGATTTGTTTATTTATCAATAGCTATATATCAAAAAATTACTGCTTTTAAACCTCGATATACTGTCGTTGAGATCATGGATTTTATTTCAAAGAATGAGAAGTCTTTAACTTTACTAAATAAAATTGAGGAAAAGGTAAGTAGACTGGAGATTGCATGGGCCTATAGATACGATGAACAAGCAACTTTAGACCTTGACTATATGATTCCTTACTTTACGAGGATTTCAATCAATTTGAATTGTCTGGAAGGTGTCAGAAACACTGTTTTAGAGAAAAATCCAGAAGAACTAGTAGCTAAGTATCTATTAAAACTTCAAAATAACAATCATAGAATTTATTCAGATGCATCATATCTCATCCGTGATTTAACAATGTTTGTTTCTCAAAGTTCTTCACAAATACTAGCGCCAGCTTCTACAGGGTATTTTTATAGTAATGATTTTAAGGGGACGAAAAAATATAGTGGAGATTCGTATCATGCTTATTCAAATTATAGTAGTGGCTCTGCAGATGGCGGATTTTCTGGAGACGGTGGTTCATCTGATGGAGGCGGGGCTTCAGGAGGTTGGTGAATTAGGGCTTGGAGTTTACTATAAATATAAAATAACAGATAACAATAATAAAATTTTCGTACTTAAATATAATAAAATGAGGTTTTTTAAATGGATCAAAATGTGGAAAATAAACTTATATTAAAGAAAGATAAAAGTAGCATAAAAAAGATAAATAGCATTATTCTTTTTATTTTTATCGTGGGTTATGGGGGTCTTGGAGTTTATCAAATGGGAAAAAATAAATTGGTGACCTATACAGCACTGGCAATATCAATTTTATATATTTTTTCTCTTTTGGTTTCTTTTTTGATTAAAAGAATAAGCAAAAATTCTAAAAAGAAGGCTCCCTTCATTATGCAGGTTGATAATGATGAGTTAATTTATTATCCTTTAACTAATGGCACCATTAGTTATCATATCTCCTTAAAAGAAGTGAAAGATATTCATGTCTTATGGTGGGGAAATGGGGCTAATAAGGTAGTCGTTGAATTTTTCGAGCAACCAAAAACTTCTTCACGTACTGATGGAGATAAAAAGAGCATAGTGGGAAAGCACAAATTATCGTTTGAACGACTTGATATCAGTTATAAGGACTTCAATCAATTCTTTAACTCTATGAATGATAGCGTTACTTTTCCTGTTATCTTTGATAAACGATGATTCATTTGGAAAAAAAGTTAAAAAATCTTATCCAAACTCCACAAATAATGTATAAGAAGAAAATAGTTACCATTATTTATACACATTTAAATTATAAAAAGAAATGGGAAAGATAGGAACTCTACAAGACATAGTTTGATGTTTTTGTAAAAAAATAGTAAAATATAAACATAAAATTGAAAAATGTAAAATGTAATGTCACAAAATTCTACAACTTCTGAAGAACTCAAACAACAAGTTCAAGTCTATATTCAATCTAAGGAGCAAATCGAACAAGGTGTTTAGTATAAATATACGGATAACATTGTGGAATGTGACAGACAAGATGCTCAAAGCTTTGGCTTCTAAAGCAAAATAACCTTAAAGGTTAATTTTTTAGTAAGGGAAAATGAAATGAAGAAACGAAAAATGCTAATTTTAGCATTACTAGTTGTAGTCCTGGTTGGAGTGGGAATCATTGGAGGAAAATATTATATGAACGAAAAAGCTGAAAAAGAAAAAGTAGAGTTACAAACTTCAGATTACAGTATTGAGCAAGAAAGAATACTAGCTAAACAAATAAAAAATACATTTGCAGATATAAAATCAGTTAAATTTGTAAATAAGTCAATGAGCAAAAATTCAGTTGCAGGTTTTATATCAATCGATATAATAATTCAAACAGATAATAAAAATGAAAAAATAGGCACAGACTTTCCTATAAATAAAGACAACGAAAGTAAAAGTGAACAGCTAGAAAGTTATATTGGTGGTGACGATTTAAATAATGGAGAAACATCAAATAATATAACAGTATATTTTACAAATGATTCTGAGGAAGTATTATAGATATGACTAGTATAAAAGACTTAAATAAGTTAAATAAAGCTGTATATAGAGTGGATGCTAACTATTCTGGAGATGTATTAGTATCGCAAAATCCTAAAGAGGGGCAACAAAATAAAATACATGTGCCTAATGGGAACTCAACGGACTCATATAGAGTTGTAGATACTGACTGTGATAATTCTTTATTTGGAGGAAGTTATAGAGGAATGGCGGTTGCCCCTATTACCAAAGAATTCCCTAATGGTGACCCTAATCATGTGATTGTTGTTTCTGCTGGAACAAACCCCAATGATTGGAAAAATCTTGCCAGTGCTGTCGATGAATGGGGAGGTTTTCAATCCGACCAACTGTCATCTGCTCAAGATTTTTTGAAAAGAGTACAGGAAAAATATACAGTCACTCAATTAACAGGGTATAGCCAAGGAGGCTATATGTTAAAAATAGGAGCTGAAGCTCATATTCCAACGACTGTTTTTAATGGATGGTTTAGATATTCTGATTTAACTGAGGAAGAGCGAAACTATATCAAATCACATCGGGAAATGTTCGTCAACTTTCGTCATAATAACGATGAAGTGGTACGATATTTGGATGGTAATATTCATGCTGGGGATGATTTAGGTACAATTGTATGGATTGATGGAAGTAGTCATGATTTATCTTCGTGGAATTTTGATAGCAAGGGAAATCTTATTGATGAAAAGGGACATGTTTATAAACTTCCTAAAAATGCTGATGTTGAAAAAAGTATTGAAGGAATGGGGAAACAGTTTGAAGTTCAAATGTCTAGGTTAAGTGATCTTCGGACAAGACTTACAGCAAGTGGTGGAGGTCTTTCATCCAGTGAAAAAATCTACTTAGACGATGCACAAGCTCTTGCGATTGTTTCAACGGCCAGTTCTGAGTTTGAGTTGGCTATGAGTAATGTCATGAAAAACTATCAAGATGGAATTAATGAATCAGAAAAACTATGGCAAGATACTTTTAATAAGGCGGTAGATATGGGCAATCTTCTTGAAACTTGGGAAATATACGAAGCACTTGAAATGGTTGGTTTTACGCAAGATAATATTGTCGGATTTCCGACAGGACAGTATCAAAGTAAAATTGATAAAGTAAGAACAATGAGCGATAAATTTAAAAATCTTGAGGGCGAAATTAAGAGTAAAATCTCAGAATTAGTTGCTCGAGATAGTGAATTGGCTCAGCAACTAAAAGGATAAAGGGAATAAATTTTGCTTACTGAGGAAGAATTATTAAGTGATTATCGTTATCAAAGAACACAGTTAGAAGAGCAGGAAGATGAACTTAGAAGAGGAGAACGATCAGTAAATGATTTGATTGAGCAGACTAGGAATGAAATTGATCGTATGCTTCAAGAAGTAGATGGTGACTTTTCTGAAGCTTATGATTTTTCTCGTTATCGTTTGAATCAATTCTCACAAGAAATGGCTGAGGAATTTGAGGCAGAAAAAAGAGTTGTTCAAAATAAAATTGAACAATCTGAACTGGAGTCTAACCGACAATTTAGACAGTTACAAGAAAAGGGGTAAGAATGGATATTGTAGATCAGCTGATTAAAAAAGCACAAAAAGAATTACAAAAAATTCAAATTCAAACTTTAGGAAAGACAGGAACTGTCAGTAGCTATAAGAAACGCGAAAAACGTGAAAAAAGTGCACAATTAGAATCAGAAACAGCTAAAAATTCAATTTCCAAAAATTCAGCAGAACTTAAAGAAGCAATTAAAGGAAAGTTTAGTGATAAATTAACGGAAACTTTTGAAGAGCAAAAACGGATGTTAGATAATATTTGAAATTAGTTAACAATGTTTTTTAGCACTATGACAATGGTTGATTAGAAAGTGAATAGAAATAAGATAAAAGTTATATAAATTGTAATCAACCATATTATTACTATCATTTTTGTTAAAAATAAATTAAAATATACTTATCAAGTTATAGGAGATGAATTTATGGAATCAATACAATTTGAAAATTTAAGGGCAATAAAAGATTCAGGAGAAATAAAGTTAAGTAATTTGAATCTTTTTTTGGGAGCTAATAGTACGGGTAAGAGTACTATCCTTCGCTTCTTTCCATTAGTAAGGCAGACTCTATTCAGAAACAATGATACCCCTCTACTTTGGTATGATCCTGAAGGAGTTGATTTTGGGAGTTTTAAAGAGAGTGTGCACTCGAAAAACGAAAAAGAAGTTTTATCATATTCTTTTTCGTTTAAAGATGTCGATATAAATTTAAATAATTCAAATGTGCTTTTGGATGTATTACGTTTTCATGTAGGTGAGAAAAAACTTATGAAATCAAATAATATTTATAAGTACTTTGCTTTTTTTATTGATGATAACGAGAAAAAACAAAAAAATAAAATCTCTGATATTTCTATTAAAATTTCAATTAATAAGGATAAGTACAAAAAAGTATCTGTTAAACTGGATAATAAAAAAATTGAATTTAATTTTGATGAATCAAGTATTAAAATAGATGGTAGAGAAATTCTTTTCTTTGATGACTTGACATTAGAGGGAATAAATCAGACTAATAAAATAATTCCTGAGATATTTACTGATGAAAGTAAAAAAAATAATTCTAAAAATCGGCATAAACACTTACAAAAGATTGTGGATGATCATCTAGGAAAGAAACTTTTTGAAAATATCAATCCATCAATATCTATTGATAAGTTGGCTCAATTTTTTAGTACTTTGAAATATTATGGAACTAGAAAAGAATTTGAAGCTTATATTTTAGAAAAAAAATTTCCAAAGACTATATTAGCAACTTTTAAAAAGAATATAGATTACATTTACGATGACTACACTATTCTTACTGCACTATTCACAATGAATAAAATTAATGAAAACTTAGATACTTTGTTTTCACAAATTTCTTATATAGCACCTGTTAGAGCCACTGCCGAGAGATATTATAGAATACAAGGACTTTCAGTACTTGATGTTGATTCTACAGGTACCAATGTGCCGATGATTTTACATAGCATGTCTGCAAAACAGAAATCTTCTTGGAAGAAATGGACAAAAGAAACTTTCAATATTGAATTTGAAACTTTTCAAAATGGAGGCCATATTGGTATAAATGTACACAGTTTAGAAGAAAATAAATACAATTTAGCAGATACAGGGTTTGGTTACTCTCAAATCTTACCAGTTTTATTGGTTATCTGGAAACAAATTAATAACAAGGGAAAATATAAAAGTAGAAGAGGAATGCCTAAGGATTACTACGGCAAGATGGAATCCCCCAAAAATTTGATAGTAATTGAACAACCTGAACTTCACTTACATCCTGCAATGCAGGCACAATTTGCAGACTTACTAATTTCAATTATTTCAAATTATCCCGAAATACAGTTCATTATTGAGACACATAGCATTGTAATTATGAATCGTATTGGTCAACATATTGAAAAAAATAACTTAGAAGAAAACTCTAAAAATTTAGAGGATAAGATTAATATATTTTTGGTAAATCCAATAAGTAATAATGATACGGATAAAAATATAACTCCGACTTCCTATGATCATGAAGGTATAATTAAAGAATGGCCAGTGGGATTTCTTTCTGGAGGAATATTATAAATGTATCTGGAACTTAGTAACGAATTAATAGAGGAAATAATATCAAAAAAAAATGAAAATACATTAAATAATTTCTTCAATGTACTAGATAGTTATGCACAAGGAAATCATATTGTTGCTTTAGAAAATAGAAAATATAGTACAGAGTTAGAAGACTACTTCAAATCGAACGCTTCCTTAGAAAATATATTTTATCATGTTTACCAAAATCATCAAGACAACATAACTCTGAGAAAAAGTTTGCAAGTTTATGTGAGAGTGGGAAACTCGGAGAGTAAATTTTCACAACATATTGAAAAAAATTGTGTAAAAATATTTGATGTTCCCATAGTATATTTTGATAATCAACTTTTAAATACATCATTGGTCACAGAGAATACGGTAGATGGTTATTTTTATAAAGGTCTAGTAGATAGAATGATGGAAGAAAATAAATTCGGATTACCTCAAAATATAGTTTTGAATTGTTCAAATGATGCAGGTGGTGGAAATCAAATTGGTCCATTTTTTCATAATAAGGCACAAATCGAAAAAAGAATTACATTTTCTATTTGTGATAGTGATAAAAAGAGTATCAGTTCAAAAATTGGTGAAACTGCTGAGGTAATTTCAAGCGTGAACAAAAGAATCAACCACAATCGTATTTGTGACCTCATTATTCTTAAAGTTAGGGAAAAAGAAAATCTTATTCCTCCATCGTGTTATTGTCAGCATTCTAATTATAAAAATTTCGAGGGATTATTTTTATTAGAGAGTATTGAAAATCACGAATCATTAGGAGCGGAGATACAATATCTGAAAATTTCAGCAGAAACTGATGATACTACAAAGTTTTTTAAAAAACAATTTTCTAGGTCTATACTAGCTAATAAATATAATATTGGTAAATCTGGAGTTTCCACTGTTTCAAAGGAATTCATTTATACTTCAAAATATTTAAAATCAATAAACCAAAACTTTAAAAAAAACTCTGAGGGAGCGAGACACTATCAGGAGCAATATAATTTGTTTTTTGAAAAAATTTCACCGGATTTACTTAAAGAATATATGAGAATAGCCATACAATTAATTTCTTGGACATGCTCGTTTCCAAAATTGAGACTTGCAAATTAGTAGTATTACTTAATACTAAAAATATTTGGTAATTAGTTATTTATAGTATTAATAAAAAATAAACGAGACACTTTCTTCAAAAATTTCTAAAATAAGTAGAAACACTTGGCTTTGTTATTGTAGAGTAAAGTTGAATTATTCAAATGATTTTGCATAGTAATAGAAAAAACAGACTCTTAAGAATCTGTTTTTTATTTATCGAATTTTATGAAAAAGTATTTTTTATCCTTTATCCGCACCAGCTGTAATTCCGTTGACATAGAATTTTTGCATAACTATAAATAAGATTGTAATAGGCACTGCAATCAGTACGCTACCTGCGATAAACTGATAGAGGTTTGTAGCACTTGAACCTTTTGAATTTGTCATCATATTTTGCAATCCGTAGGCCACTGTACGAATTTTGGGATCTCCACCACCTAAGATGTAACTTGAGAACATGAAATCAAGCCATGGTCCGATGAATGCCATTAAAGATGTGTATACAATCATTGGACGAGAAAGAGGAAGTGTAATATGAATAAAAGTTTGCCAGCGAGTTGCACCGTCAATTGTTGCGGCTTCGTCAATAGAGCGAGGGATGGTATCTAAGAAACCCTTGAACACGTAGAAACCTAATCCAGAACCACCTACATAGACCAGTGCCATTCCCCAAATATTAAGCATATTAATAGATTTAAGAATTGAATACATTGCAATCATTCCCATGATTCCTGGGAACATGCCAATAATCAATGCGAATTGTAAAAATGGTTTTCTGAATTTAAAACGTAAACGTGAAAGTGCGTACGACATAATTGTTGTGATAAAAGTATTCGCCACCGCACATATTACTGCTAAAATAAAAGTATTTAAAAGCCAATGCGCATAAGGATATTGAGAATTATTAAAGATACCTATATAATTTTCCAAAGTCCAGTTTTGTGGAAATAAAGATTGAACGAAACCTGTATTATTATTCTTAGCAAAACTTGTTAAAATCATCCATATGACAGGGAATATCCAAAGGAGAGCTAAGATAACTAATAAAAGGTAACGGAATGTTAGAGAAAGTTTTCTCTGAGTTTTATAAGATTTCACTAATTAGCCCTCCTTAAATGCATTAGTTCTACGATATAGAGCGAGTGATGCAGTTGCTGTGATAACAAATATTATGATACCAATAGCAGAAGCAAGAGCGTAATTTCTTGTAGATTGTGTAGTAAGTTTATAGAGCCAAGTAATTAATAAATCGGTTGTTCCTGCTTGAGCATTTGCCAAGTTATTGTCTGTATTTGGTCCACCTCCTGTAAGAAGATAAATAACGTTGAAATTATTGAAATTACCAATAAATTGTTGGATCAATGTTGGGGTCAAAACAAATAATATTTGTGGGAATGTAATTGATTTAAACACTTGGAAAGTGTTAGCTCCATCAATTTTTGCTGCTTCAATTTGATCTTGCGATAAATTTTGAATGATAGCAGTTGAAACTAACATTGTTACTGGAATACCAATCCACATGTTTACACCAATAACTGAAATTTTAGCCAAGATTGGGTCAGATAAAAATTGAATTGGCCCTTTAATCCAGTGGGCATTTTGTAAAACGCTATTAATAGGTCCATGGTCATCTAAGAACATTCCCATTAAAAGCAAAGAAACAAATTGAGGAACGGCAAACACTACAACAAATATAGTTCTCCAAAAACCTTTAAATTTAACTCCATTGGATTCTATTAGCAAGGCTAATAGAACACCACCAAGGAATGTTGTTAAAGTTGCAGCAACAGCCCAAATAATGGTCCAAATTAATAGTGGGAAAAAGGCTTTTCCGTAGTCCCCTTGGAAAACTTGAGCAAATGCAGACAATCCAGTCCATGAAAAACCAATTAAATGTTGAGTATCATAGTTTGTAAAGGCTAGAGTAATCATAAAGATTAACGGAGCGACAGTAAAAGCTAAAATTCCAAGAAGTGGAAGAACCATTAATGTAATGTAAAGTTTATCATCTAATAGTGAAGATAAATCTTCCAGCGTTGTTGGAATATGCTTATTGTCACGATTAAGTGCATAGAGGTGACGAAGAGATCTAAGATGAACGATATATAAAAATATAAGTAAACCAATTGCTACTATTGCAAAAACACCAAATAGAAGGTAGAGCATAGAATTATCAGGTAAAAGAGTATTATATACTCCCTCAGAAGCATCCCAGATAACTTTTTTAGTTTTTACTGTACCAAGAGTTCCAAGCATACTGATAGCTTTAAAGCCTGAAAAGAGTAACCACCAAATAATAATGACTTCACTGGCAAGAAGGAGAAGCCCTTTTAGCCATTGTTTATTTTTTAATTGAAAGAGTCCCATCACAAAAAAACTCAGTTTTGCAAAAATATCCCCTTTAGACCAGACTTCTTTATAAGTGGCTTCAGGTGGTAAAGAAGTTTTTTTTCTGAACATATAACTTTGTCCTTTTCTAATAAATAAAGAGATTAGGCTGTGCCCAACCTCTTTAAAAGAGTACTAATGAATTATTTAGTTGCTTTAGAGATAGAATCTTGGAAAGTTTTAAGTTGACTGTCATATTGTGAAGCAGGAGTCTTACCAAGGTATGTATTATTAATCAAAGGAGCAGCTAAATTCCAGAATGTGGCCATTTCAGGCATTTTAGGCATCAAAGTATCTTCAGGCACTTGTTTGATAACAGCTTGGGCAGCTGGGTCTGCGGTAATATCTGAATCAGTTTGCAAACTTTTAGCAACTGGGATTGCATTATTATCTTTATAAAGTTCTTTTTGTGAGTCAGCATTAGAAAGATATTGAGCGAGAGAAGATGCAGCGACTTGATTTTTAGAAGCAGAGTTAACAGCAAGTGTACCTACACCAGAGAAAGCTTGCATTTTCTTTTCGCCAGAGCCGAAATCAATTGTTGGAAGGGTGGTAACACCGTAATTGTCGCCAAGAATTTTCTTAACATTACTTGCATCCCAAGGTCCATCGAGGACAGCAGCTGTTTTACCTGATTTTAAATCAGCTAGCAATGCTTGACCTGATTGGACAACACCTGTGTTAGATTTTTGTTTTGCAAACCAATTCAAGACTTGAAGTCCAGCATCTCCGGCAACGTCAGTACCGTCTAAAGTTTCACCATCTTTACCAAACAATACTGTACCGTTTGAAAGGAAGGCTGGATACCAGTTATAAGAGTTTGTAAAGTCTGTACCGATTGCTTTATCTTGTGTAAATTGAGTCCAACTAGTTGGTGCTTCAGAGAATTTAGCTTTGTTATAGAAGATGATATTTGATTGTTGGTCTTGAGGATAGGCATAATATTTACCTTTCCAAGAAACAGCTTCTCCAGCAACAGAAATGTCATTTTTGTCTACCCATTTTGTTGCATCAGGAGAAAGAGGGTTAATGTAACCTGCTTCAGCCATGGCACCAAGTTGGTCATTAGGAACTTTGAAGACATCCGCTGCTTTTGCTGGATCTTTACCAACGTCAGTTTTGGCATTTGCAGAACCTGTTGGAGATTGATTGACTTTTACTTTAACATCAGGATATTTTTTTTCAAAGCCAGTTACTAGTGTTTTGTAGCTATCAACATTAGCTGGGTCAACCCACAAGGTAACATTACCTTTTACATTGTTTGAGCTAGAAGATGATGATTTGTTAGAACTTGCTGATGAACCGCAAGCTGCGAGGGTTGCGAGGGCGAGTACAGATGCTCCACCAAGAGCAACTTTTTTCCATGATTTCATTTTGTGTTTCCTCCTAATGAAAACGGTTTATTTTATACACTCCTCATTTTACGCAACCGTTTGCTTTTTGTCAAGGAAAAAAATATTACATTTTGATTACTTAGAAATTGGTTTATACCGACTTTTCAGCGTATTCTTTAGAATGAAAAATAAATGTTTTAAAAAATAATATGCGAAAATCGTCGCAAACGGTTGCGTCAATGAAAGCGTTATGATAAAATATGATTAATGTGAGATTTATCTTCTCCAGATGTGGTGGAAATGACACTATCGAAAAGCGACGGAAAAGGTGCTTTTCGCTGTCCTTGAGATTAATTGAAAATAGTTTAAGACAGTACAGCCATCAAAAAAATTTGGAGGTTCTATTATGAACAAAGCTGCAATTTATCATCGTCCTGAGTCGGAATTTGCTTATCTTTATGCAAAAAATCTGATGCATGTTCGTCTGCAAACACAAAAATCTGATGTGGAAAAAGTCGAATTATTTTATGGCGATCCTTATTCGTGGGAAGGGCTTGATAACCCTGAAACACAGTATTGGGCTAGTCAAAAAGTAGAGATGAAAAAGTATCTTTCTACTAATATTAGCGATTATTTTGAGGCCGAAATTACTGTTGCAACGAAACGAGTAGATTACTTATTTGTCATTACAGGCTTGGATGGAGAAAAAGTAATTTACACAGACCAAGGAATGTTTGATTATGATGAGAGCTTGGTGACTAAAAAATATGGGGCTTTCCGTTTGCCTTATTTCCATGAAAGTGATCGTTTTAAAGCACCTGAATGGGTCAAAGAAACGGTTTGGTATCAAATTTTCCCTGAACGTTTTGCCAATGGGGATAAGAGCAATGACCCTGAGAGAACAAAAGCTTGGAATCCACAAGATGTTCCCGACCGTCAAGATTTTTATGGGGGAGATTTGCAAGGGGTGATTGATCATTTGGAACATTTGACTGAACTCGGTGTGAATGGTATTTACTTTACCCCTATTTTTCAAGCTTTTTCTAATCATAAATATGATACAGAAGATTATATGGAAATTGATAAGCAATTTGGGGATAAGGAATTGTTTAAAACTTTGGTGAAAGAAGCACATGCGCGTGGTATTAAAGTCATGTTAGATGCGGTCTTTAATCACATCGGAGATACGTCTGCTCAATGGCAAGATGTATTGAAAAATCAAGAAAAATCAAAATTTGCGGATTGGTTCCATGTTAATAGTTGGCCAGCAACTTATACTCCGACTGATGATTTTGAAAATGCTGAAAATGCAACTTATGATACTTTTGCCTTTACTCCACACATGCCAAAACTGAATACGGCTAACCCAGAGGTTGAAGCTTATCTTTTGAAAGTAGCTGATTATTGGATTTCTGAGTTTGATATTGATGCTTGGCGTTTGGATGTGGCGGATGAAGTGGATCACACTTTCTGGAAAAAATTCCGCACAACTTGTGACGCGGCAAAAGATGATTTTTATATTTTAGGTGAGGTTTGGCATTCTGCACAACCTTGGTTAGTTGGCGATGAGTTTTCTGCCGTTATGAACTATGCTTATACCGATGCGATCAAAGATGGTTTGATTACGAAGAAAATTTCTTTGGAACAAATGGTTTCTAATATTAATACGCAGCTGACATTATACCGTAAGCAAGTGAATCAAATGATGTTTAATGTTTTAGATTCTCATGATACACCCAGAATTTTGACTGTTGCAAAAAATAATAAAAATTTGATGAAATTGGTTGAGACGTTCACCTTCATGCAACCAGGTGTGCCTTGTATTTATTATGGGGATGAGTATGCGGTGACAGGTGGGATGGACCCTGAGTGTCGTAAGGTGATGCCTTGGGAAGAAAAAGATCAAGATTTAGAGATGTTTGAATTCTTTAAAAATCTGATTGCTTTACGCAAACAATATCAAGGAATTTTAAGTGATTCAGAAGTAGAATGGAAAATCGTAGATTCAGAAAATGGCATTGTGAAATTTGAACGTGGAACTTTGAAAGCTATTTTCAATATTGGCGAAAAACCGGCTTATTTTTCAGCTGATGAAGTGGTTTTCTCTAATTTGGTTGATCAAAATAATATTTTACAATATGGTTTTGTAATCTATAAATAGAAAATGGATTCTGTCAGTTCACTGTGACCGAGGGAGTCATTGAATCGGTAAATAAAGAAACTATCGGCTTTGCTGATAGTTTTGTCAGTAAAAATTGCTGACAGAATCTTTGGTTTAGTGAGTATTTTACTGACGGGATTAACTTATAAAGCTGTCAGTAAAATTTTAATTGAGTTCGCCCTCCTATATCCTAGGAAAATAGGAGAATGAACTCACATCTTAATGGAGTAGTTAATATGAAAGAAAATTGGTGGCAAAAAACAGTCGTTTATCAGATTTATCCGCGTTCTTTTATGGATGCTAATGGTGATGGTGTTGGTGATTTGCAAGGAATTATCTCTAAATTAGATTATCTTGAAAAACTTGGGATTGGTGCAATTTGGTTGAGTCCAGTTTATCAATCGCCAATGGATGATAATGGTTATGATATTTCTGATTATCAAGCAATTGCTGATGTTTTTGGAACGATGGCGGATATGGATGAATTGCTCAAGGAAGCTAAAAAGCGAAATATTCAAATTGTTATGGATTTGGTAGTTAATCATACTTCTGATGAACATAAATGGTTTGTGGAAGCTAGAAAATCAAAAGATAATGCTTATCGTGATTATTATATTTGGGCTGATGAACCTAATGGTTTGCAATCTACCTTTTCTGGTTCTGCTTGGGAATTTGATGAGGAATCGGGCCGATATTTCCTTCATCTTTTTAGCAAGCGTCAGCCAGACTTAAACTGGGAAAATCCTCAGGTTCATCAAGAAGTTTATGACATGATGAATTTCTGGATTGATAAGGGAATCGGCGGTTTTCGCATGGATGTGATTGATTTGATTGGGAAAGAAATTGACCAAGAAATCACAGGAAATGGGCCTAAATTACATGAGTATTTGCATGAAATGAATCAGGCAACTTTTGGTCAGAAAAATTTGCTGACCGTAGGTGAAACTTGGGGAGCAACACCAGAGATTGCGGAACTTTATTCTGACCCTAAACGTCAAGAATTATCAATGGTTTTCCAATTTGAACACATCACAAATGCTTATCTTGATGAGGGCGAAAAATGGGATAAAAAGGAATTTTCAGTTTCAAAACTTAAAGAAATTTTAGCCAAATGGCAAGCTTTAGAAAAAGGTTGGAATTCACTTTTTTGGAATAATCATGATTTACCACGGATTGTCTCAAATTGGGGAAATGATGGAAAATATCGTTTGAAATCAGCTAAAGCTTTTGCGATTTTATTACATTTGATGAAAGGAACGCCTTATATTTATCAAGGTGAAGAGCTTGGAATGACGAATTATCCTTTTGAATCAATTGAAGAAGTCAATGATATCGAGTCACGGAATATGTTTGCTGAACGCTTAGCTGCTGGTCATTCTGAAAATGAAATCATGGATTCAATTCGTCGTGTTGGTCGTGATAATGCAAGAACACCGATGCAATGGACGGCTGGAGAAAATGCAGGTTTTACTGATGGAAAACCTTGGCTCGCTGTCAATTCTAATCATGAAGAAATTAATGCTGACCAAGCCATGAGTGATCCTGATTCTGTTTTTTATACTTATCAAAAGTTGATTGAACTTCGTAAACAACATGATTGGGTCATTTATGGGGACTTCAAGTTGATTGATTCTGAGGCTGATGTTTTTGCATATTTGCGGACTTATAAGGGCAAGAAATATTTGGTCGTTGCCAATTTATCTGATGAAGAAAATCAATTTAAAACAGGATTTGTCTGTCGTGACTTATTGATTCACAATGAAAATTTCCTGCCTGAACTTTCTCAGATTAAATTAAAAGCTTGGGAAGCCTTTGCTTGCGAAGTGGAATAGTTAAAGCGCAAAAGGGTGAGGTGAAAATGAGCGAATTTAAAAGAATGGTTGCTGGCGAACTCTATAAAGCAAGTAAAGTTGAACCAGAATACAAACCTGATAATAATCGAGCATTAAATCAAGAAATTAACCAACTCAATCTACTTGATACAGAAAAAATTGTGGCACTTGAAAAAGAACTTTTTGGTCAAACTGGTGATGAGTTATTTGTAAATCCACCGCTTTACATCGACTATGGTAAAAATACAAGAATTGGTCAGCGCTTTTATGCCAATATGGACTGTATTTTTCTGGATGTTGCACCGATTACGATTGGCGATGATGTGATGTTTGGACCTCGCGTCAGTCTGATTACGGCTTCTCATCCAATTGATGCCGGAGTTCGACAGCGTGGACTAGAATATGGAAAAGCGATTACGATTGGTAATCGAGTTTGGCTCGGTGCAGGAGTAATTGTTAATCCGGGCGTTACGATTGGCGAAAATACAATTGTGGGTTCGGGAACGGTAGTGACAAAAAATTTGCCAGCAAATGTGATTGCAGTAGGTAATCCAGCACGAATTCTCCGCGAAATTACTGATTCTGACCGACTTTACTGGGAAGAAAAAGAGAACGAATATTATGAAAAATAAGCTTTTACTTCTGTCAGTAACTTTACTGACGACGTGTGCTTTAAGTGCTTGTCAAAAAGCAAATTCAAAAGATTCATCAGTAAAAAAAGCGGCTGTCAGCCAAAAGGTTGATAGAAGTTTGTATCGGAATTTTTATGAAATATTTACGAGTTCATTTGCCGATTCAAATCATGATGGCGAAGGTGATTTAAATGGGGTCACGCAACATTTAGACTACTTGAATACTGGAAAATCCAATTCTACAACGGATTTGAAAGTGCAAGGACTTTGGATGACACCGATTTTTGCTAGTCCTAGTTATCATGGCTATGATGTCACTAATTACGAAAAAATTAATCCTAAATTTGGGACAATGGCTGATTTTGAAAATCTGATTGCTCAAGCTAAAAAACGAGGAATTGCTGTGATTTTAGATATGCCATTTAACCACACGGCGACTGATAATGTTTGGTTTCAAAAAGCACTAGCTGGCGACAAAAAATATGTGGCTTATTATAATTGGTCAGATACAGCAAAAGAGGGTTATAGTTTAGCCAGCAACGGCAAATACTATGAGTCAGAGTTTGATAAATCCATGCCAGACCTCAATCTTGCCAATCCTGAGGTCAAAAAAGAAATTGCAAAAATTACGAAATTTTGGTTAGACAAAGGTGTTTCTGGTTTTCGTTTGGACGCTGTCGGTTTTTATTTCTCAAATGATGACAAAAAAACGACGGCCTTTACCAAATGGCTGACAGACACGGTCAAAAAGCAAAATCCAAAAGCCTATTTAGTGGGTGAAGTTTTTTCAACGGCTTCGGCAATTGATGATATTTATCCATCAGGTATTGATTCATTATTTGACTTTCCGAATGCTTTGCAATCGAGTTCAAGTCCAATTAATTCAGCTTTAGTCTTAGGTGAAGGCTCTTTATTTGGTCAACAAATTGAAGCATGGGACCAAGAAATTCATGCGGATAACCCGAAAGCCATTGACGCTCCTTTCTTGAGTAATCATGACACAGACCGATCTGCAACCCTTTTAAGTTCTTTATCCATGCAGAAAATGGCTGCTCAAACTTATCTTTTGATGCCGGGAAATCCATTTATTTACTACGGTGAGGAATTGGGGCTGACCGGTTCTGGCATTGACCAAAATAAACGTTTGCCAATGCCGTGGAATGCTGCCGGGACAGATTCTCCCAAAGCAGACATTTCTGTGCCAGGTACGACAGAAATTGCCACAACTGACGGAGGCTCAGTAGCTCAACAAGAAGCCAATCCGAACTCACTGCTCAATTGGTACAAAAAAATTTTACGGGTCAAAGCAAAATATCCTGAAATTGCGACTGACAGATTGAAAAATATTTCTGTCAGTGAAGAGAGCTTGTCTGTCATTAATTATGGAAAGGATTTGACTATTATCAATAATTTTTCCGATACAGAAAATGTGACAATGAAACTCCCAAAAAGCGTTGTTGGGACAAAAATCACTGACCAACTTTCTGTCAGTAGTTCTCAAGCAAAATTAACTGATGGAAAATTGACAATTCCAGCTTACAGCACCGTTATTTTGAAAAAAAAATAAGTTCAGTTTAGGGACTTTAAAAATGAAAATGTAAAACTATGAAAAAAATAAAAACAAATGATTTTCACAAGATGGTAGGTTATCAGATTTATCCAAAATCTTTCAAAGATACCAATGGAGATGGCATTGGCGACATCAATGGCATCATTGAAAAAATTCCTTATCTACGTGAATTGGGGATTGATTTTATCTGGATAAATCCAATTTACAAGAGTCCACAAGTTGACGGGGGCTATGATATTTCTGATTATCAAGTCATTGATGAAATGTTTGGCTCACTTGAAGATTTTAAAAAATTACTAGATAAAGCGCATGAAAATGGCTTGAAAGTCATCATGGATTTGGTAGTCAATCATACATCAGACCAACATCCTTGGTTTTTAGAAAGTCAAAAATCAAAAGATAATCCTTACCGTGATTATTATTTGTGGGAAGACGCTAGCCCTAACCAAATGCCAAATGATTGGATTTCCTTTTTTGGTGGTTCAACTTGGGCTTATGATGAAAAAACAAAACAAGCTTATTTTCACGTTTTTGCCAAAGAACAGCCTGATTTAAATTGGAAAAATCCCAAAGTTCGGCAAGAAATTTATGACATGATTCGCTGGTGGTTAGATTTGGGAATAGATGGCTTCAGATTAGATGCGATTTCACACATTCAAAAAATGCCATGGAACTATAAAATTAAATCTTGGAAAGGCGACGGCCCGTGGGTGCCTTTCATGAATGTTGCTGGGATTGAAACATATATGTCAGATTTGAAAGCTATTTTTGATGAATATGGTGCTTTGACTGTTGGGGAAGCTTCAGGGGTTCGCTCCAAGCAAGCGCCCGATTGGACCGATGAAGCTGGCTATATCAATATGATTTTTGAATTAGAGCATAATCTTAGAAAAGCAACTGACAACAGCCAAGGAGATATTTATGGCTATAAAAAAGTCATTATGCGTTGGCAAGAAGATTTGCTTGAACGGGGGTGGAATGCTTTGTATATTGAAAATCATGACCAACCAAGAAGTATTGATACTTTTGGCGATGGTTCAATAGAATCAGCAAAAGCGTTGGCTGTCAGTTATATGCTCTTAAGAGGAACGCCTTTCATATATCAAGGGCAGGAATTTGGGATGACTAATTTTCCATTTACTGACGCAAAGCAATTGCGAGCTGACGAGATTAAAAAGAAATATGAAATGTTAATGACAGAATTGTCAGCAAATCAAGCACTAGCAGAAGTGACCCAAAATAGTCGTGAGCACTCAAGAACACCAATGCAGTGGGACAATTCTAAAAATGCAGGATTTACAAGTGGACAAGCTTGGATGGAAATTAATCCAAATTTTTCTGTTATTAATAGTCAAACTAATCAAGAACTCATTGAACTTTATAAAAAATTGATTGAATTACGGCATCAAGAACCAGCGATTTCAGAGGGTTCAATTAAATTTCATTTTAAAAGACATCCTCAAGTTTTAGTTTATGAACGAGCTGAATTTTTAATTATTGTCAATTTGGCTGACAAAAAAGCTCATTTAGATTTTACAAAAATTGACAGTTTTACTGACAGCTCTGCTGAAAGTTCTGTCATTAATTATCAACAAGTCTTGGGCAGTTCAAATCAAAAATTTCAAGAAAAAATGGTTCTGTCAGCCTGGGAATATCGGGTTTATAAAAAATAGAAGGTGAGAACAAGATAACACTATGAAACAAATCAAAAGAATTATGGGCATTGACCCTTGGAAAATCACATCAAATCAGATTGAAAAAGAAGACCGTCGTTTGCAAGAATCACTTACTTCCATTGGCAATGGCTACATGGGAATGCGCGGAAATTTTAGTGAAACTTATAGTGGCGACAGTCACCAAGGAACTTACATTGCAGGGGTTTGGTTTCCAGATAAAACACGTGTAGGTTGGTGGAAAAATGGTTATCCTGAATATTTTGGTAAAGCAATCAATGCCCTCAATTTTGCTTCTGTCAGAGTTTTTATTGATGACAAAGAAGTTGATTTAGCCGCAAGTCACGTGACTGATTTTAATCTGTCGCTTGATATGGAAAAAGGGGTACTCACCTATACTTATGTAGCTTATGGAGTACGTGTGACTGCCGAAAGATTTTTCTCAATTGCTCAACAAGAACTTGCGGTTTTTGCTTTCATGTTTGAAAGCTTAGATGGTGAAATTCATCAAATCCGTACAGCCTCAATCATTGATGCAAATGTTCGTAATGAAGATTCCAACTACGATGAAAAATTTTGGACAGTAAAAAACCTTGATAATACAGCTACAGGTTCATTTATTGTCACTGAAACAATTCCTAATCCATTTGGAGTTGAACAATTTACGGTAGCAGCTAAACAAAGCTTTGCAGGCGATTTTACTCGAGTTAAGCAAGAAACAAGAGAAAGTTCTGTTTTAGATGTTTACGAAGCAAAATTAATAGAAAATGCACCACTCACCTTTATCAAAAATGTTTTAGTTGTCACAAGTCGTGATATTGAACCCTCGAATTTAACAAAAGTGCTATCAAATTTGACCCTTGAAATTTCTAAGAAAACATATCATGAATTTTATAAAGAACAAGAAATCGCTTGGAAAAAACGTTGGGAAATTGCTGATGTACAAATTGACGGTTCAGCAGAAGCTCAACAAGGGATTCGCTTTAATCTTTTCCAACTTTTCTCTACCTATTACGGCGAAGATGAACGTTTAAATATTGGCCCTAAAGGATTTACTGGAGAAAAATATGGCGGAGCAACTTATTGGGATACAGAAGCCTATGCCGTTCCATTATACTTGGCACTTTCGGATGAAAAAGTTGCTAAAAATCTTTTAAAATATCGTCATAATCAATTGCCACAAGCACAACATAATGCCCGTCAACAAGGACTTAAAGGTGCTTTGTATCCAATGGTTACTTTTACAGGTGTTGAATGTCATAATGAGTGGGAAATTACATTTGAAGAAATTCACCGTAATGGAGCAATGGCTTATGCGATTTATAACTACAGCAACTACACGGGAGATGAAACTTATCTTGCTCATGAAGGTTTAGAAGTTTTGATTGAAATTGCTCGTTTTTGGGCAGACCGTGTGCATTATAGTAAACGAAATGATAAATACATGATTCATGGAGTCACAGGCCCAAATGAGTATGAAAATAATATCAATAACAACTGGTACACTAATAAATTGGCAGCTTGGGTTTTGACTTATACTGCTGAAAGTTTAGCGAAATATCCACGCCCAGATTTAATTGAAGGAGCTGAAATTGCTCACTGGGCAGAAATTGTGGATAAAATGTATTATCCAGAAGATGAAGAATTGGGTATCTTTGTTCAACATGATGGCTATTTAGATAAAGATTTGACTCCAGTGGCTCAACTTGACCCTAAAAATCTTCCATTGAACCAAAATTGGTCTTGGGATCGAGTGTTACGTAGTCCATATATTAAGCAAGCAGATGTGCTTCAAGGAATTTATTTCTTCGGCAATCAATTTTCATTAGCCGAAAAACAACGAAATTTTGATTTTTATGAACCATTAACTGTTCATGAAAGCTCACTTTCTCCATCCATTCATGCGATTTTAGCAGCAGAGCTTGGCATGGAAGACAAGGCTGTTGAAATGTATGAAAGAACAGCTCGTCTTGACTTAGATAATTATAATAACGACACAGAAGATGGACTTCACATCACATCAATGACTGGCTCATGGTTGGCGATTGTTCATGGTTTTGCCCAAATGAAAACCTGGGATGGTCAATTGAGTTTTGCCCCATTTTTACCACAAGCATGGACGGGTTATGCCTTTCACATTAACTATCGCGGACGTTTATTAAAAATTTCTGTTGGTCAAGAAGTGAAACTTGAATTATTACGTGGCCAAGCCTTAAATCTTGAAATTTATGGTGAAAAAATTGAGTTAAGAGATTTTTATGTTACAAAAACAAAGTAATTTGATGTCTTTAAATGACTTTTTTATCAAAAATCTAAAAAATAGTTGAAAATTAATCGAAAATTTGGCAAAATAAAATTTCAGAGTGTCAAATAAAAGAAAAAGAAAGGAGCGCTGAGTTGAGCTGGGTTTAGCTAGTCTCAAGTGAAAATATGGCAGTTACAATTAAAGATGTTGCAAAAAAAGCTGGTGTTAATGCCTCAACGGTCAGTCGGGTCATTAAAGATAGTTCAGAGATTTCAGATAAAACAAAAGTAAAAGTTCGCAAAGCCATGCATGAATTAGGTTATCGAAGGAATGCAGCGGCTCAGATTCTAGCTTCGGGAAAAACCAATACAATTGGTGTTGTTTTCCCGCCAGTGGCTGACAAAGCGAGCCAACCTTTCTTTATGAAAATATTGACCTCAATCAATGAAACAGCTCGTGATTACGATGTTTCAATCGCTATTGCGACGGGGCATTCAGCCAAAGAGTTGAAAAAACAGATTGAACTTCAATATTCAGAAAAGCGAGTTGACGGATTTATCGTGCTTTACGCTGGAAAAAATGATGAAGTTCGCGATTATTTATTAGAAAATAAGGTTCCTTTTGTTTTAGTTGGAACTCCGGCTGAAGGAAAAAATGAAATTACCCATGTGGATAATGATAATATGCTGCTTGGACGCGAGGCTGTTCGTCATTTAGCACAATTAAATCATCAAAATATTTCATTCGTGACCGATACGAAAGAAACAGAAGTTTTTGAAGAACGTTATCAAGGTTTTAAAGATGAATCCGAGAAACTTGGGCTCAATCATGACCTCTTGTTTATGGATGCTAATTTTTCCTTGCGAAATGAAACAGCTCTTGTAGTTATGGATGATGTCTTGTCTTTAAAAGTTGTGGAACGTCTAAGAAGTCAAGGTTTAAATGTTCCAGAAGATGTGAGTTTAATTACTTACAACAACTCTATCTTTGGAGCAATGATTCATCCTTATTTAACAACTTTTGACATTCATATTGAGCAATTAGGGGCAAGCGCAATTAAGAAAATCTTGGATTTACGAGATAAGAAAGAAAATTTGCCAGAAAAATCAATTATCCCTTTTGAATTAATTATTAGAGAATCAACAAAAGCTAGAATTTAAGTTCTAGCTTTTTTAGTTTTGTTTAAGATAAGGTTAAGCCTAGTACAAGACAAAAATATGATAATAGTGTAAAATAATAGAAAGGGATGGGCGCAGTTTTATTGACTTTCCAAGCAATTTAACTAAAAATAATTTATAAATTATGAGCCCTAAAAAAAGTGAAAAGGGATGGATTCAATGATTAAAATTTTATTAGTGGAGGATGATTTATCACTCTCAAAATCTGTTTACGATTTCTTAAAATCATTTGCGCAAGTCAAACAGGTTTATGATGGTGTTGAAGGACTCTATGAGGCAGAATTGGGAATCTATGATTTAATTTTGCTTGATTTAATGCTTCCAGAAAAGAATGGTTTTGAAGTCTTAAAGGAATTACGTGAGCAAAATGTAGATACGCCAGTCTTAATCATGACTGCTAAGGAATCTTTGGATGATAAAATGCACGGATTCGACATTGGAGCAGATGATTATTTAACAAAACCTTTCTATTTAGATGAACTAAAAGCACGTATTCAAGCACTTTTGAAACGGACAGGTAAATTAGAAGATTCAAACGGTTTAACTTATGGAAATATTCGTTTGAATTTATCAAATAAATCAACTTTAGTTGATGATCAACCTGTTGATTTAATCGGAAAAGAATTTGATTTAGTCGTTTATTTAATGCAAAATCAAAATGTTATTTTGCCAAAAGAGCAAATTTTTGACCGGATTTGGGGTTATGACAGTGATACAACAGTAACTGTTGTTGAAGTTTATATGAGTAAAATTCGGAAAAAATTGAAAGATACAGAATTTGTCAATAATCTTTCAACTTTGCGAAATGTTGGCTATATCTTGAGATAAAATTTTACTGACAGCTTATTGTATAGAGATGAAAGTCATCTATAAATTAACAAAAAGTTCTGTCAGTAAATCTATCTAGAAATGAGACCTCTTTGAAGAAAATAATTAAAAAAGTTAAATCTTCAGCTATTGTAAAAAATGATGGGAAAAACTTCCTTCATTTTTTTCTAGCTTTTACAGTCATTTTTGTTGCTTTAGCCGTGATTATTATTCAAGTCATGCAATTAGGAATGTATCGAGCGACTGACCAAAATTTACACAATTTGGCTCAAAACCGAGTCTTTTTGATAGAAGCAGCGAATAATCAATTAGGAATGAATAATTCGCAAGATAGTGGCTATTACGGTCCCAATAATAGTGTAATTTTTTATGATTCAGAGGGTAAAAGTTTCATACCTTCAGCGGGTTCAAATGCAAATATAAGTACAAACTTTGGCATGAGCCTTCTGCAAAAAACAATGAAATTTAACGAAAATCAAATTAACACTATTCAAACTGTTTCTGTAAAAAATCCTTATGGAGATAATTGGCACTATCGTTATCTGACAACATCACAATTTATTATTACAAATACTGATGGAACAGTAACTCCGGTTTATGCACAAATTTTTTCAAATGTTGACCAAATTCAAGATGCCATGAGCCGAGCCATGTGGGTCATTGTGACAACAATGATTACTTTCTGGCTTCTGTCAGTAATTATTAGTCTATATCTTGCAAACTGGACATTAAAACCAATTTTGGCCGCTTATGAAAAACAAAAAGAATTTGTTGAAAATGCTTCACATGAATTGAGAACACCTCTGGCAATCTTGCAAAATCGTCTAGAATTACTTTTCCAAAAGCCAACAGCAACAATTATTGATGAATCAGAAAATATTTCTGAAAGTTTATCAGAAGTTCGTAATATGCGTTTATTAACAAGTAACTTACTGAACTTAGCTCGTCGAGATTCTGGAATCAGAATTGAGCCAGAGGCGACTACGGCAACTTATTTTGAGAATATTTTTAATAGCTATGAAATGCTTGCTGAAAACGCAGGTAAAAAGTTTTCAGGCCATTTGAAATTAGATGGAACGATTAATTTGGACCAAGCTCTGATCAAACAATTGCTAACCATCTTATTTGATAATGCTCTTAAATACACGGGTGATGAGGGTGAAATCTCTGTAGATGTTCAAAAAAATGGGGGATTCTTAGTTTTTGCTGTCGCCGATAATGGTGAAGGAATTTCTGATGAAGATAAGAAAAAAATCTTTGACCGCTTTTTCCGAGTAGATAAAGCAAGAACGCGTCAAAAAGGTGGCTTAGGTTTGGGTCTTTCTCTGGCCAAACAAATTGTTGAAGCTTACAATGGGAAGATTACAGTTGAAGATAATAAACCTAAAGGTACAAAATTCATTGTTAGAATTCGTGTGGATAGCACAATTTCAAATCCTGCAAAAATTTTCCAAAAGTTGTAAAATATGATAGGAAAAAATTACTGACAAATTATGATAAGATAATAGTAACATTCAAATTATGACAATTTTGTCAGTCGATTTACTAGTTTTTAAAGACAATTTCTGTTAGTAAATAACTAAGTAAATCTAAAAAGGAGAAAATCAGAGATGTCAGTGTTAGAAAAAATAGACAGCCCAGCGGATTTAAAAAAAGTATCAAATCAAGAACTAGAAGAATTAGCTTCAGAAATTAGAACAGCAGTTCTTCATAAAGTATCAAACATTGGTGGACACGTTGGCCCAAACTTGGGTGTGACTGAATTAACAATTGCCCTTCATAAAGTTTTCAATTCACCAATTGATAAGTTTATTTGGGATGTTTCTCACCAAACTTATCCACATAAAATTTTAACTGGACGTAAAAATGGATTTACTGATGGACATTTCCATGACATCACACCTTACACCAGTCAAAGAGAATCAGAACACGACTTTTTCACAGTTGGCCATACCTCAACTTCAATTGCTAATGCCTTAGGTTATGCCAAAGCGCGTGATTTGACAAATGACAAAGGCAACATTGTTGCAGTCATTGGTGACGGTTCACTTTCTGGGGGACTTGCTATGGAAGCCCTCAATAATGCCGGAGATTTCAAAGGAAACCTCATTATTTTAGTTAATGATAATCAAATGTCAATTGCTGAAAATCATGGAGGACTTTACCGTAACCTTGCCGAACTTCGGGCGACAAATGGTCAAGCCGAAAATAACTTCTTTAAAACTTTTGGTTTAGATTATAAATATCTTGAAAATGGAAATGATATTGAATCTTTAATTCACTTATTTGAAGAAGTAAAAGATATCAACCATCCAATTGTCCTTCATATTCATACTGAAAAAGGACGTGGTTATCAACCAGCTCTTGAAAATAAAGAAGCTTTTCACTGGCACATGCCTTTCGATTTAGAAACTGGTCAATCAAAAGTGATTGATTCTGGTAAATCTTATAGTTCAGTTATGTTGGATTACATGGATAAAAAGGTTTCAGAAGGCCTACCTCTTGTTGCCATCAATGCAGCAATTCCAGGAATCTTTGGACTGAAACAATTTGCAGCTAAATATCCTGACCGTTATATTGATGCAGGAATTGCTGAGCAATTTACCATTACTTTTGGAGGTGCAATGGCTGCGGCTGGTGCTCGTCCAATTATTTTCCACAATTCTACTTTTGTTCAACGTGCTTATGATCAATTTTGGCATGACTTAGCAATTAATGAAGAACCAGCAATTGTTATTATTAAAGGTGGAGTTATTTCAGGTTCAGATGAAACACACCAAGGCTCATCAGCCATGACTTGGATTTCAAACATTCCAAATATCAAATATCTTGCTCCAACTTCTGAAGAAGAATTTATTTCAATTCTTGATTGGGCCCTTGCTCAACATGAAGAACCAGTTGTGATTCAAATGCCAGAACACGGCTTAGAATCACGTCCGACGGTTCTCACAGATTATTCAACCCCTTCATATCAAATGACAAAATCAGGCGAAAAAGTTGCCCTCTTGGCACTTGGTGGCCTTTATTCACATGGTGAAAAAGTAGCTAAAGTTTTGGCTGAAAATGGAATTAATGCAACCCTAATAAATCCACTTTTCATCAACGATTTGGACCAAGCTTTCCTTGAAAACTTAGTTGAAAATCATCAAGTTATTGCGACGATCGAAGATGGAATTCTTGACGGAGGATTTGGTCAAAAAGTTGCTTCCTTCCTTGGTAAGTATGATGTTAAAGTTTTGAACTTTGGTGCGAAACGTGAATTTAATGATTCTGTTCCAGTGACAGAACTTTATAATCGTTATCATTTGACACCAGAACTTATGGTTGCTGATATTCTTAGTCTTTTGAAATAAAAATTTACTGACAGATGTTCCAAAATATTTCTGTCAGTAAAAATAAAGAACTGATAATGTCTGTCAGTAAAACTAGCAAGAATGATGATAAGTTCTTACTTAATAAAGTGAAATAGATGAAAAAAGTATTAGTAAAAGCAGTACATGGCTACCAACGCTGGATTTCTCCAGCCTTGCCACCAGCCTGTCGTTATTATCCTACCTGCTCCAATTACATGGTTCAGGCCATTGAAAAACATGGACCAGCCAAAGGTTTGGCAATGGGAACAGCACGTATTTTACGTTGTCACCCATTTTGCCAGCCAGGATATGATTTAGTTCCAGACCATTTTAGTTTGCGAAGAAATTGGGCAGAACCAGAAAAAGAAGAAGACTCAAATTAATTTGAGTCTTTTCTATTTATAAAATTATAGAAAGCGCTTCAAAAAATAGATGAAATCGCTATCAAATGTCATAAAAAAATGTTAAAATGAAAAAAAGAATAAAAAAGGAGTGTCATCTATTATGCCATTTAGTAAAGATTTTCTCTGGGGCGGAGCAACTGCAGCTAATCAATGTGAAGGCGGCTATAATCAGGGAGGACGTGGGCTTGCCAATGTCGACCTTGTTCCACACGGAAAAGACCGTTTTCCAATTATTACAGGGGAAATGAAGCACCTTGAATTCGATGAAGACCATTTTTATCCAGCAAAAGAAGCGATTGATATGTATCATCATTGGAAAGAAGACCTCGCACTTTTTGCTGAAATGGGATTTAAAACCTATCGAATGTCTATTGCTTGGACAAGAATTTTTCCAAAAGGTGACGAACAAGAGCCAAATGAAGAAGGCTTGCAATTTTATGAAGATATTTTTAGAGAATGCCAACGTTTAGGAATTGAACCCTTAGTAACCATTACTCACTTTGATTGCCCTGTCCACTTAATTAAAGAATACGGTGGCTGGCGTAATCGAAAAATGGTTGGTTTCTATGAAAATTTAGCGCGAGCAATTTTTACTCGTTATAAAGGATTAGTTCGCTATTGGTTGACATTTAATGAAATTAATATGCTCCTCCATGCTCCATTTATGGGAGCAGGACTTGTTTTTGAAGAAGGAGAAAATAAAGAACAAGCCAAATACTTAGCCGCTCATCATGAACTATTAGCATCGGCTTTAGCAACAAAAATTGGACATGAAGTTGACCCAGAAAATAAGATAGGCTGCATGTTAGCTGCTGGAGATTACTATCCATTTGATTGTAATCCAGAAAATGTTTTTGAAGCTCAAAAACAAAATCATGATAATCTCTTTTTCATTGATGTTCAATCTCGTGGAAAATATCCAAACTACCTTTTAAAGAGATTAGAGCGTGAAGAAATTACACTTCCGATTGAAAAAGGCGACTTAGAAATCCTTGCTGAAAACACAGTTGACTTTATTTCATTTAGTTACTATGCAAGTCGAGTCGCTAAAGTCAAGGATGAGGATGCAGATAAATCAGCTGGAAATATCTTTGAATCTGTAAAAAATCCTTATTTAGAGGCCAGTGAATGGGGTTGGCAAATTGACCCACTTGGTTTAAGAATCACAATGAATTCTATTTATGATCGCTATCAAAAACCATTATTTATTGTAGAAAATGGTTTAGGAGCAGTAGATAAACCTGATGAAAATGGATTTGTAGCTGATGATTATCGAATTGATTATATGGCTGCACACATCAAAGAAATGAAGAAAGCAGTTGAACTTGATGGCGTTGAACTATTAGGTTATACTTCTTGGGGATGTATCGACTTAGTATCAGCAGGAACGGGTGAGATGAGCAAACGTTATGGATTCATCTATGTCGACCGAGACGATTATGGTAAAGGAAGTTTGAAACGGACGCCTAAGAAATCATTTAACTGGTACAAGAAAGTTATTGCAAGCAACGGTGAAGATTTAACAAATGAATAATTAAAAAGGGGGGCTTTCCTCCTTTTTTTATCAAACAAAACATTTCTTTGATTTAAGATTTTTATCTAGCAAGAAAAATTTACAATAGTTAAGCAAGTGTCCATTAAAAGGAAGCAGTGCTAGAACTTTTTTATGAAATATGATAAAATCGTGTATTGCGTAATTTTTAAATCCGCAGTCATGAAGTATGAAAAAGCCTCGATGATATTTAAGAAATTTAAAAAGTTACAAGTGAGATAAGAATGATGAGGATAAGAAGTGAAAAGTATTAAAAATACATGGAAGTTGTTTGCCCTAGACTGGAAGCGAATATTTAAAAATCCCGTGGCGACTTTTTTAATTGTCGCCCTAATGATAATCCCCTCTTTATATGCTTGGTTTAATATTAAAGCCCTGTGGGACCCCTATGCCAATACTTCGCAACTACCAATTGCGGTCTATAGTGCAGATAAATCTGCAAGTTTTCAAGATAAAACCATCAATATTGGTGATGAAGTACTGAAAAATTTAAAGAAAAATCACCAATTAGGCTGGAAATTTGTTGATTCCAAAGCAGATTTAGATAAAGGTGTGAAATCTGGGAAATACTATGCTGGGATCTATTTACCAAAGGATTTTTCAAAGGATCTCTTAAGTTTCACCACGGGAGATATTAAAAAACCACAAATTGTTTATTCAATTAACGAAAAAATCAATGCCATCGCTCCCAAAATAACATCAAAAGGAGCCTCTTCTCTACAATCGCAAATTTCTGAAGAGTTTATCAAAACGGCAAGTAGTACCCTTTTAAAAACCTTCAATACAATTGGTTACGATATTGATAAAAACATGGTAAGTATTCAGAAGGTTAAATCAGCGATTTTATCAACTAATGATAATTTAGGAACCATTGATAAATACACTCAACAAGTTGTTGACCTTCATGGAAAAATGCCAGAAATTAAAGAAAAACTGGCAAAAGCTAATGAATTTATCACTTATTTACCAGAAGTAGATGCTTTAGGTCAAAAGGTCATTAAATTAAATGATAAAATGCCAGAAATTGATAAAAGTTTTTCACTCGTTTTGACCCTTCAAGAGAAAATACCTGAGATTCAAAATGCTGGGAAACAAATCTCGATGATTGATGATGACTTTGCGTCAGTAGAAAGTACCATGACTCAAGGCATTCAAGAAGCCAAACAAGGTTTACAAATTATCAATCAAGTCCAAAAATCAATGCCAGACATTAAAAAATTGGGACAAGATGCTGATAGTTTGGGGACTATAACCTTGGATGCGGCTACGAAATTACAAACAGCATTACCAGCAATTACAAGTAGTTCTAAGGTTGCTTTAGAATCTATTAAGGGCTTTTCAGATGATACTTCGACAGTTATCAACACGATAAAAAAAGCATTAGAAGATAATCAACTTAGCCCCGAAGAAAAAAATCAGATTAATGTTCTAATTACTAATTTTGTTACTAAAATCGCTCAACAAAGAGCTTCAATTGAAACAACAATTGACTATCTTAAGAAAATCGAAGCAAGTAATGGGAATCATGATTTAGATTCAGCTATTAAAAACCTAAGCACATTAGATTCATTATTGGGAGACCTCAGTAATAGAATGAATCATCTTAATGATCTCGTTCAAAATGCTAGTGTATCTGATGTAGAAAATTATTTAGATAAATTAGATGATGTCGTTACTAATATTTCTAATATAGCAAGTCAAATCAATGTAGATGAAATTAATTCAACTATTAATCAAGCTCTAACAACTTTGATTAATACCATAACAAATGCTAAAGGTTTATTAAATCAAGCTCAACAAATCGACTTTGATGCCTTACTAAATTCAACAAGTCAAACAGTTTCTAATGCTATTACCATTTTAGAAAAATATCAAGGCGAAATGCCAGCCATTAAACAAGAAATTCATGATGCAAATGTGATGTTAAATGGTAATATGACAACGATTGTTAATGCAATCAATGAGGGAGCTAATCTCTATAAAAATGAGTTTCCTACTCTTAAAACTAAGTTAGGGACAGCTTCTGATTTCTTTAAAAATGATTATGCTGGTGTTCGTAAAGATTTGACAGATACCTTAACAATGGCAAATGATAAAATGCCTGATGTTGAGTCTGCTTTGAATCAAGCCAATGATTTAATCCAAAATGATTGGCCTGAAATCAAATCAGGAATTCAAAAAGCAGCCGCAGCCATTCAAAAAGGTGAAAAAGAAGTTGACTTAGGTGAAATCGTCAAACTCCTAAAATTAGATGCGACCAAAGAAAGTGACTTCCTGACACAACCAGTTGAAGTCCAAGAAAATCAAATCTACCCGATTGCCAACAATGGTTCAGCAAGTACACCTTTCTATACTGCGCTTTGTCTGTGGGTCGGTGCAGTCTTACTTTCAAGTTTGGCAACAACGGAGGTTCACTTATCAGATAAAGATAAAAAACGTTATTCTAAACGTGAACAATTCTTTGCTCGAATGGGAAGTTTCGTAGCCATTGGACTTGCTCAAGCCTTGATTGTAACGCTTGGAAATTATTTTGGTTTAGGAGTAGATGTAAGAGATCCATTCTACAGTGTTCTCTTTGCCTTACTAATATCCATAGCCTTTATGATAATGGTTTATGTTCTGGTCGCACTGTTTGGCAATGTAGGTAAAGGAATAGCGATTATCATCCTGGTTCTTTCCATTTCTGGTGGTGGTGGGAACTATCCAATCCAAGTTTCTGGAAAATTCTTCCAAGCCATTAATCCTTATTTACCATTTACTCATGCTGTCAACCTTTTACGAGAATCAGCGGGAGGAATTTACTGGCCAAATGCTTGGTTTGCGATAATTATCCTTGTAGCAGTATCAATTGTGTTTGTTGCAATAGGTGCCTTTCTCTTCCCACACTTTGAAGATAAAACGAAGAAGATTTCCGAAATCGGAAGCAAGAGTCATTTCTTCCATTAATGTTAAGAAAACTACTGACAGACTGGTCAGTAGTTTTTCTGTTATTTATAATCATAATGAGCAAATAGTAAGGGAGAACTTGTGCTATAATATGTCTGTGAAAAAAGAAGTACCGTAGATGTAGCGCTAATAAGGGATTTTGACGATTTTAATATTTATTAGTTACGCTTTTAGTTACGTTTTACTGAAAAATCATTAAATTATAATGCTCTAAGTATATTAGCAAACTTTTCAGCTGTTTCTTTCTTTTTGTCCTTGGCAAGGTGACTGTACAAATTCATTGTTATAGAATAATCTGCATGACCTAACCTCATTTGTATTTCCTTAGGATTTACATCATTGTTCATAAGAAGACTAGCATGAGTATGTCTGAAGCCATGAAAGCCAATATCATGGACTCCAGCTGCTTTAAAATGTTTTTTTAAAATTGAAGCGGAACTTGGGTATGTTTTAAGTATTTCGTTATAAGAAAATACCAATCTATCTGAAAGTGATATAATCTTATTTTCTTGGATATTTTTCCATTTTAATAATACACTGATAGTTGTTTTATCTAGAGAAACAGTTCGGTTGCTTTCCTTGGTTTTTGCACCGATTTGTATCCTAGTTTTACTTGATGCTGATTGAATAATTGTTTTATTAATAGTGACAGTTTGATCTTTTATGTTTATGTCTGACCAATTCAATGCCAATGCTTCCCCAATTCTTAAACCTGTCGCTAGTAAAAACTGGTATAAAGTACTATTTAATACATTTTCATCAGTATACTCCAATGAGTCAAGATAATCTAAAAATTTTTTTAATTCATCTTTATCAAAGTATTTAATTGTTGTAGGTCTACGGTCTTTCAACTTTGGTGGCAAAACTTGGGTAGCAGGGTTAAAAGTAATAACACCGAGCTGTATAGCATAATCCAAGATTCTTTTTATCATATTTAGTAGTATTTTAAAGTCTTTACATTTTCCTTTTTCTCTTTTGCCATTCTTTATAGTGGTAATATTAGCATTTTTAGCCCATTGATTAATAATACTCTGCAACAATATAGTTGTAATATTTTCTACCTTATATTTTCCAAGCGTTGGCAAAATATAAACTTGAAGAAAATTGTTTGCAACTCTGACTGTATTTATTTTTACCGTCAATTTGTAACTTTCAAACCAACTTAATGCAAGTGAATTAAAATTGTCGAAAATCACTTTTTTTCTAGCAACAGTTTTACCATTTTTGATAAAATTATTTATAGCTTGATTGGCTTTCATTTCACACATTTTACGAGTTTTAGCAGTTGCTGTTGTTCTAACTTGCTTACCGGTAAGACTATCTACACCTAAATAAACATTAGTACGGTACACGAAAGTACCGTCTTTTTTCTCTATTTTAGTAATTTTCATATTTTATTTCCTGTTCTATTATTAGGCAAGGTATAGCTAAAGAAAGTTAGTATGAATTTTATTAAAATATCTTGCGCGTGATCACGCGCTTTATCTTTTAGTTAAGATTTTTGATAGCCTGTTTACGATAGTACTCATTCATAACAATTAATTCTAAATCGTAGTTTTTTGAGGTTCTGGAGTAATCAAGTTCGGTAATTAATTCTTGAATGGATAGATTAGTAAAATAGGTGATCAATTCCTTATTATCTGATAATAGACCTTTACTAGTTCTTAAGGGAAAATTTATTTGATTCAATTAGTGCTGCTCCATAAATTCTTTAAACTAGAACTGGCGTGAACCAATCAACAACTTCACCAACAATATTAAAATATAAATAGTTGTCATAAGTTAATTCTTCAAAACTAATTTCCCAATCATTAAAATTATCATTTTCTGATTTTACAATAATCTTATCATTATAAAAATATAGGTATTTAATATAACTTTTACCATCATAATCAAAAGCATAAATCTGCCCATTTATCTTAGAATAATTTGTTTTGATTAAGGCAATATCTCCATCGTTAACTCTGGGTTCCATCGATTGTCCCTCTACTGGAACAGCCTCATCAAAACAAGGAAAATCATTACGCAAAGTATAGTATGTTGAATACTCCCCATTATCGTTATAACTATATCCATTTCCAGCTGCAAGAGCAACATGTTCTTTTGCTTTGATTGGGTAAAGTTTAATAGGAGCATCTTTTTCTTGTTTATCAGAATTACTATCAACCATTTTTATTTTTATTTTTCTTTTAGCACGTGCCTTTTGAATATTAAGTTGCATCTTAGAAAATTTTAGAACTTCTATTTGATATTCAGAATCAAGTTGAGAAATAATGTGATTGATATCAGATATAGGAGAGGGCTTTAGTTCATCTGTACCATACATCAGAACTTTACCAGGTACACCTACAGCATTTTCAATTTTAACTAAATCAAAAAGTTGTGGAGTATTTTCTCCGCTTTCCCAACGCGAAACAGCTGACTTTGTTCTTCCCACAATATCGGCTAACTGTTGTTGGGTCAATTTTGCATTTTTTCGTGCCTCTTTAATTCTTTCGGCAAATGTGATTTTTTCCATACTAAAAGTATATAATAATTGCTTTGAAAAGTAAATGAAACGAGTTGTGTTTTATCAACTTTATTGTTGATTTTATGTAACTTTTTGTTTATAATGAATTCATAAAGTTGAAAAAATGTTAATCAACGTAATATTTTGGAGGTATAGAAAGGAGTATTCGTGAAAAAAAAGACATATAAACCCTTTGACGAATTACTTAAATCAACAGGTATGACATATAAGGCAATCGCCAGTAGGTCTGGATTAGAGGAATATCAATTATATAGATTAAGAAGATGTCCTTCTAAGTTGAACGGAGAACTAATTTCTAAGATTGTTTTAGCAACAAATTTAGATGAAAAAAAACTTTTTGACATTTCATATTTTTTTGCTAAAAAAGTTGATATTTCGCAACAAAAACGTCGGGTGATTAAAGCTTATCAATTGAAATGAGAGGATTATGAATCAAAATAAACAAGTATTAACTTTCATAGAAGTTGCCGAAATGGTAGGTAGAGCACACAATGAAGTTTTAAAAGATATTCGTCAAATAATTGAGGATTTAGGAATGGGGAATTTTCCCTTCTCCTCTGAAAGCATTGATATTAAAGACTTTTTTGAGGAAAGTAAATATCGCTCCATGCAAAATAAAAAATTACCATGTTTTCTAGTTACAAAAGAGGGCTGTGAAGTCTATGGGAATCGTATGACTGGAGTTAAAGGAACTCAATTTACGTTTAGATATGTCAATCGATTTAACAAAATGGAACAACAACTCAAAGAACAAAACCTACCAATGTCGTTAGATGAAAAAATTGCAACGATTGCCTCTGGATATGGAAATATGCATCAAGAAATTGGAGACGTGAAAGAGAAAGTAGAAGACTTATCTGAACGTTTTGGACTTCCTGCCACAAATGCTGCTATCCTCTCACACGTGAGAAATGGACATATTGTTCACTATCTAGGAGGTAAAGATAAAAAGGCCTATCAAAAGTTAAGTCGAAAAGTCTTTTCAGAATTTGGGAGAGATTTCAAAGAGAATTTTGAGGTTCCACGTTATGATGCGACTCCATTGAGTCAATTTGATGAAGCTCTTACTTATACCAAATCATGGCAACCCTCCTTTAATACTAGAGAAGCAATCCGAAAACTTAATTTATTGGGTTAAAAAGAGGAAGTGAATAATGGAAGTACTTTATTTAATTGTTAATAAACTAACAGGTGAAATCATTAAGCGAGTTTTTAGCTTAAAAGAAGCTTTTCAAGAGGCCTGGGGAGATTTAATCATCTGGGAACTATAGTTGAAGCATAGAAGGAGAAGATGATGACTGCTCAAACTGATTCGTTAACGGCAATGGCTGCGCGTGGAATAGTTGTAGAAATTAGTCAAATATTAAATGAAAGCTTAGAGATACAAAAAAAGCTTCTCAAAATGGAGTCAAAAACTGGAGAAATAAGACAAGCAAAATTAATAAAAGACTTGGGAATTTCTCCAAATACGCTAAAAGCATGGAATAAACAAGGTTTAACACCAATAAATAGAGGCGGTTCGCTATTCTATCTATTGGAAGATTTACACAAATTTAATTATTAAAAAAGCTAATCAGGCAAGGTATAGCTAAAGAAAATTAATATGAGTCAATTATAAAAATAAAAGGATTATTAGGAATAAAAATGGGAATTAATATCAAAAAAACACTTATTGCTTTGGATTTAGGGAATAACCAAGTTAAGGTTAAATCTAAAAAAACAGGACTTATTGTGATGCCAAGTGCACTGTTAGAAAACAAATATGGCCCCACTCTATACTTGGGAGGAGAACCAGATAATATTCCATCCCTTTATCGATTAAGACTAGATAAAGAAGAAAAAGCCTACTATTTTGGTGAAACACTTGCCTCTTGGGGAAAATCAAATGTGAATCATTGGGAACGTTCAATTGGCTTTAAGCTGAAACGTTACCAAGGTAAAACGTTCCAAATGATTGCTCTATTTTCGATTGCACGAGTGGTTAAAGAATTAGAGATTAGAAATCCAATACTTGACTTAGTTACTGGGCTCCCTTCAAAAGATTTTCAAGATGAAACAAAAGAAATCTTACCTACTTTACGAAAACTCTTTAAAGGGCGTCATACCATCTATGTGGATGATGTGCCCATCAGTTTTGAAATTGCGGAAGTGAAATTTTATCCTCAATATATAGGGACAGTCGTAGACAACTCCTATCGATGGACAGACCATCATTTAACTGAATTGAGAGAAAACTTTTCTGAGTTCATGAATATTCGATATGGAATTATGGATATCGGAGGCGGAACCATTTTATCGGATATCGTGGATGGTTTAAATTTTAATCTTTCTACCGCAAAACCTGATAGTAAAAATGGAGCCCATCGGCTTTTTAATCACATTATTAAAGAGTACTCTGTAAGTTCAAGTCAAGTTGACCTCATGCTAAGAAATCCAAATGAGGACGGGAAATACATTATTAACCAAAAAGGCATGTCTCCGATTGATTTGACGGACAAGGTCCTAGAGGCCAAAGCACTTTATACCACTAAAGTAGCTAAAGAAATGGAAAAAACATTCTTTGAAGAAGACTTAAGTGCTGAAAGTGATGGAATTAATCTCGATAAAATCTTTTTGACAGGTGGTGGAACTTACATCATTGATTTTGAACAGCTTAAAAATGAGTTACAAAATAGTTATGTTGTACCGGACCAATTCACTGAGCAACAAAACTTTATTGAAATTCTAAAACACCCAGAAACTTCAAATGTTGAAGGTTACTTCAAACTTGGAGCAGTAAGCCATTTAGGGGAATTTATTAATTAGCATAGGGTTCCCCTTCTTGCTAAAAATTAAAAAATTTGAGGATATTACCTTGGAAAATAAAGAAAAATTAGACGGAGTTTATTTATCGAATCTTGGGTATTCTTACACGGAATATACTGAAGCAGCTTGGAATCTTGAATTATTAACCTACTATCCGGTTAATCCTTATTGTTTACATTTTTGGTCTCAAGTGAATGAAGCATTATTTTTATATTTTTATGAAGAAGAAGACGAGGGGCGCCTTGAAAAGCTCCTTAAAATAGAAGTAGATGAGACTACAATTGAGCGATTAATTATTGGCTATCGAATCTTGAATGCTTTAGCCACACCTTCTCCCCGCAATGCTCGGCTGTCTTTTAAGAAATTAGCCAACGACATTGAATTGGAACTTAATCAACTCTTAGATTATATTCCATGTATTCCTACGTATAATGACTGGTCAGAGGTAGATGGTTTACCTGAATATGATGTGAATGACTTATTTGGCTATGCGAAAGCACAAGAAGAATTTAATAAAAACAAAAATAAAGACAAACGACTGGTTCGTTTCCCCAAAGCTTTGAAGAAAACAGGACAGAAGGAGTTAAGTTATCGCCCAACTGATTTTAGAGAGAGCGAGGGATTATGTTTTACAAAGGTTTTTGTTTATTTATTAGACATTATTGCTCAACGAAAGCGACTACGATTAAAAAAATATTTCTTAGAATATGAAAGCCATAATGATTTTGTTTTAGGTTCATTTGGTCTAAGGAAAATTGTCAGTAAAAAAGGCGTTTCATGTATTCATGATGACTTAATTGATCGTGATTATAAAGTAGACGAAATCATCGCCTTATATCATCTGGAGGGAGAAGGAATATGGTAATCGATAAAAAAACAGCCAATTATATCTTTAATGAGTTATCCATTGTGACCCATCAAACTAAACATGAGGTAATGGTGAGTTTCTATGAAGAAGCGAGTTTTGAACCAAAAGAAGATCAGCTATGGATCAATCAGGAAAGTGTTGGTTACTTTGACAAAAGAAAGAGAATTTATGTTCGAGGGTTGACTCTTAAAGAATGGAGCGACGCATGGGAAAAATTTAGAGTATAAAAAAAGTAGTAATTTATTTAATAAAAAAACGGAACACTACAATAGTTCCGATTTTAAATCCAGGATGTAAGTTTCAGGAATAGTGATGTTAAAATGATCAGCCGCAATTTGACAGAGTTTCAAAAGTTGGTCATTTTTTTCAAGGCCATCAGTCGACTGAGCATAAATTGCGAGTTGATCATGAAAAAGCTGAAAATTGTTTATTAACATGGAAATTTGAGGAAATTCTATTTCTTTGTGATTGTTAGCTAAACGTTTTAACTCTTCAAAGTGAGCTTCAAAATTATCCTTTAGTTCAATGTATGCATACTGATAATGGTGGTGTTTTACCATTTGTTCTAAAAAGTGCGCTAGCTGTCCTTTGGTTAAAGCTAAAGCTGCATTTAGTGCTTCATCATTAATATTCATCTGTTCTAAAAACTCCTTTAATAAATATTATATCAAAAATAGAAGGGAAAAATTATGTCAACCGATAATGTCCCTACTCCCCGATATTCGGCGAGTGAAGTGCTTCGTAATCAGAAGCATTTTTTCCAATTAGATGAACGGTTACTGCTCGTTTTTTCACCGGAGCAGTACATGTTCATTAATCGTTTAGATTTTTGGATCCAACAAAAGTTACAAACCCAGCTGGCTAATGGAGAGCCTGTTAGAGGGTGGGTGGAAGATGAACAAAGAATGTATATCTTCAAAACACTTAAATCAAGTCGTAATCAACTCGTTCCTTCGTGGCTAGAGGAGTTTTATCACTTTTCTGAATCGACTTTCACAAGAGTGATTAAGTCCCTTGTACAAGCGAAAATTGTACTCAAGCGAGACGATAAAAATAAAATTTCTAAAGATAAAACGCTCTGGTATTCCTTAGATTATGAAGCACTAGATCGGTATTATTCAGAACAATTTGTAAAAAAATGGCATGCAGTCATTGTTACGCGCATCACTTGGGAACTCAAAAAATGGTTAGATTTTAACCCAAAAGTTGAAGGTTCAACATTGTCAGAGTACCAACGAATGAAAAAAGCGTTCAATTCCGACGCAAAAGCTCAAGCAAAAACAAGAGCCGAACAACTTGTTATGAACTACAAAGATTTTAATGAAGCAATCATTAACGATGAAATCAACGAAACCGTTAAAAAAAATTCTTTATCAACTTGAACAAGAAACTTTCGGAAACTCTCTTGGCTGTCAAAATGACAGCATGAGTGATAGCAAGAGTTTAGAAGCGGAAAAATCTGAGAACGCCCATGAACAGTCATGCTGTCAAAATGACGGCTCCGATGCTGTCAAAATGGCAGCAGCATTAACCATATATAACCAAACAAATATAACAAATAATAATGATAGTAATCGATACGAAAAAGGACTGACTACTCAAGATTATTTTATTCAAGGTTCAAATCATTCTTTTTTAACCCCTAGAACAGTTGTGGAACTTTCAAGGATTGGGGAGAATGCAAAAGATTATCAAGATATTCTCTTCAGAACAAAAAAGAAAATTGAGCAAAGGTATAATTTTCTGTTGAAAGTTATCCCTCAATTGTCAGAAACCCCACAGCTCATGGGAGAGTTTTGGGCAGAGGATTTGGAAAATGAACTCATCAAGTATCATTTTGCAATAAAAGAGGCGGAAAGAAAAGATCAACCCATAAAAAATCCTAAGGGATATTTTGTCTCTCAAATGAATCGGTTCTGGTTAGCAGCACTTGATACAGAAATTAGGGTTAGCCTGGCTGGTAAGAGTCTTATTCAACTAAAAGAAAATAGTAAGTCTCAACCTGGACATTTCTTACAGGAACGGTTTTCTAATCAAAAATTTAATGAAAAAGAGTTAACGAGCGACCTTCAATTATTACAAACTTCATTGATTAGTGATAGTGATACGAACTCAATAAATGTAGATATACCAATGGTTGGGCCATGGTCTTAAAATGAAGTTGTTTTATGTCAGATTTTTTCGATGATAAAGTTAAATTATAAGAAACGGAGGAAATTCATTATGACACCAGAATACTTTTGGACTAAAATTACAGATTTTTGTGAAAAAAAGAATATGAGCATGACAAAATTTTGTGCAGTTAATCAAGTTAGTATTCCGGTTGACTCTTGGAGGTATTGTTTGCGAAATAAAAAATTTCCACTTGAAAAAACGATTAAGAATGTTAAATTTTTTTCTCCGATGATGAAATTCATGAGTTGTTATGCAGTAATAGCTATCCTGTTGAAGTAAAACCTGAAGTTGATGTTACTGATGAAAATATGGTGAACTTAAATTTAAATAGTTCTTATAAAGCTCGTTTAAGATTATGACGGAAAATACAAATTTTTTTATCAAGAAGTGTTATGAAAGTTGAAAGAGTGATAATTGTTTCACCTTGTCCGCCTTGTGGGTATGAAAAAGTTTGTTCAAATATTTAGACACAAAATGAGCTATCTTTTTTTAAAATAATTTTCTTCTTTCTGATTCGGAGTTAATCCATTGTTTGCGGAATGAGGATTATAGTTATTATAAAATTGTTCAATGTATTCGAAGCAGGATAATTGAACTTATGAATTGAGTGATGAGTTCTCCGATTAATTTCTCGCTGTTTAAGGTACTTGAAAAAGACCTCAGTTACGGCATTATCATAAGGGGAACCAGGTTTGGAGTAAGAAGCAAGCAACTGGTGCCCATCTAATCTCTTTCTAAATGAAGCTAATTTAAATTGACTCTCTTGATCTGAATGAAAAATGATTTGTTCTTTAGGTTTTCTCTTATTTATAGCAGTCTCTAGGGCGTAACAAGCGAGTTGAGCATCAATCTTATCATTTGCTTTCCAAGCAATACATTTTTTAAAGTAGAGTTCAATAATAGTCCAGAGATAAACCTGTCGTCTAGGCCGTTTAGAAATATAAGTGAAATCAATTGTCCAAACTTGATTTGGAGACTTCGGATTAAATCTTTACTTAAGCAAATTATCAGAAGAAAATTCAGGAGTTTTATTTGATTTAATCCGAGGCTTGATCATTGACACATTAGGGTGCGTCATAGATTTGAGAAGTCGTAAGATATGCCCTTCAAAAATATTGATGCCCTAATCACGCAGAAGAATGATTTTAAATGCTCTCGTTCCAATTTTTTTCTTAGCTTTCATATAAATTTCAAGGAGTAATTTTCTCAAGCGTTGATTCTCTATTTCACGCTTAGAAGCTTTCTTATTAATGAAATGATAGTGGGTTGGACGATTGAAATGTAAACACTACAGAGCATAACTGTCATGTATTCAAATTGAAGTCGATAGGCGGTTTTTAGTCTCACTTGGAGTTTTTCATGAATATGACACTCGCTTTTTTGAAGATAAGATTTTCGTCTTTAAGTTGAGCACTACATTTTTGAAATTCTTGAATCTGTCTGGTAGTCAATACGGTATTATTTTCAAGATGAACTTGACAGTACTGCTTAATCCATTTTGCGAGTGCTGAAGCGGAGAGGCCATAATCTTTACAGAGTTCGGCTTGAGTTTTACCTGTTTGGTAGAGGTTGACGAGAGATTGTTTAAAATCCTCAGCGTTACGTTTAAATCCTGACATAAAAGTCCTTTCGTTTTTGTGTCTACTTTTATAGTATAGCTCCAAGAACGAGTAATATGATACTAAGTAGAATTAAATAAATAAAAAAATCCGCTCTGATTTGGAATCTGTAGCGGATTTTTTTTATATAAAATTATTGTTTTCCAATCACGTAGTGAAGTTGCTGGGCATCAGAACTGGAGATCTCTTGATAATTAATTACTTCACTGAACCCAAGGCCAGATTGGGAGATCAAAATAGAGCCATCAGGATGAATTGCTTCCACAAATGCTACATGACCGTAGGTAAGATCTGCTTGCCATTGTCCCCCAACAATTTGTCCTGGGCTGAAACTGACCGCGGTATGAAGTTGGGGAGTAGTTGTTACTGTATAGTTAGGATTGAATTGCCAATCTCCACCATTTCCCATGGTTTCCCCATAGTTTATACCAAATTCTTTTGCTCTATTATATACCCACCAGGTACATTGCTTATAAGAATAAGCATCTGATGTGAAAGTATCAAGTAAAATTGGTCGATCCAATGAATTGTCTTCTACAGTTGCGTTATTATAGTTTTGAGGATTCTCTGTTTGGGTCATTGTTTCTGTAGCGATGTTAATCATTCCTGCATGAACAACATTAGAATGAGCGAATGTAAAAGATACTACCGCCGCGTTAAAGGCTAAAAAAGAAACAAAAGGGATGTATTTTTTTTTCATAGTCTATATTATAAAACAAAATTTTTATTATTTCAAACGTTGTAAAGAAATTACAATATTTACTACAAATATAAGCTTAAATTAGCTTTGAATAGAAATAAAAGGCTAAATAAAATACTAAAAAACTTACTAGCTTATAAGAACTCATAGAGTATGTTTTTCGAGTGTAAGACATTAATGATACTTTTTAAGTATTTGAATTAATGTTAAGGATACCTGTTTGTTAAACTTCTTTAATTTTTTTGAAAGCATTATTGTAGCACATATAAAATGTTAAATCTGTGAAGGTATTCAAAACAAGACATTTTTAATTAGTTAAAATTTTTCTATATCAATGAGTGTAATTTATTTGTTACTTAATAATTTATAATTGTTATTTTAAAAACAATATGTTATAGTATAGCAGTAATGAAGTGGAGGATTACCCAAGTTTGGCTGAAAGGTAAGGTCTTGGGAACTGTCAGGTGTGTAATAGCGTGTGTGAGTTCGAATCACATTGGCATAGTAGATTTATATTAGGGGAGTTACTCAAGAGGTTTAAGAGGATGGTTTGCTAAATCATTAGATCAAGAGATTGATGCAAGGGTTCGAATCCCTTACTCTCCTTAGGCACTAAATTATAATTAGTGTTTTGTTATTAAAGCTCCGTTGTCCAAAGCTAGGAGCTTTATTTTAATTAATCTAATTTGGGGATGTACTATCATAGCCTTTCTATTTGTAAAGATTTGGGTTATTCTATAATAATAATCAGACCCAAAACTATCATAAATAATTCTTATTTCCCAATTTTAAAAGAATCTTTTGTGTTCCATATTATTGGACTTTGATCGAAGAATATTTACTCTCATAATTATTTATCTCCTCTTCGGAGTGATTTTTTTACAAAAAAATCACTAGAATTTTGTAAACTAGTGAAAAATGTGTCACAAACATTCTTTGGTTAAAAATAAATCATAATTTTATGTTTTCAGGAGGGCTTCATAAGTTTAACAATTCTAGCTTAAATAAATAGTAATTTTAAAATATGATATAATTAGTATTATTAAACTTGAGCGTCAGCATTTGCTGACTTTTTTTATTTTTCATGTAATAATGTATAATAAATTTGGTAGACTTATAAAAGTATTACTAGTGATAATCAATGACAAAGCCCATGCTTATTGATAAGTGTTGTTGGTTATTATGCTTGGTGGGGTAAAGTCCCCCGCTCATAACGGGGGCACTGCTGTTTCGAGTCCAGCAGGAACCATAAAATCAAAATACTGTAAAGAGAAACGGTCGAACGTCTCCATGATTGATAGTTTAATTTGTTTCTACTTTTCAATTATTAAGAAGAGGAGAGGTTGACAAGATTGTCAATCATTTCATGAAAAGTCGCTCAGAGGAGTGCTTTTTTTTGCATAAAAAAGTCACTAGTTTAAGGAAACTAGTGGAGGTTCTAAACACTAATCAAAGGAAGCTGCTAAATTGTTGGATAAAGGACTCGTACAGGACAACATGTGGGAATTCTAACTATAGGAGTGAATTGATGTCTAAATATCTTTTTGAGAAACAGTAGCCGGATTCCTATTTAAGTTTTTTTTTAACATAATAAGCATGCTTATTTTGTGTCTCTCCTAAAGTTTGTGCGAGCGTTTTCGTTTCTTTATCAATCACTCGTAAAATCCCATTCAATTCAACGATTAAGATATTATTAAACGTTGTATCTTTGTTTTGGATTAATATCGCTTTTTGTCCATCGGATAATATAATCTCTTTAGTTCGTTTAAGTATTTCATTTTTCATTCTTGGTCCCCTCATCCATAAATTAATTCCTTTTAACGAAAATGTTTCATCATGAGCAAAATTTTAAATATTGTAACTTAATTTAACCTTAAAAGCGCTGGGTAGATTTGATTATAGTTCATAAGTTATTCTATGTGTTAGAAATATACAATCTTAACCATTTCACTACGCTATTTATGAAATTCAAATTTGATAGAAAAATGAGTCAAAAAAATAAAATTTCAGAAAAACAAAAGTTTTCTTGGTACTTGTTTATAAAATAATCTCTAAAAGAGAGAATAAAATATTTTAATCTAAGATTATAAGTAGATTGTTTAATTGTTTTCTAAAACCACCAAAACAATTCCTAAATTAAGTTATAAAACGACTAAGAATCCCGTTATATACATTAACTGATAACTCAACCCTCTCGGTTTTTGAGTTTCGAAAAGCGTGTTGCTTTTATTTGTTGATAGTAGAGAGAGTTGCGGTAGAATGACTAAGATGATAAGTAAGCTAATCACTATCAATATAAATAGATAAACTAAAGTGTCATACATGGATGACTTCTACTTCAAATTTTTTAATTAGTAAATAGGAATTTTGTTTGTTGAATTTCTTTAATAATTAGCGTCATCTCAACAATAAGTGAATTAAAATTTCTCGCAACAGCCAATTAAACTCTCTTAAAAAATTTTGGAATTATTTAATATTTAAAAGCTAAACAGGCCGTAAAGTCCATTAAGATAGGAATTTAA
>NZ_JACVUQ010000011.1:0-68349 GCF_016516525.1 Lactococcus sp. S64 | reverse complement strand
TTTTTTATCTTACGTTCGCTTTTTCCCTCTCCTGTATTCGCTTTATTTCATACCACCACTAGCTTTGACAAATTAAAAAAATAAGTCAAAATTGACTTATTTTTTTATTAATGTACCCAGATACTCATTAACATGACCATTGCTAAACCTACAACTGCGATAATCGTTTCTAGTACTGTCCAAGTTTTTAATGTTTGCTTGACATCTAAATCAAAGTATTCTTTAAACATCCAGAATCCTGCATCGTTAACATGAGATGCGGCAATTGAACCTGCCCCTATTGCCAAGACCATTAGTGCGGCTGTATTTGGAGAAGCTGATGCAAGCATTGGTTGAACTAAACCTGCTGCTGTTAAAGCGGCCACGGTTGCAGAACCCAAGGCTACACGTAAAATTACTGTGATGATCCAAGCAAGTAACAATGGCGAAAGTGGTGAATCTTTAAACATATTGGCGATTTGGACTGAAATCCCTCCATCAATAAGAATTTGTTTAAGAGCTGCTCCACCACCGATAACTAACAATAGCATCGCAATTGATTTAACTGAATCTGCAATCGATACTGCAATTTCAGAATTTTTCTTACGTTGCATCCAACCCATAGTAACTAAGGCAAAGAGTAGTGAAATAATCATTGCCGATACGGGATTACCAATAAACATCATCACATTTTCAACAAAACTTGATGGGTAAGTGGTGGTCGTTACTACCTTTCCTGCTTTCATTGCACTTGTTGTTACTGCGGCAAAGGGTTTCCCATCATTAGTCGCGATAGAATAAATGGTGCTGATTGCCATTAAGATTACTGGCATTAATGCTGTCAAGATGGAAATCCCAAATCCTGGAGTTTCTTCTAATTTCCATTCTTTGATTTCACCAAAGGCGGATAGTTTATTTTTTACAACAAAGGCTTCTGGAACCCATTTTTTAGCAATTTTTGTGAAAACTGGACCTGCGATAATGACTGTTGGAATTGCTGCAATAATTCCGTAAAGGAGAACAGTTCCAGGATTTGCGCCTAGTACACCGGCAATTGCAATTGGTGCTGGATGGGGAGGTAAGAATCCGTGAGTTACTGAAAGTCCGGCTGCCATTGGAATTCCGAGGTAAATCAAGGGAACACTTGCTTCTAAGGCGACGGCAAAGACAATCGGAATCAAGAGAACCATCCCAACTTCAAAGAAGAGGGCAATCCCAATAATGAAACTGGCAACCATAATTGCCCATTGAATTCTTTTTTTACCAAAACTGTTAATAAGCGTTTTTGAGATACGATAGGCTCCACCAGCATCAGCAATTAGTCTTCCAAGCATTGCTCCAAAACCAAAAACGATTGCTAACTCTCCTAATGAGCCTCCGATTCCGTTTTGGATTGAAACAGGGATTTGACCGAGTGGCATTCCAAGTCCTAACCCAACTAAAACCGCTACGACAATCAAGGACACAAAAGTGTTAATTTTAAATTTGATAATCATCAGGAGGAGGATTAAGACCCCAATTAAAAGTACAAGTAAATCAATCATATATTTTTTCCTTTCAAAAAATATTGAATATACTGTGTAAGCACGATTGCTGGCGCTTACAATTTGCTTTTAAAAATTAACTCAATACTTTTTTGTGATATATGGAAGTATTGAGTCTTTAAAGAATACAAGTTTATTTTTCTTCTTCAAATTTTCTTTGGAAATTGGCAATATTTTCATATTCTGCCAAGAGAGAGCGAGAAAGTCGGATAAATATTGGACTAATTTCTCGGTAAATTTCGAAATTTTTTGGATTGGGTTGGTAGGTTTCGTTTGTTCCTACCATCGTTTCGATTTCGCTGATATCTTCAATTAAGCCAAGGGCTTTTTCAGCCATGATAATGGCGGCTAAACAGCCAGCTTCTCGGCTCTCTGGCACATTGATTGGTTGTTCAAAAATATCTGCTAGGATTTGTGTCCAGAGTTCAGAGCTTGTAAATCCTCCTGTCGCTTGAATCATATTTAGGTCACCTACTACTTCAACAAGGCTAAGCGCAACCATATAAATATTGAAGATAACCCCTTCAAGAACAGATCTTGCCATATGACTACGATTATGTCCGTAGTTTAGGCCAAAAAATGAACCTCTGGCATTGGCATCCCAAATCGGTGCTCGCTCGCCTCCAAGATAGGGGTGGAAAAGCAATCCATCAGCGCCCGGGGAAATGTTTGCTGCAAGTTCCGTGACTTCATCAAAAGAAATTTTTCCATCAAAAATTTGGTCACGAGCCCAACGGAAAACATCTCCACCAGAGTTTACGGGACCACCGACTACCCAATGCTCTTTGTCTAATGCATAGGTAAATGTGCGTCCTTTTTCATCTGTTTTAGGTTTGTCAGTAACTACTCGAATCGCACCAGATGTTCCAATTGTGATGGCTGCAACACCCGGTTTAATCGCATTTACTCCCAAATTTGACAACGGACCATCGGCTGCACCCCAAATAAATTTGGTGCTGCTTTGAATTCCCATTTTCTTGGCATATTCGTGAGGAAGGTTTTCTTCTATCTCATAGGGTTCAACTACTTTAGGCAATTGACTTTCTTTGATTCCAGTCATCTCTAGCGCTTCTTTATCCCAATGAAGTTCAAATATATTGAAGATACCTGTACCTGTTGCGGTTGATAAATCCATTTTATTTGTTCCAAAAAGTCGTTGGAAAATGTATCCTTTAAGTTCCAAATAGTGGGCTGCTTTTTGATAAATGTCTGGATGTTCAGCTTCTAACCAGATAAATTTAGATAAAGGAGCCATTGGATGAAGAGGCGTTCCGGTTCTTCGATAAATATCAAAACCATTTTTAGAGGCCTTAATTTGTTCGGTGTATTTTACTGCTCTTGTATCAGCCCAAGTGATTAATCTTGTAAGTGGCTGCCAATTTTCGTCAAAAGCAATTAGCGAGTGCATTTGTGTACTAAATGAAACGGCTAAAAGTTCATCTTCATCTTCTAAATTAATTGAAACTTCCCTGATTGTCACTAAAACTGCTTCAAAAATTTCTTCAAGAGATTCTTCTGCCATCCCACTAGCATCACGATAGAGGGGATAAGCTTGGCTACTACTTGCAACTATTTTTCCATTTTTCTCAAAAAGCACTGCCTTAGTTGCTGTGGTTCCTAAATCGACGCCTATTAAATATTGCATTTAGGCTCCTTTTCTTCTATATATTTACTGACAGACTTTAAAATTCTTTCATCATCAGTAGTTTTTTACTGACAGAAGTTTTTTGTCCTAGTTAGCTTACGCTTCTCATCTGTCAGTAAATTATTTTTGTTCTACGTCATGTCCGCCAAAGCCATTGCGCAAAGCGGCAACTACTTTTCCGGTCATGGTATCTTCTTGTAATGAGCGTTGACGCATCATTAGTGACAAGGCAATAACTGGGGCAGGAACGCCTAAGTCCAAGCTTTCTTCAACGGTCCATTTTCCTTCTCCTGAAGATTGAACATGACCGATAATTTGGTCTAGTTTAGGGTCTTTTGAAAATTGTTCTTGAGCAAGCTCCATCAACCAGCTTCGGATTACTGAGCCGTGATTCCATAATTTTGCAACGGCTTCATAATCATAATCAAATGGTGACTCTTCCAAAATTTCAAATCCTTCAGCAATCGCTTGCATCATCCCATATTCAATTCCATTATGAATCATTTTCAAGTAATGACCACTGCCAAGTTTCCCTGTATAGAGGTAGCCATCTTCCATTGAGATTGCTTTGAAGATTGGTTCTATGATTGTCCAAGATTTTTCATCATCTCCACCAATCATAAAATTTCCGCCTTGACGAGCTCCAGCCATTCCACCAGAGGTTCCAACATCAAAAAATTTAATTCCTTTTTCTGTCAGTAATTTATTTTGTTCTAAATTATCTTTGTAATTAGAATTTCCACCGTCTATCAGAATATCTCCAGCTGACAACTTTTCAGAAAGCATTTCAATCGTTGAATTTGTAGGAGTTCCTGCCGGAAGCATCAACCAAACAATTTTGCTTGCTGGCAATTCTGTCAGTAAATTTTCAATTGTGCTGACAGCGGTAATTTTGTCTGAGTAATCCTTAGCTTCCTCTACCGCTTTTGTATTTAGATCGTAAGCAACAACTTCAATCTCATGGTCAACGGCATTTTTCACAAGATTCATTCCCATTTTCCCTAAACCAATCATACCAAATTTCATCATTTTTTCCTCCGTGGTATCGCTTTCATTTTATAACTTTAGTATAAGTAATTTTTTTTCATTTGTCAACAATATTTTTTGTAAAATATTTTCTGATTTGTCAAAACAATTTCAAGTTAGGAATTTGGAATTTTTGAGAAATCGAGAAATCTTGAGTATCACTACTTATAACACGCTATAGCGAACTCCCTAGATACCTTATTACTCCGCTCTAGATGTAACAACTGGCATATCTGTAAGTCAGTAAACTGATAACAGCTATCCTACGCATCGTTCGGTCCCAATAAAATGATAGCCAGTACATGAAACATTGTTTCGTGTTACTGGCTATGATATAATGTAGTCAATTAGAAGGAGGCTTGATATGTCGCGTACTTTAATCAGCCGAATCCGAAGTTATTATGATAACCTCAGTAAATCAGATCAGGCAATTTCTGACTATTTAATTGCGAATATTGATAGTGCAGCGAGGCTTTCAATTCAGGAATTTGCTCAAAAAACTCATGTCTCTACGGCTACAATTTCCAGATTTTCTAAAAAAATTGGCTTTAATTCCTTCCAAGAATTAAAACTCGCCATTCATGCCACTGACTCGACACGAAACGATGAATTTTTTAGCGAACTTTCACCAACTGACGATTACAAAGAAATACTGACAAAAAACTTCAACGGCAATATTTCATCATTAAATTCTACATTAAACCTTATCACTAACAGACAACTTGACCAAACCATGGAAATTTTGCTCAATGCCAGCACTTGCGGTTTTTTTGGTTTGGGTGGTTCAAACGCTGTTGCATTGATTGCTTTTCATAAATTTTTGAGAATGCCTTTGCACTGCGTTTATCATCAGGATTTTCATTTTCAACAAATGCAGGCTGCAAAATTAACGAGCGACGATTGTGCTTTTGTTATTTCACATACAGGAAAAAACAGAGATACAATGCACTTGGTTGAAATTTTGAAGAGTCGCGGGGTTCCAATTATTGCATTGACTTCTTTTGCGAGTTCACCTTTAGCTAAAGCGGCCGATGTCGCGCTAATTTCAATTTCTGAAGAAATTTCATTTCGACCTGAAGCTGTTGCTTCCACAGTTTCTCAAATTAGTTTGCTTGATGCCTTGTTTATGATGTACGGAATGAAAATGAAAAATGTTTCTGAAGGGACTTTATCTGAAATCCGAAAAGTCATTCGAGATTCCCGTATTTCCTAGAATTTATCCATTTATCTTATAGAAAGGATGTGATTTTATGGCATTTTCTAACACTAGACGACGCTACGCAAGTTTTGATACCGTTGCGTCAATTCCTGGAGAAGTCATTGATGCCTTTTGGTTTATTATTGACCATCACCTCAAGGGCGTTTTTCCACTAGAAACAATTATCAATTTTGACTTGGTTAATTCGGGTAATTTACTTTCTATTCGTTTTTCTCAAGACAATAGTCCAACAACCATCCTCGTTGATTTTGGCTACCCTTTTAATCCTGAATGGCCTCTACACTACCGAGCCGTTGATAATATGGGACGCGAAACGATCATGACTGCAAGAGAAATGTAATGACAGAATTTTTAACAAAGCTGTCAGTAAATTTTTAAATAAAAAAATCTGTCAAAATTACTGACAGATTTTTTTAGATGTAGTAATACACAATTTCTGGAGGCACCCCAAAACGAATAGGTAAGAAAGTCAAACCAATTCCACGATTAACATACAATTTTGTTCGGTCATTGAGCTGATACAAACCAGCATCAGCACTACTTGACCCCTTATTGCGTAAACGCCAATTTCCTATCCGAATTTGCCCTCCGTGACTATGACCAGAAAGAATTAAATCAAATTCCTTAATTGTCTCCATGTCTAAAATAGTATCCGGTTCGTGAAGGGCTAAAAGCGAAAATGTTGCATCAATGGGCTCAAGTTCAAAATCAGGCCGTCCCTCACGCCAGTCATCAACCCCAGAAATAGATAAATTATCTTTGACAACTGATGAATTTTTCAACAGAACAAAACCAGCTTTTTCTAGAAACTCTTCAACAAACCTTGACGATTTTTCATCATCAAAATCATGATTACCAAGTATCGCAAATTTCCCAAGAGGAGCTTTAAGTTCTGACAATATCGTCAGTAAATCAGTCCAATCTCGATTTTTTGCCCAAGCAACCTTGTCAAATAAATCTCCAGAAAAAATAATTAAATCTGGCTGTTCATTAGCAATATTTCGAGCAAATTTTTTAAAACGACGACTAGTCGTGTGCCAAGCAAAGTGGGTATCGGTAAAATGAGCAATTTTTAAATTTTGTTTTTGAGCGATTTTTACATGTCTCACTTTCATCAAATGAGGCTCTATAAAAATTCCATAAATTAACAAACTTAAGAGCACTGCTCCTATTATCAATTCAATCATTTGTCCATTTTATCATAAATTCACTGACAAAAACATAGTATTAATCAAAAATACTTGATGAAGTTATCAATTTATTCTCTTTTTCTGACAAATTTCTGGTCAGTAAATTCGGACGGAACCGAGCATTCTGTCAGTAAATATCAACTCTATTTGTCAAATTTTTATACAAAAAAAGACTACCGAAGCAGCCTTTCATTTATTAGTTTTGGTCTTCAGCTACGAATGGAAGCAAAGCCATTACGCGCGCGCGTTTGATTGCGTTAACCACTTTACGTTGGTTTTTAGCAGATGTACCAGTCACGCGACGTGGCAAGATTTTACCACGTTCTGAGATGAAACGTTTCAAAAGTTCAGTGTCTTTGTAGTCAACGACTTCGATTTTGTTTGCAGCGATGAAGTCAACTTTTTTACGGCGTTTGAAGCCGCCACGACGTTGTTGTGCCATTTTATTTCTCCTTATATTATTTTTAGATGTCTGTTTAAAGTTTTCTTAGGATTACGACGTTATTATGAAAAGCCGATTCTGCTTTTCATAATAACTAGTAAGAGGGTTAGGAAATCCGCCATAGCGGTTTCCGTGAAATAATTAGGCGCTTTAGCGTCAATTATTTCACCCTATTAGAATGGAAGGTCATCATCCGAAATTTCCATCGGTGAGCTACCAAACGGATCAGCATCACGACCGAAATTCGGTGTTGCATTATTGTTATTCGTTTGTGGACGCGGAGTATTATTTGTAGATTGGCTAGGTGCAGAATATGAACCAGCAGAAGTTCCGCCTCCCATACCTTCACGAGCAGATCTACTTTCCAACATTTGGAAACTGTCAGCCACAACCTCAGTCACATAAACGCGTTGACCTTGTTGATTTTCATAGTTACGTGTTTGAATTCGACCAGTTACCCCAATCAAAGCTCCTTTTTTAGCCCAATTCGCCAAATTCTCAGCTTGTTGGCGCCAAATAACGCAGTTAATGAAATCAGCCTCACGTTCGCCATTCGCATTTTTAAATTGACGGTTTACAGCCAATGAAAATGTTGCGACAGCTTGATTTTGAGGGGTGTATCGAAGTTCAGGATCGCGAGTAATGCGTCCTACTAATACAACATTGTTAATCATGATGAACTTCTCCTTAGAAATGAAAGCTCTTAAGCTTCAACTTTAACGATCATATGACGAAGAATGTCAAGGTTGATCTTAGCAAGACGGTCAAATTCGCTCAAAGCTTCTGAAGTTGTTTCAGCTTCAAAAGTTGCGATGTGGTAGATACCTTCGCGGAAATCATTGATTTCGTAAGCAAGTTTACGTTTTTCCCAGTCTTTAGACTCAAGATTTGCAGCACCGTTGTCAGTCAAGATTCCATCGAAACGTTCAACGAGGGCAGCTTTTGCTTCTTCATCAATGTTTGGGCGAATAATATAAAGAATTTCGTATTTAGTCATTGATTTTTCCTCCTTTTGGACTAATGACGCAGGTTGAGTCCTGCGTAAGTTGTGAGTTTTTCCCACAGAGTTATATTCTATCACTTTTTTCTATTTTTAGCAAGAATACATTTAAACTTTCCCTCAGCAAAGAGAACTATTTTAAAATAAAAAATACCAACTAAAGAGAGTTGGCATAATTTATCTCATTCTCAGCCCAAGAAGGCTTTAAACATTGCATAAATAAGAAGGATAATCCCTAACACAATCCGATATTTCCCAAAGAAAGTAAAATCGTGTTTTTTCACATAATCGGTCAAGAACTTGATGGCAACCATTGATACCCCAAAGGCAACTATACAAGCTACTAACAAGACCCCAAATTGTTCAAAACTTAAAGAATTCCCATTTTTGAAAAAGTGAAGTATTTTGATGAAACTAGCCCCAAACATAACTGGAATACCCAAGAAAAAGGTAAATTCTGCGGCAACTTCACGACTTACACCAATTAATAAAGCACCGACAATTGTCGCACCTGAACGCGATGTCCCTGGAAGTAAAGAAAGCACTTGGAATAATCCAATATAAAGAGCGGCACGATAAGGTAAACGGTCAATATTCATTACGGAAAATTCATGGTTTGGTACCCACCGACGCTCAATGACAATAAATGCTACCCCATAAATAATTAACATGAAGGCAACAGGAACAAAATGGTAAAAATGTTTGTCCAACCAGTCATTAAGTGGTAAACCAATAATCGCTGCTGGTAAAGCCGCAATCAAAACTTTCAACCACAAACGCCAAGTTAATTGAATTTCACGTGGTGTTTTTTGTTTGTCAGCTGGATTTAACTTATTAAATGGATTCAGTTTATGAAAATAAAGAACAACAACTGACAAAATTGCTCCTAGCTGAATCACAACATCAAACATTTCTTTAAAAGCTGCTGATTGATTAAGACGAATAAATTCATCAGCAATAATCAAATGTCCTGTTGAGGAAATAGGTAACCACTCAGTGATTCCTTCAATAATACCTAAAATAATGGCACGAATAAAATCCATATTTTGCTCCTAGAAAATTTCAGTAAAAAGACTGATTTTTATTGACTGACATAGCAGTCCTATCCTCATAAGTATAACATAAATGACAAATGAATAAACTTACAAAGAAAGTGATTATTTGTAATTAATTTTACATTCTCTTCCTTGACATCATCTTAAAATTGCGCTAGAATTACAAATAACACATCGATAGAGGTCGCAACTGATATGAATCTACGCCGAGTTGGAGCACAACAAAGACGCGTATTTAGAGGAGGAGAGGTTGCCGAAAGAATTTTGTTGCTCAGCAAAGTTCTTGGGCTAGTGAGAAAAACTCACTAGACTGTCGCAAATGGTTAATAACCATGCGGAGGGCTATTCGTTCAAGAAAATTTTTAAAATTTTGTCGGACCTTTAGCAATCTATTCTATCTAGTAGGATTGCTTTTTTTGTTTTTCTCAGACTTTTCTAAACTAAACAGGAATAAGGTTGAGTCTGAGTCAAACAAGTCGGTGTAGAATAAATTTTATTAGGGAGAGAATTTTGGAAAATTCTTCAAACTCAACTACTGAGACGCAAGTAAAACGCGGCTTAAAATCACGTCATGTTTCCATGATTGCCCTTGGCGGAACAATCGGAACTGGATTGTTTCTGACTTCAGGCGATGTCATTCACACGGCAGGACCATTTGGTGCACTGACTGCCTATGTTCTTATCGGAGCAATGGTTTACTTCCTCATGACATCACTTGGTGAAATGGCCACTTATTTACCCACTTCTGGTTCTTTTTCAGACTATGGAACACGTTATGTTGACCCAGCTTTTGGTTTTGCTCTAGGTTGGAATTACTGGTTAAACTGGGCAATTACCGTAGCGGTTGATTTAACAGCCGTTGCCCTTTGTATCAAATTCTGGTTACCAGATGTTCCAAGTTGGATTTTTTCACTGATTGCCTTAATTATTGTCTTTGCAATCAATGCCTTATCAGTTAAAACTTTTGGCGAAACTGAATATTGGTTGTCAGCCATTAAAATTACTGTTGTTGTTTTATTCTTGATTATTGGTTTCTTATCTATTTTTGGAATTATGGGCGGTCATATTGACGTCGCTAAAAATCTTTCAGTTGGTAATCATGGTTTTGTCGGAGGACTTGGTAGTTTCACTACCGGCGGAGGGATTCTCGGCGTACTCTTAGTCGCTGGTTTCTCTTTCCAAGGAACAGAATTGCTCGGAATTACAGCTGGCGAAGCTGAAAATCCTGAAAAATCAATCCCTAAAGCTATGAACTCTATCTTCTGGCGTATTCTTGTCTTTTATATCTTATCTATCTTCGTGATGGCGGCTATCATTCCATTTACCGACCCCCACTTAGTTGGAGGAGATTCAGCTGCTCAAAGCCCTTTCACAATTGTATTTGAACGTGTTGGTCTCTCTATTGCAGCTTCTATCATGAACGCCGTTGTTTTAACTTCTGTCGTTTCAGCAGCAAACTCTGGAATGTATGCCTCTACTCGGATGCTTTATTCACTCGCTAAAGATGGTGGCGCACCAAAGATTTTCTCAAAAACTTCAAAAAACGGGATTCCTTTCATTGCTTTATTAGCTACAACTGCTGTTGCTTTACTCACATTCCTGACATCAATTTACGGAGTTAGCTTCTTTACATTCCTTGTCTCAGCCTCTGGTTTAACAGGATTTATTGCTTGGATTGGGATTGCAATTAGCCACTTCCGCTTCCGCCGCGCCTATGTCGCTCAAGGAAAAGATGTTAAAAAATTACCTTATCATGCAAAACTATTCCCATTTGGTCCAATCTTAGCCTTAATTATGACCGTTTTAGTCACACTCGGCCAAGACCCAATGCTTCTTTTTGGTAAAACTTGGGTGCAAGGTGTCATCATGTATGCCGCAATCCCACTCTTCTTCATCCTTTACTTGGGTTATAAATTTAAAAACAAAACGAAACTTATCCCCCTTAAAGAGGTTGATTTAAGTCGTCATAAAGATTAAAAAAAGTCGCTCAATGAGCGGCTTTTTTATTAGTTTAATCATTAATTTCAACTACTTTTTCACCAAAGAGTTCTTTAGCTAAGTTTACCGTTTCATCCGGCTCTTTTTCATCTTCTTCATCTTCCTGAACATTTTCAGATTTTAAATTAGAAACATATTCTGCTCGAACTTCTTGCCAGTCTTGTTCAGCAAGAGAGATAATTTCTGGCGCAAATCCAACAATTGAACTCAAGAGATTCCCACAAAAAAGTTGCAATTCTTCATTTTCACTGACTCTTTTAGCAAGATTCTCATGAGGAAAAGTCACCACAAGGAAATTTTCTGACGCAGCGACAGGGGCTGTATTATTAAGTAAAGCTCGGTCTGCCGGTTTAGTTACCGAAGCAACAAGTTCTGGCCACGCACTTAGAGCAGCTTTTCTAGCTTCATTTGTCGCCTCAGCCAAAGCTTTATAAATTAAATCTTTGTTAATTTGGCGTTTTTTAGATGCTATTGGTTTCGGACTGCCTTTAACTTTTTCTGTCAGTAAATTATTTTGTGAATCTGAATTTACCTGAATTTGACCAGCTGAAATTTGAGCTTTCAATTGATTAATTTCGGTTTTTAAAGTAGCAATTTCGGCTGTCAGCTGATTAGGGATTTCTCCTTGCGAAGCTGTCAGTAAATTATTTTGTCCAATTTCAGCCAAACGCATGGTCATGACGTCTGCCGCAATTTTTGTTTGAGTCGTTTCCTTTATCGTTTTCAAACTTTCAATTGCAACATCAATCCATGAAAAAATTTGACCCCGGTCATACTGAGAATTTTTATCCAAGAGTAAATCCCGAAGGTATGCTAATAAATCTTCCGTAAATCGAAGCATATTTTTTCCTTCAGCAAAAATCTTATCAAGTTCCGTCAGCGCTTTTGCTTCATCATGCTCAAAAAGTGCTGCAACATATGTTACTAAAGCATCTGCAGCAATCGACCCTGTGACAAGTAGTGCATCATTTTCTTCTAATTTTCCTGATGAAAACGATAAGGCTTGGTCTAATAAAGAGAGGGCATCACGCATTCCACCTTCAGCTGCTTTAGCAATAACATCGAGTGCTTTACCGTCGAATTCAAGTCCTTCATCAGCCATTATTTTTGCTAAATAAGTCCGAATATCTCCTGTTGTGATTGATTTAAAAGCAAAACGTTGAACACGCGAGATAATGGTTGCTGGAATTTTTTGTAATTCAGTAGTAGCCAGGACGAAAACAACATTTTCTGTAGGTTCTTCTAGTGTTTTCAAAAGTGCATTAAAAGCCCCTGTTGAAAGCATATGCACTTCATCAATAATATAAACCTTGTAAGTGGCTTGACTAGCTGCGTAAGTTGATTTATCTCGAATTTCTCGAATTTCGTCAACCCCATTATTTGATGCCGCATCAAGTTCAATGACATCATCTAAGCTTCCTTTGGTGATTGAGTCACAAATAAAGCAATTATTGCAGGGCTCTCCATCCACTTGATTAGGACAATTTATTGCCTTAGCAAAAATTTTAGCTGCTGAGGTTTTCCCTGTCCCTCTTGGACCAGAAAAAAGATAAGCATGTGAAATTTGATGATTGACAATCGCATTTTTTAATGTTGTTGCTACAACTTCTTGCCCCACCATTTCATCAAATCTTTGACTTCGATATTTTCTATATAATGCTTGATATGCCATTTTTCTCTTCCAATTTTTTACTTAGTATTCTTTTCATATCCGCTTGTTTCAATAGAAATCTTGCCCAAGACTATAGTTTAAGTCTTTTAAAATTTCAGTTGAAGCATCACGTGATTGAATCAATTCATCAATATCTTGTGATTGATAATTTCTGAGGGCCTGTCTGAGGGCGAACATTCTTGCTCGATTAATCGTTGCCTCATCTGCTTCGGTTGCCGCAAAAAATATTTTACGTGCTTTTTCATCAAAAATCGTCCAAGCAATTGCTAAATCAAAAGCTGGATCACCAATAACAGCTTTGTCAGTAATTTTGACGTTAACTAACTTTCCGTCAGTAACTTTTAAATTTTGCGTAAGCAATTCTCCCAAAACCCAAACAGGTTTCTTGGACCATTTTGTTTTTGCTGCAAAATCAAATTTTTCTTGCAAAAGGTCAGCAGGAACAACTTTTTGATAGACTTTCAAAAGTTCTATCATCTCAGCTTCAAAGAAAATCAAATCAGAACCAGCAAAAGCATTTTCAAAACTAGGTGACTTTGCATCTGTTGTTGGTAGCCGATGTAATTGATAGAGAAAACTTCCTAATTCTTGCGCAAATTCACGAACATCTCCAATATTACCTGGATTTACAGATGTTCCTTCTTTTTTCCCAAAACGGTCAGCAATAAATTTTTTTACTATTTCACTCATTTTTTTCTCCGATACCCTTTAAAATTTTGATTTAACCTACTTCAAAAAATTTAAAATCAGTCATTTCACATAAAATGTTAGCAAATTCTTCAAGATATTTTTGGTCGATTTCATCGTAAAAACCAATTTCTGAACTGTCTAAGTCAAGAACCCCAACTAATTTACCATCTTTAACCATTGGAACAACAATTTCAGACATTGCTCGACCGTCACAAGAAATATAATTTTTGTGTTTCTTTACATTTTCAACAATAATGGTTTGGCGATTTTGAGCTGATTCCCCACAAACCCCTTTGCCCATTATAATTTCAACGCAAGACACAGACCCTTGAAATGGCCCTAAAATTAATTTTTCACCATTGTAGAGGTAGAAACCTGTATAAACTTGCTCAGGCAAAAAGCTCCAAAGTAAACTACTTGCATTGGCTAAGTTTGAAAGTGTATAATTTTGTTCACTAAGAAGCGCTTTTAGTTGCAAATTAAGCAACTCATAACCTTCGATTTTTTCTTCTTTATTCATCTTGTTGCTCCTCAAAAATAATATAATCCATTATATCATTTTTTAAAGGCAAATTTTAGATTAGTTTTGATATAATAAAAACCATGAATAAACTAGAAGAACTTCGGAACAACATTGACCAAGTGGACCAAGAAATCGTTCAGCTTCTTGAGAAACGTATGACAATTGTTCAAGAAATTAGCCAAGAAAAACAAGCACAAAAAATTACTATTTTAGATAACTCTCGCGAACAAGCCGTATTAGATTTGGCTCGCCAAAATATTAAAAATTCTGCTTATCAAGAAACAATCATTAATACTTTTAAAGATATTATGAAAAATTCTCGCCTTTATCAAAGAGAAAACCGTGAACAATAAGAAAAAGTTACTGACAAAAATTCTATCACTCCTATCTGCTTGCTTACGCAACTTACAGACTGAGCGATAATTTTGTCAGTAACTTTTTTTATAATTTAAATTGTCCAGCTAAACTGTCTCGCAACATCATGTATTCTAATTGCGGCAAATCAAGCAGAACCAATTTACTATTTTCTAAAAGATTATTTTCTTTCAAGCTGTTAAGAAAACCTTTAATTTCTGTTGTTCCCAAATAGAGACACTCAACAAAAATAATATGTTTTTCCTTGGTCATCTGACCGATAAATCGCGAAAAATCTTCTGGAGTCAGTGCCTGATCAATATCTGAACGACCAACTACCACTAAATCCTCGTTTTCATCTTTAACTGTAGCAGCAAGCTCTTTAAAGATTCCAGAATTTATCTTTTGATCTTTACTTTCCGCTTCAATAGACTCTTCAATTTCAGCATATGCGCCTCGGTCAATCATCGCGACAGTTGCAATTTCACCATATTTTAAAGCAGTCAGTGAATCTTTCAAATCATTGAGTTCCATATTTTCCTATGCAAATCTACTTTTAGTAAAAAGTATTAAGATTCGCTTCCTTTCTCGCATTAAATTCATAAAACCTATCTCAAGTTTACACTGACTTTGTGAATTTTTCAAAAAATATGGCTCTTTTTGTGATTTCAACTTTGATTTAAAGTTTTATCAGTAAAAAATAAGTGCCATTTGCTATAATAAAACTATAACAAAGAAAGGACTTTTTATTATGAAATTTAAATTTAAAGGAATCAATTATTACGAGGACTCAGAAAACAATTATGTCGGTGCCACAAACACTTGCTCAATCGTCAAAGAATTCGCTGATTTCCAAGCAGCTATTGACTATGTTGCTGAACACAAAGGATTCTTGATTGCCGAAGACGGAAAAACTGCCTTCAACGTTTTGACAATTACTGAAAACAACTAAAATATTTAAATGGTCCAAAAAATCACTGACAGGCTTTGTCAGTGATTTTTTATATCAATTAATAAAGTTCTAAATAGTTATCAATTTCCCATTGCGATACGAATTGTGCATAGCTTGCCCATTCAATGCGTTTTGCTTCAACAAAGTTAACCAAAACATGTTCTCCAAGCGCTTCAGTCACAATTGTATCTTCACGCAATGCTTTAACGGCATTGTGCAAAGTAGATGGCAAATCTGTAATACCATGTGCTTTACGTTCTTCTTCTGTCATTACGTAAATATTTGATTCGATTGCTTCTGGCGCTTCCAATTTATGTTCAACACCGTCAAGACCAGCTGCCAATAGAACAGCCAATGCAAGATATGGATTTGCTGTTGGGTCAACCGCACGAAGTTCAACACGAGTTGACAAACCACGTGAAGCAGGTACGCGAATCAAAGGCGATCTGTTACGTCCAGCCCAAGCGACATAAACGGGTGCTTCATAACCAGGAACCAAACGTTTATATGAGTTAACAGTTGGGTTTGTAATTGCTGTAAAGTTATAAGCATGTTTCAAAAGTCCAGCAATAAAGCTATGTGCAACATCTGAAAGTCCCATATCTCCTGTTGGATCAGCAAAGGCATTGGCACCATCTTCTGTAAATAAAGACATGTTACAATGCATCCCAGAACCGTTGATTCCGTGAACTGGTTTTGCCATAAACGTTGCATGTAAACCATGTTTACGCGCAATTGTTTTAACAACAAGCTTAAAGATTTGAATATTATCACAAGCTTTCAAAGCATTGGCATATTTAAAGTCAATTTCGTGTTGACCGATTGCTACTTCGTGGTGAGAAGCTTCAACTTCAAAACCAAGGTCTGTCAATACATTTACGATTTCACGTCTTGTGTTTCCAGCGAGGTCAGTTGGTGCAAGGTCAAAATAACCACCTTTATCATTCACTTCAAGTGTTGGTTCATCATTTTCATTAAGTTTGAAAAGGAAGAACTCTGGTTCAGGTCCAAGGTTAAAGCTCTTGAAGCCCAATTTTTCCATTGATTTAAGGTTACGTTTCAAGACACCGCGTGGGTCTCCAGCGAAAGGTTCACCTTCTGGAGTGTAAACATCACAAATTACACCTGCCACTTTACCATACTCATCTCCCCAAGGAAAAACAATCCAAGTGTCAAGGTCTGGATAAAGATACATGTCTGATTCATTGATACGAACGAATCCTTCGATTGATGAACCGTCAAACATCATTTTGTTTTCAAACAATTTGTCCAATTGTTCATCTGTAGCTGGAACTTCAACGTTTTTAAGTGTTCCAAGAATGTCTGTAAACATCAAACGCAAGAATTTAATATCCTTTTCTTTGACGTCGCGACGAATGTCTGCTGCTGTGATTGTCATGCTTTACTCTCCTAGTTAAATTTTCGCTGTAAACTTAGTTGACAAATAAAGTAAACTAAACTTACATCCGCGGTTGGGTAAAATGAGTGGGATCAGGAGTTCCGAATCTACCTTGTTGGGCAAATTCGCGTTCAAGTGCATGGTGGACTTCTCCGATAGATAAAGTTTGAGCCTTCTTAGCATCCCTTTTGGCATAAATTTCTTTGATATCTGCAATATTATTACCTTCTTTCAATAAGTCAGCAATATCAAATAGAGCATCTATGTCATTGAGCGAATACATGCGACGATTACCGTCACTTCGCTCCGGGAAAATAAGCTCTTGCTCTTCGTAATAACGAATCTGCCTTGCGCTTAGGTCAGTGAGTTTCATGACAGTTCCTATTGGAAGTACCGCCATAGAGCGTCTTAATTCACGTTCTTTCACCAAATCTCGCCTCCATGCCTTTCATTATAGACCTTGTTATTGGCAAAGTCAAGTTTTAATGTGAGATTTTCTCACATCGGTTTATTTTATTTGAAATATTTTATACAATTTCATCCAATAATCTTTGACAACCCGTCTTAACAAGTTGATAAGTTTCTTGGAAATCGCCCGTGAACCATGGATCTGGAACACCTTGTTCTAAAAGCATCGTGATTTTTTGACTCGTTCCTTCTGGTGCCATTTTTCTAAGATTTTCTAAATTGGATTCATCCATTGCGATAATTTTATCAAATTCATAAAAATCTTCACTACTGATTTTTTGACTTCCTTTTTGAAGGTCAAAAGCAATCTTTTGTTCTTTTAGTTTTGTTTGGGTTCCAGAATGAATTGGATTTCCATGCTCCCAAGAAGAAGTTGCTCGACTTTCAATCAAAAAATTTGATTCATTTCCTGCCTTTTCAACTAAATCTTTCATGACAAATTCTGCCATTGGGCTACGACAAATATTTCCTAAACAGACAAAAACAATCTTTTCCATGACTTCCTTACTTTATATCATTTATAAATTAACTAATTTTGAGCATTTATTCTATTATACCCTATTTCACAAGATATTACTGACAGAATTCTAAAATGAAAAAGTCTGCCAAAATTTGACAAACTTTTTTACTGACAGACGAACTAATCTTTCTGCTTAATTTTTTTCTTTTTTTCCTTCAATTTTTTATAAATTTTATTGTTATCTACCAAAACTTTACTTTCATTATTTTTAAAAGAATTTTGGAGTTGTTCAACCTCCCGAAAAATATCACTTTTAGGTTGAGGGGCAGGTGTAATTACTGACATAAGTTCTCCTTATCTTTCATTCGACTTATCTCTTAATCGGAAACAATTATTAGAAAATATATAAACCAAATAATGTAGTATTCTTTCGCATTAATTCCCTTTCACTAAAAAAATACATCCATATAACCGATTTCTTTTGCCGCTTCATCAAAATTTGTCACCAAAGTCAGTCCTTTTTCGGACAATAGATAAGCTTGGTCACAGAAATGTTCAATTTCCTTGAGATTGTGTGAGGTTAATAAAACAATTTTTTCTTGAGCGATTTTTTTCACTTCTTCATAAACTAGGACTTTTTTGGAAACGTCAAGCCCACTGAATAGCTCGTCAATGATTAAAATATCACAGTCGATAGAAAATGATAAAATTGTCGCAAAAAGCTCTTTCATTCCTAAAGAAAATTGGCCAATTCTCTTTTTCGCAAATTTATCTGCACCAAAAGTAAGACTTAACTCTCTTGCTCTATCCTGTTCACTATTTTTCAAAATTTTAAAATAATCATGCATTTTTAAACTTTCTTCAAAAGATTCTACATCGGGAAGATAAGCGACACGCCCATTTTCTATTTCTCCTTGAGAAAATCCAATTTCTCCTGAAAGAATGCCGAAAAGTGTACTTTTCCCAATCCCATTTCGTCCAATCAGACCGTACAAACCATTTTCAGAAATCTCAAAATTAAGCGGAGCAATGTCTGGTATCTTTAAATTTTTTATTTTTAATATCATGAGATTCTCCTTGTTTTTTGATTTTTAATAATGAAGACAGAAATGAGCAAAAATAATACACTTAAAGAAAGTAGATAGCCAGCCCCGATTAATATAGAATATTTTCCAAAAAGAGCACTAGGATTTCCAAAAAGTTTTAGAGGTTCAAGATAAGAAAGTGGCACAAAACGTCTAATTGAAATTATCCAAGAAACATTTCCTATCATCGAATATCCCATGACAAATAGAGCTATAACCCCAACAACAACCATACTCCGTTTTACAAAAACAGAAATCAAGGCACCTAATGAAGCCAAGAAAAAGATGACAAAAAACAGATAGAGGATACTTCCTAAATCCAAAATTCCATTTGGAATTGTGAGATTAGTCAAAGTAAATCCTGTTTTCAAATCCGAATCACCAAGATAGGCGGGATAATTCCATGCTCCAAAACCATTCACCACCCCAATTACCAGAAAATAAATGATACTAGAAATAATAATCCAAGCAAAGGTCGCTAAAGTTCCAGATAAAACTTTTATAATTAAATTTTTCTGCAAATCAATTCCCGCAAATCGATAAAATCTGTTTTCTTTTGATTCATAACTAGTGGCGACAAGGATTGAAACCATGGAAGCAAATAAGACAATGAATAGACTACTCGTTAAAATTGGAATGAACTGCTGATGAAAATTTCCAAAAGCATGAGATTGCATGGTAGGCATTGCTTCAAAATCTAACTTTCTCTCTTGAACTGTCTTGATATACTTAATTTCTGCTTTCAGGAATTTATCTTGACCAGATGATGATTGGTTACCATTTTGTTTAAAATACAACTGGTCAATTTCTTTTTGTAAATGATAATATTCATTAATGTCATTGACGCCTATAGCTGCGATTTGTTTTTGATAGATGTTATCTTTTTGCTTTAAGTCACTCAATGTATTATTTAGATTATCATCTTCTGCCTTCACTTTTGTGGTTTTTAGGCTTTCTTCAGTAGTTTCAATGTTATCCTGAACTGATTTTTCATTAGTCTGTACCTCTTGAACAAGGCTAGTGATGTTATTTTTAAAAATATTAGTAAAAGAAATTGTATTATATACACTATAAACTATGATTAAGGAAGAAATCAAAGCTAATAAGTATCTGTTTCTTTTGTTTAGAATAAACTTTTTTAATTCAAATTTGAAGTATTTCATTTAATCACCTCTCAATCAAAAATAATCATTAAATAGGAGTAAGTGAGGTAGCTTACTCCTATTCCATCAATAATGATAATAAGTAGTTACTTGTTTTGCCGGTTGACTTTGTCCGACAGAATTTACTACCGTGTAGTAAATTGTACTTGTGGTGGTTGTATAAGAACCTCCATGAAGGATATTCACATAATCATAATAATCCGTTGTTCCTGTAGAAACATTATTTAGATAGTAAGTAACTGAACTTGTTTTTACATAGATGACTTGAGTCGCAGATACAGAAGTTACCCCTATCGCACCTGTCGTAACAAGTAAAGTTGATAAGACAAAGATTTGTTTTTTCAAATTCATTTTCATAATTTACCTCTTTCTGCCCAAATTCAGAAAGAAATTATCTTTTCTGAATCAAGCTGATGATATTTTTCTCATGTTGAGAGCTTCCTTTCATTTTTTACTTTGTTTTCTTGGCTGCGCTCAGTAGCTTGCGAATTTGTCCATTGGTTTTTCCTCGTTTGTTTTTATTTTTGTCTCCTTAACTTTATTGTAGCACCGATTTCGAAAGCACAAAAAAAAGATTCAAATTGAATCTTTTCCTAGAATATCACTTAACCATTGAGGAAAATTATAGTTTTTCACATATTTATCATAGAGTTTTTGGTAGGTTTTTGCTAAATTTATACTTCCTTCCCAATCAAAAATTTCGATGACCTTTTTCATGCTATCAATTCCCAGAAGTCGTTCTTCGCCTTGACCATAAAAAATACAATAATAACCTTTAGTAAAGCGATAAATCAATCTAGAATATGCGTCTTTTTCATGACAATATGCTTTGACCAGAGCCAGACATTCTTGCGCTTCCTTTTCTTTCCCTTCTTGGATACAAGTCACTGCTCCGCGACAGGCGATTTGACAAATAATTTTGCGATAACGTGTGCGATTGGCTAACCTTTGATGATGATGGCTCAAATCTTGAATAATTGCTTTTATCATTTCTGACGAAAATTGCTCAATGGTATCTGACAAAATGAGAAGTTCATAAAAACTAAATATTTCAATTCCTAAAATAAAAGAACTTAACTCAACCACTTCGTTTTCTGGCAACTTTTCTAAGCGTGCTTTGGCACAAAGAGCAATCAAATGTTCGCCAATTTGCTCACATTGCCAGGCAATGTCTTTTAGTTCTTCAATATTATTATTCGTTGCCGCTTGGTCGATTTTACTAAATAATTCTTCGTAAAAACTATGTTTAAAATTATTGAGATAATAATCATATTCAGAAAGTTCCAAGTGAAGAAATTCAAGCAAAGCATCAATTTGATCAAGATTTAAATAACCTTCTCCACTAAAAAAACGAGAGAGACTACTTTTAGGAATTCCTGTTTTTTTGATAATTTCATTTTTCGTGATTTCTTTAGCTTCACAGAGTTCTTGAAGTTTTAAACCATAGTATTGATTAACCATTTGTCTTGTCTCTCCAGTCGTAACTTTATGGTCATATTATATACTTTTTTCATTATTGTTACAACGGCAGGAATTTATGTAATATAAAAAAGCCCGTCAAGCTTTGACAAACTTTTTTACTGACAGATACTAACTGTCAATCTTCTTCATTATAAACGTAACCTAAGTGTTCATAGGCTCTTTGGGTCACCTTACGTCCCTGTTTAGTTCTCATCAAAAATCCTTTTTGAATCAAATAAGGTTCATACATATCCTCGACCGTTTCACGGTCTTCGGCAATGTTTACCGCCAAAGTTCCAATCCCAACAGGACCACCGTGGTACATTTCAATCATTGTGCGGAGAATTTTTTGGTCAATATAGTCCAAACCAGCGGCATCAACATCAAGAATAGACAAGGCCTTATCGGTAATTGCTTTATCCACTCGGCCATCCCCCATTATTTGAGCAAAATCACGCACTCGTTTAAGTAAACGATTGGCAATCCGCGGAGTCCCTCGACTACGTAAAGCAATCTCTAAAGCGGCATTATCAATAACTTCGACTTCAAAAATATCAGCTGTTCTTTTAACAATTTCTTCCAAATCACGCTCTTGATAATACTCCATATGACTTGAAATTCCAAAACGGGCACGCAATGGATTCGAAAGCATTCCAGCTCTTGTTGTTGCCCCAACTAGAGTAAATGGCGGCAAATCTAAATGAACCGAGCGTGAACCATCACCAGAACCAAGCATAATATCAATGTAGAAATCTTCCATAGCGCTATAAAGAACTTCTTCAACTTGCATTGGCATCCGATGAATTTCATCAATAAATAGCACATCGCCAGGTTCCAATTCATTCAAAATCGCAACTAAATCTCCTGGCTTTTCAATGGCAGGACCCGCTGTTTGTTTAATATTAACTCCCAACTCATTGGCAATGACAAATGCCATTGTTGTCTTACCAAGTCCCGGAGGACCAAAAAGTAATACATGGTCCAAAACTTCTTCACGCATTTTTGCTGCTTTAATAAAGATTTCTAATTGTTCTTTGACTTTATCTTGACCAATATATTGATTAAAAAATTGCGGACGTAGAGATTTTTCAATACCGTAATCTTCTTCCATTGGCTCTTTGTTTAATATATCGTTCATCTTATCTTGTAATTCTCCTTTTAGAGATGATTTTTGATGACTTATGAGAAGCTGTCAGTAAATTTTACTGACAGAAAGACTTGAATGACTATTTTTGATGTCTGTCAGTTCTTTCTTCAAACTTTTTTATTTCATCATAAGTTTTAAGGCTGATTTGATATATTCTTCGCTGGTCAGACCTGTTTCTTGAGCTAATTTTTTCTCAATTTTCTTCAATTCTGTTGCTTTATAACCCAAAGCTTGCAGCGCTTCAATCGCTTCTTCCAAAGCAAGATTGCCAGCAGGTCCAGCATCAAGAAGAGAAATACCTACAGTTCCTGTCGCATCAAATTTCCCAGCCAAATCAAGCACCATCTGCATGGCTGTTTTTTTACCAACTCCTGGAAATTTAGTTAAATACTTGATATCACTATTGTCAATAGCAGTGATTAAACCTTCGTTATCAGCCGCCGCAATGATGGCCAGAGCTGATTTTGGCCCAATCCCAGAAACACTGATCAGACGTAAGAATAAAGCTTTTTCGGCCTCGTTAACAAAACCATAGAGACTGTGGGCATCTTCACGAATGACTTGATGAACATAAATTTTTACTTCTGTGTTCATCAAAGCAGACCAAGCGTAAGGGTTAGCTACACTGATAAGATAACCAATTCCTGCTACATCAATTACAATATTTGTTGGGGAAATTTTTACTAATTTTCCATTAAGATATTCAAACATCTTTTTACTTTTCTATTTTTGATTGACAAACTTCCTTATTCAAGTCTGTCAGTAGTTTTTATCTATTTTTTTACTGACCAACTTCGTCATTAATCTGTTTAGTCACTTTTTACTCAAAATCTTTCCACGAAGCTGCTTTTGAACGATGCGTTTCTTGGATTCTCCGGAACATTTTTTGAATGTCATCCCCTGAAAAATGAACAATCGTTGGCCGTCCATGCGCACAACTATAAGGATTTTTACAAGTTGCTAATTCTGCAAGCAATGCTCTAGCTGACTCGGCGTCAAGGGGATGATTAGCTTTAATTGAACTTTTGCAAGCAACCATTGCAGCTAAATCATGACGATATTTTTTGAGTGAAAATTCTTTTGATGAGAGAATAATATCAATCATTTCATTAATTGATTTCTCTATCTCGGTTTCTTTTAACCAGATTGGATGTTCTCTTAAAATGAATTGATTTTCTCCGTATTCTTCTAAGAAAACACCGGCTTCATGCAACAAATCTTTCTTCTCGGCTAAAACAATAAAATCATTTTTGGCTAAAGTGAACAAATATGGTGCAAGTAAAATTTGTTGCTCCATACTGACCTCACCAATTTTATCTTTCCAATACTCATATTTTATTCGCTCTTGAGCCGCATGTTGGTCAACCAAATAAAGTCCTTCTTTGGACTGACAAAGTAAATAAGTCGCATGCAATTGTGCCAAGTATTCAAGCTGCGGAAAAGTTGATGACTGACTTATCTTTGCTTCATTATCAAAATCAATTTCAAAGTTGCTGACAGTATTTTCTAGACTGTTGTCAGTAATTTCAGTTGTACTTTCAACAGTTCTGTCAGTAATTTTTTCATTGACAGCATCTGTATTAAGTTGATTTTCTGTAAAATTATCAAAAGTTTGTTCAGACGAATCATTTGAAGGCTGATTTTTATTGATTTTAAAAGTTGCCTCTTCTCTGACATAAAAATCTTGGCGAACATTATCATAATATAAAGGATTATTTTGCAAAGGAAGTTCCGTTTGAACAGAAAGAGCTTCCTTTTCTTTAGCTCTTCCTTGCAAATTTTCCAAAGCTTCTGGAATCAAAACACCTTCTGATAAAGCCTCATCAATTGCTTTAGAAATTAAAGCCATCAATTCACGCTCTTTAGACAAACGCACCTCTTGTTTTGTCGGATGAACATTAACATCAGCAAGTGTTGGGTCAATTTTAATCGATAAAATAGCAAAAGGGAACCGTCCCACCATCAATCGATTGCCATATCCTTCTAAAATTGCCCGATTCAATAAAAAGTTTTTGATAAATCGACCATTTATTAAAATCGTAATATAATTACGATTAGCCCTTGTCAGCTCTGGTATGCTGACATAACCTGTTAGTTCAAAATCTAAGTCTGAGCCCTTGATTTGACGCATTTTTTTCGCTGTCCCTATGCCATAAATTGCAGCAATAACCTGACGTAAATCACCATTTCCAGCCGTTTTCAAAAATTCTTTACCCTCATTAACTAAAGTAAAGGAAATCTCTGGATGAGCCAGACTCAATCGGTTGATGATGTCTGTGATATGAGAAAGTTCAGCCTGCAAGGACTTGATATACTTGAGTCTTGCTGGTGTATTATAAAAAAGATTAGCAACAGAAATTTTCGTCCCCACGCGCTTAGCAAGCGGTTCTAAAGTTTCGATATTTCCACCTTTAGCAATTAGTTTTGTTCCTGATTCTTCCTCAGCCGTACTTGTTTCAATGGTCATCTGGCTGACAGAAGCGATTGATGGCAGAGCCTCCCCCCGAAAACCAAGTGTTCTAATCCGAAACAAATCTGCCGAATCCTTGATTTTACTTGTTGCATGACGACGTAAAGCCAAAGCCACATCTTCTTTTTCCAAACCCAAACCATTATCAATGACTTCAATTAATCGCAAACCAGCTTCTTCAACATTGATAATAATTTTACTGCTTCCAGCATCAATTGAGTTTTCGACTAATTCTTTGACAACACTAGCAGGCCGCTCAACCACCTCTCCAGCAGCAATTTGATTGGCGAGCGCTTCATTTAGTTCAATAATTTTTCCCACAATAATCTCGCTCTCTTGTTTTTTTAAATTAATTCTAATTATAACACAAAAAGCAAGGGCTCGCTTTTCATTTTTTACTGACAAAAAATGATAGACAAGATGAAAATTGTCTATCATTTTTACATTAATTAGTAGTTTCCAAAATTGCGGTAACTATTATCAAAATTATTATAGCTATTAAAAGCAAAGACTAATACGAAAATAAGAATCAAAATTGCAATCACAAATAATACAATTCCAATGATGAATGCAACGAAACCTGCTCGATTCCAACCGTCCATGACCTTACGGAACTCTTCCTCATCACGATATTTATTATCTCGATTTTCAAGTGCCCATTTTTCGCCATTAAAACCAAAAACGATCATCCATACAATCCCAAAAATCCAACCTACCCACGGTACCAAAGTAAGTAGAATCAAAAGTCCCAAATAAGCGCGATTGGCAATCCCAAACCACATAGTTAAAGCAAAAGCGCCCCAGTTCCATTTAGTTTTAATTTCATCTTGATTTTCTAGTGAACGATTCTGAGGAATATCTGCATAAGCTGATTGTTCGCTCGTTTTCTCTTCGACTTTTGAATCAAGTGGTTCACTAGCAGCAATTACTGGTTCTGCAATTACTGGTTCTGCAATCACTGGTTCACTTACAAAACCTTCTGAAACTTCAGCCTTGGCAACTACTGGCTCATCAAGTACAGGCTCTGAGGCATTCCATTCACTAATATCACTCTTAGTTGTTTCTTCTTGAGAAGCAAGATTCTCAGAATTTAATTCTTCAGTTGGCTCCACTTGAGTCTCTGGAATTTCTTGCCCTTTAAGTTCTTTTTCATTTTCCATGTTTAGCTCCTTTTTATGTTAGCTTCTACTCAATTCATCTTTCAATGAATCTCTTTTTAAGTAATTATAGCCTTTTTTCTTAGCTTATTTACAGAATAAGCCTCGCTACCAAGTTCAAAGTGAATCTTTAAGTTCCCACAAGAAATTCAAAGCCTCTCTTGCAGTCATATTATCAACATTTTGCCTTTTTATCTTTTCAATAATTTCTGAAGAATTTTCGGTAAAATCAAATAAACTAAGTTGTTCTTGTTCATCAGCAACTTTTTTAGCAGGCAAAGGTTTATTTTCTAACTTCTGCAAAATCAAATCTGCTCGCTCTAACAAAGGCTGTGGTAAACCTGCAATTTTCGCCACATGAATCCCATAGGATTTATCAGCTGGTCCCTCTGTTATTTTATGCAAAAAAGTCACATTCCCATTTTGCTCCAAGGTAGCAACATGGACATTATCAAGATGATCGAGCGCTTCATCTAAGTCTGTCAATTCATGATAATGCGTAGCAAACAAGGTCTTTGCCCCAATATGGTCATGAACATATTCAATAATTGCTTGAGCTAGAGCCATCCCATCATAAGTTGCCGTTCCTCGCCCTAATTCATCAAAAATAATCAGGCTGCGACTGCTTGCCTTTTGAATGGCATGATTGGCCTCAGACATTTCAACCATAAAGGTCGATTCCCCTGAAATCAAGTTATCACTGGCACCAATCCGTGTAAAGATGGCATCAAAAATTGGTAAATTGGCTGTTTCTGCTGGAACAAAAGATCCAATTTGAGCCATAATCACCGTCAAAGCAAATTGACGCATGTAGGTTGATTTACCTGACATATTCGGTCCTGTGATGAGTTGAATATCTGTTTGTTCAGGCAGTTCAATATCATTTGGCACATATTCTTGAGCACCCATGACCGCTTCAACGACCGCATGACGACCGCCTTTAATTTCAACAATTCTTGAGCCGTCTGTAAGCGTCGGACGGATATATCCTTGTTTTTCGGCAACGACAGATAGACTTTGTAAACAGTCAATTTCAGCAATTGTTTTGGCTAGAGCTTGTAGTCTGCCAATATATTGCTCCGTTTCAGTCCGAAGGCCCATGAATAAATCATATTCTAGAGATGATGATTTTTCACGCGCTTCCAACATAATTTCTTCAATTTCAGTTAATTCCTGAGAACCAAAACGCTCAGAATTTTTCAAAGTTGCCTTCCGATAAAAATGTTCAGGAACACTATTCAACTGACTTTGAGTAATATGAAAATAATAACCATCCTTACGATTATAATCAATTCGCAGTGTGGAAATTCCTGTCTTGGCTTTTTCATCTGCTTCCAATTTTGCAATCCAAGAAGTCCCATTTTCAAGCGCCTCCCGATATTTATCTAATTGAGCATTGTAGCCTTTTTTAATAATGCCCCCTTCAGTAATCGTTCTTGAGGCATTCTCACTAATAGCTGAATTAATTAAACCAGATAATTCTGGAATTTCGTCTAATTGGCTTTTTAACTCTTCTAATGGAGCTTCATTAAGCATTCCCAAAATATTTTTGATAGCAGGAACATTTGATAAAGAATTAGCCAGCTGCAAAAAATCAACCGGAACAGCCTTACCAAAAGAAACACGTGAAGCCAAACGTTCTAAATCATAGACCCCTTTTAAGGCTTCTATCAAATCGGAACGCTCAAAGAAATGGTCTAAGAAAATTTGAACAATTTCCATTCGTTTTTGAATGGCTGAATTTGAAACCAAAGGACGGTCAATCCACGACCGTAACATTCTGGTTCCCATCGCTGTTTTCGTCTCATCAAGCAACCAATAAAGTGTGCCATGTTTTTTATTTTCTCTTTTATTTGCCGTCAGCTCTAAAGATGATTTTGTCGCAAAGTCCATTTGCAAAAAGTCTTTAATTTCATAATGTTCAACTTCTTGTAAGTGACTCAAATCACGCATTTGTGTTTCTTTGACATAAGCCAACAATTTTGAAGCGACTTGATTTTCTAAGGCGGTCAATCCTGACAAATCTATCAGTAAATTTTCAGGAATTTCAATTTGTTCTGAAATCAAAAGATTCATTTGTCTTTCAAAAACTTTTAACTGACTTTCATCTAAAGTAAAACCAGCTACAATTTCCCGCGCCTTGAGTGAAGCAATTTCTCCTACTACCGCTGAAAATTCGCTGAGCTCTGTCACCTTGAATTCCCCAGTTGATAAGTCCATATAGGAAAGAGCATAATGTTTATCTTTGAAGTCAATTGCCACCAAGAAATTATTATCAACCGAATTTGCAGTGTCAATCGTTGTCCCTGGGGTAATCACCTGTGTTACTGCCCGTTTAACAATTCCGACCGCTTTTTTCGGGTCTTCCATTTGTTCAGCAACAGCCACTTTGTAGCCTAAATCAACCAATTTATCAATGTATTCAGCTGCTGCATGGTGGGGAACACCAGCCATTGGAATTGGATTTTCTGAATTTTTATTTCTTGAAGTCAGGGTTAATTCTAATATTTGGGCAGCATTCACTGCATCATCATAGAAAAGCTCATAAAAATCACCCATCCGAAAGAGCAAGAAAGCATCGGGATAATCTTGTTTGATGTCTAAATATTGTTGCATTCCTGGTGAAATTTTTTCAGCCATTTTTTCTTCCTATCCCATCTAAATTTTACTGACGAAATTCTTAGCATATCCGTAAGAAAATTTAACACTAAATATCCTAAAACAGAAATTCTGTCAGTATTTTTTTATTATATTTTTACTGACAAAAATTCTAGCATCTCCATAAGCAAGCTTACATGGCCTATCCTATGCCAGAATTTCTTGTCAGTACTTTTTATTCACCAGTTTCCAACAAAAGATTTACTTTCTCTTCTAATTCACCAGTGATATATTGAACTAAATCATTGACATCCTCTAATTTTGTAGCATAATCTTCTACCAAAGGATGATGCTTAATCCGTTTTTCAATGACTTGAGCCGACTGTGAAGTCTTTTTGTAAGCCTGTATTTTATCAATTTTTTGATATAAAACAGCCTCTTTTTGTAAAGCTTTCATTTCTTCTTGAGCTTTAAAAAGTTCTTGATTAGCCATTAGTGCTGTTTCAGCTTGTTGAAAATCTTTAACATAATCAAGACTTTTTATTTTTTCAACAAGCAAATCCACTAAGTCATCATAGTGCATCTCAAGCCTCCTTAAAATTTCATTAATTACTAATTATTTCTTTCATTAAAACTCTTAGACTTTATAAAATAATTATAACATATTTGGTAAAGTGACGATACTTCGCTTTATAAATTAGGGTGAAATCTATAAAATATATTTAGTTTTTCAATCACTTCAACTTTTTTATCTATAAAAACAGCCTGAAATGTTCAGGCTGTTTTGCGCTATTTCTCTTATTCTGGACGATGTCCATTTGGCCACCAAAGTTTAATCAAAGCTTGAGTCCCATCATTTTCAAAGCCTTTATCAGCTAATTGCCCATAGAGTTCCTTTGCTCCTCTAGTTGCAGGAAGCTCAAGATTCATTTTTTCTGCCTCAGAAAGTGCAATCCCTAAGTCTTTGATGAAATGCTTAACAAAAAATCCGGCACTATAATCTTCACGGAGAATCCGAGGCCCGTAATTAGCCAAAGACCAAGTAGCACCAGAACCTCCCCCAACAGTATTTAAAACTTTATCCAAATCCAAACCAGCCTTTTGGGCATAAGCTAGAAGCTCAGTCATTCCAGTCATTGTACCCGCAATACAAATTTGGTTAGCCATTTTGGTGTGTTGTCCACTTCCAGCTGCCCCTTGATGAGTAATAGTTTTTCCCATTTTTTCAAATAAAGGCAAAGCTTTCTCATAAGTTTCTGAATCACCACCAACCATAATAGTCAGTGTCGCATTTTTTGCACCCAAATCTCCTCCAGAAACAGGGGCATCAAGTGCGAAAGCTCCAACTTTTTTAGCTTCTTGATAAATTTCTTGTGCTAAAGTTGGCTCAGTCGTCGTCATATCAATAAGAACTTTTCCTGAACAATCATTTTTGAAAATTCCTTCTGCACCAAAATAAACTTCGCGGACGTCCTTAGGATAACCAACAATTGTAATCACAAACTCAGCTTGAGCCGCAGCCTTTTGTGGATTTTCAGCATAAGTTGCACCACGTGCCACAAGACCGTCCGTTTTTGATTTTGTCCGATTATAAACAATTAAATCATGACCAGCGTCCATAAGATGGCCAGCCATTGCAGCTCCCATCACACCCGTACCAATAAATGCTATTTTTGACATTTCTTCTCCTTTATTTAGCAGATTTATAAAATCTGTTTCGTCTAATTTTGGTAATCACGACGTTTACGGGCTTTATCTCCCCGCAACCGTTTGATTTTTCGGTTACGATATTCATCCAATTGATAAGTTTTCAACCATTTTTCAATAGCCACTCGTGAATTTCCTGTTTCTTCGCCAATGCTTGATAAAGAGCGTAAAGGATTTTCATCAATGATTTTCTCTAGTTCTTCTCTTGTTAATCTAGTCATATTTCTCCATCTCTCAAAAAGCTCAAAAGAGCAAAAAACGGCCAGCTTCCAGCCAACCGTCCACTTAATCATGGGGAAGAAGGGATTTGAACCCTCACGCGATTTCTCGCACATGCACCTGAAGCATGCGTGTCTGCCATTCCACCACTTCCCCTACGGATCATAACCTTGTCCTTTTACGTAAGTCGCTAAAGCGACTACTACAAAGGCACTTCCCCTACGGGTCATAACGCTGTCCTTTTACGTAAGTCGCTAAAGCGACTACTATAAAGGCACTTCCCCGGCGGGTCATAACACTTTTCTATAATATCAGTTTAATAGAAAAAATGCAAGTTGAAAATCCGCTATGACGCCCTATTTAAGCACCTCCGTGCCCTACAAACATTGCAACAATTAATATAATCAAAACCAAAGTTGTAATTGCCACATAGAGTTTATCTCCTTCTTTTGCAAAAGCCACAATTGAAGCAACTACTCGCAAAACAGGAGTCAAAATTAAGAGGAATAATCCAGTCATCAACCAAGCCAATGCTTTAAATTCAACTAAACCACTTAAAATTTCATTAAATTTATCTGGCCAAACCCCTTCAGCATAACCAGAATGGCCGCTTAGGAGAAACATCAAAATTCCAATAATAATGACTGTAGTACTAACAAATACACCAATCCTAAGAATTTTTCCGATATTTCGCTCTATTTTGAGTAACTCTTCTTTTGTTAATTCTTTATTTACCATTAGAGCGATACCCCCAATCCTTTAAGCAACATTTGCAATGCCATAATCAAAATAACTGGAATGAAAATCAATCGAATTGTTTTTGCTGGTAACTTAGGCATAATTTTTGAGCCCAAAGCTGCACCGGCAACAATCCCAATAGCAAGCGGACCTGCTAAACTTGGATTAACATAGCCATTGAAAAAATAAACCGTTGCAGAAGCCGCTGCTGTTACCCCAATCATCAAATTTGAAGTCGCTGTTGAAGCTTTTAAAGGCATTTTCATCATTGAATCCATTGCCATGACCTTAAAGACCCCAGAACCAATTCCCAAAAGACCTGACGCAACACCAGCACCAAGCATTACAGCAGCACCACCTGGAACCTTTTCTACTTGATAAGGAATTTCTTTGCCAAGTTGTTTATCGTAATAGCTTGAGTTTAATTTTAACTTCTCAGCTATCTTATCTGACTCAACCTTTTGAACAACTTCCTCACCTTTATGCATTTTCCGCCACATATTGTAGCCTTGGAAAATCAAAAGACAACCAAATAAAATATTTAAAATCGTAGCATCAAAAAATCCTGCTAAAATTGCACCAACTAAACCACCAATTGTGGTAAATATTTCCAAAAACATAGCGGTACGAACATTAATCATATCATCTTTCAGATAAGAAATGGCCGCACCAGAACTTGTTGCAATAACGGCAACAATACTTGCCCCAATGGCATATTTAATATCAACACCAAAAAATGTCGTAATAATAGGCGTGATAATAATTCCACCCCCAAGACCCAAAATTGAGCCAAATACCCCTGCGACGAAACCAAGAAGTAACATCAACAGAGTAAATACTAATAAAGACATGTGTTTCTCCAATCTAATAACCCTATTTTACCAAAAACTTTTTAAAGCTGCTTGTTCCTTTGATTAAGATACTTTATCAAGAACATTTAAATCCTATTCTATTTTTTACAACCCCAATTTATGATATAATTCTTATAAGATTAATGCTTCACAAGAGTTTTTGAGGCAACTTATTGGAGGTTAAAATGAATAGACAAGAACTTGAGACACGACTTCGTCAAGAGCTAGCAATTCCCTTTTATAATGCTAAAATAGCCGAGCGCGATTATAGCGAGTCCGAATTTCAAGAAATGAAAGCTGAACTCAAAGCCGATATTGAACAGTACGCTCATGATTACGTCAATGAAACTAATACAAATGGTTAAATTTTACTGACAGAAATTCTAAATCAGTCTGTCAGTAAATTAATTATTGTTTTTTAAAAAAGGAAAAAATATGACCGAACAAAAACAAGCACTTTTCACCATCTTCGGAGCAACTGGTGACCTCGCTAAAAGAAAGCTCTACCCTTCACTCTTTCGCCTTTTCAAAAAAGGTGAGCTAGCTGACAATTTTGCAGTCATTGGTACCGCTCGCCGTCCATGGACAAACGAATATTATCGTGAAGTTGTTTTAGAGTCTATCAAAGATTTAATGAACTCAAAAACAGAAGCCGAAAATTTCGCCAGCCATTTTTATTATCAAAGTCACGATGTTAGCGACAGCTCACATTACGTTAACTTAAAAGATTTGGGTGAAAAATTGCGTAAACAGTATAAAACTGCTGGCAATCAAGTCTTCTTTTTAGCAATGGCTCCTCAATTTTTTGGCACTATCGCTGAACACCTTAAATCAGAAAATATTTTGACAGGTGAGGGTTTTGAGAGAATCGTCATTGAAAAACCATTTGGAACAAGCTACGATACGGCAAAATCACTTAATGACAGCCTCGCAAAAGTATTTAGTGAAGAACAAATTTTCCGAATCGACCACTACCTTGGAAAAGAAATGATCCAGGCCGTTTCTGCCGTTCGTTTTGCCAATCCAATCTTTGAATCGCTTTGGAATAATCAACACATTGATAACGTTCAGATTACTTTTGCCGAATTTATCGGTGTTGAAGACCGTGGCGGTTACTACGAAACTTCTGGTGCTTTAAAAGATATGATTCAAAACCATGTCTTACAAGTACTCAGCCTCATTGCCATGGAAAAACCTGAAAAATTTGATGAATCTTATATTGTAAAAGAAAAAGTTAAAGCCCTTAATGCAATCCGTCAATATTCTTCTGAGGAAGCTTTAGAAAACTTCGTTCGTGGTCAATATATCGCAGGACGTTTTGACGGTGAAGATTACCTAGGCTATCGCGAAGAAGATTCTGTTGCAACAGACAGTCGAACTGAAACTTTCGCTGCTGGAAAATTTGTCATTGATAATGAGCGTTGGTCAGGCGTCCCTTTCTATGTTCGCTCAGGAAAACGTATGACTGAAAAAGGAACTCGTATTAATATCGTTTTCAAAAAAGATAAAGACAATCTCTTTGCAGAAAATTGCGATGACCAATCCGTTCAAAATGTTTTGACCATTTATATTCAACCAACTGAAGGGTTTTCACTTTCAGTAAATGGAAAAGCGGCTGGTCAAGGCTTCCATTTAGAGCCTTTGCGGTTAAATTTCCGACACGATAGTGAATTTCTTGGAAATTCTCCTGAAGCATATGAAAAACTTTTCCTAGATGTCCTTAATGGAGATGGAACAAATTTCTCACATTGGGAAGAAGCGGCTCGCGCCTGGGAACTTATTGATGTTATTCGAGAAGCTTGGGATAAAGAAACTTCTGAGCTTCCAACTTATGCAGCTCGCACAATGGGACCTAAGGCTGCATTTGACTTACTAGAAAAAAATGGTCACGAATGGGCTTGGCAACCTGATTTATGGTATCAAGAACGTGGTTACTACAATAAATAAAGAAAAAAACCTGTCTTAACGATAGGTTTTTTATCTTTTCCACAAACTTTTACACAGTTTTCCACACATTTGTGGAAAGACTTCACAATTATGTGGAAAACTTTCTGTTTTTATCCGTAAAATAAGATAAAAAAAGGATTTTACTTGTGAATTTATTTTTCCACAGGTAAAATTCTTTTTTGAAATCTTTTTTTATAAACTTGTTTTCCACACAGGCTCACCATCTCGAGCAATCAATTTTTTCCAAACACGTCGTTCACGCCAACGATTCACTTGTGTACTCCAAGAGTCTGATGCAACTAAAGGTTTGACTAAAATACTTCTGACGCCGGCACGATGAGCAGCTCTAATATCCGTCATCAATTGATCACCAACCATAATCACATTTTCAGGACGCTCATCAAGCAATCTCAAGGCTTTTTTTATCCCCCAAGCAAAAGGTTTCATTGCCCGCCAAATATATTGAACACCAAACTTTTCCACAGCACGAGCAACTCTTGCTTGTTTATTATTTGATACAACCACCACTTTTAAACCATTTTCTCGCATATCCAAAAGCCAAGCCAAAAGCTCTGGAGTTCCGTCAGGATTATCCCAGGCAATTAAAGTATTGTCCAAATCCACCATTACGGCACGAACATTCAAGGCTTGCAGACGTTTAGGGTCTAGTTGATAGACAGCTTCCACTAAATAATCAGGCTTATAATTATCAATTTTCATGCCCCTATTATATCAAAAACTTACAGAAATTCCTGTTTTCTTCCCTAAAAATACTGACAAACTTGTCAGCAAAAAAATAGAGAACAAAATTACTGACAGAACAAAAAAAGCCGCCAAAAGCGACTTTTACTTTTATTTTTATTTTTATTTAAACTTATCAAAGAAACCTTTTTTACCTGAACCAGAGACTTCAACACCACTTGCTTTAGCAAAAGCTTGGAGCGCTTCTTTTTGAGCTTGATTCAAATTCTTAGGAGTGACAATATTGATAATAACATATTGGTCACCATTACCAGAACCACGGAGTTTTGGCGCACCTTTACCTTTTAGACGGAAATTAGCCCCTGTTTGTGTTCCAGCAGGAATTTTCAACTTCACATTTCCATGAACAGTCGGAACTTCAATTTCATCACCTAAAGCAGCTTGAACAAAGTCCATTGGCATCTTGTAGTAAATTTCTGCACCATCACGCTCAAATTTGTCTGAAGCTTCCACTTGGAAAACAACATACAAATCACCATAAGGTCCACCATTTACACCAGCATCACCTTGTCCTTGCAAACGCATTTTTTGTCCAGTTTCAACACCAGCAGGTACAGTAACCTTAACAGTATGTGCCACTTTTTCATGACCTGAACCATGACAAGTTTCACATTTCTCTTTGATTTCTTTACCTGTTCCGTTACAAACATCACATGTTACTTGTGTTTGCATCCGTCCAAGTGGTGTATCACGAACAACATTAATTTGTCCACGACCACCACATTTATGACAAGTTTCTGGATGTGTGCCAGCTTTCGCTCCAGAACCTCCACAAGTGTGACAAAGTTCTTCACGATTATATTTGACTTGTTTTTCCACGCCAAAAATAGCTTCTTCAAATTTTAAGTTTATCCGATACTGTAAGTCATCTCCTTGACGGGGTGCATTAGGGTTAACTTGTGCACCACCTCCTCCAAAGAAACTTGAGAATATATCTTCAAAACCACCAAAGCCACCTGAGCTACCGCCGAAACCAGAGAAACCAGAAGCTCCGCCGAAGCCACCGCCACCAAAGCCGCCATTGGCTCCAGCTTCACCATATTGGTCATAAGCAGCACGCTTTTGTTCATCCGAAAGCGTTTCGTATGCTTCTTGAACTTCTTTATATTTTTCTTCAGCACCCTCTTCTTTATTTAAATCGGGGTGATATTTTTTGGACATTTTACGATAAGCTTTTTTTATTTCATCTTGACTGGCATTTTTATCGACACCTAGTCGTTCATAATATTCAGTATTATTCATTTCTAAATTACTCACTTCCTTTACTAAATCAATTTTTCAATAGCACTATTTTACCACGTTTTTTCATTTTTGGCAAAAAAATTAGCACTCTTTTTATAAGAGTGCTAATTACACTATAAAAATTCTATCGCAAATTGATTTGTTCCACTATAAACCGAATCAACTGTAGATTCAGCCAACCAATATTTTCCTTTTATTGGATCAGTAACATGAAACTCATTTTTCTTTTCGTTATACCCATCTAAAATAACAGCATGCGTATTAGCTACAACCTTATAACCGTAATAATCATCGTAAGTGATATTGGGTTCATCAAAATCAATCGTCACCCACATTTCAACTAAATGTTCTGATAAAACAGCATCTTTAATCTCGCTAATACTTTTTCCAGATAAGTCAGCAACTTGGATATTATTTTCTTGAGCAAAACTCATCAAAGCTGTGGGCCAAATCGTTGGAAAACCACCATCCGGGATGTCTTCATCAGACGTCCAAGGATTCCCAGCATAACCACTTCCTGGATCACCTCCCCAACCCACATACGGCAAAGATTCAATCCAATCAGTGACCGTCCTACCCTGAGTTTTATCCAAATAGACCAATGCATTGTAAAAAGAAACAATTTCACATCCCTGGTAGGCTCCGATTGTCATTTGATTAACATCACCAGTTTTCATCAAAACATAATCGTACTTACCCTTACGATCAGTTTGGACAAAAGTTTTTGATGCAGATGTTAATTTTTTATCTTCTTGATTCTTAGGATTTACAATTAAAGTAAAAATAAGTAGACAGGCCACAAGAACAAATAAAATTACGATCCTTTTTTTAAAAAGTTTTTTCTTTTTAATAGTCATCTAATAAATCTTTTTTTCCCATCATAGATATTGTTCGATGTACAGTTTCAGCTTGTGCATCTATTATATTGTACTCTTTTGTCAAATCATAGGCTTCATATAAGACTGACAATTCTGTACAACCTAAAATGGTTACTTCACAATTCATTTCTGACGCGACATCAGACAAAATTTCCTTATAAAGTTCAAAATTAAGATTTCTATTTTCCTTAACTTCTTGATAAATCAAGCGATTTACCTTTTCTTGCAATTGATCATCTGGAATTACCGCTTCATATCCTTGTTCTTCCAAGGCCTTACGATAAACTCCTGTCAAAATTGTTCCTTCAGTCGCTAGCACGGCCACCTTCTTAGCTTTTGGAAAGTGATGGCTAATACTATCAACGGCAATGCGTGGCATATGTAGAATCGGAATTTCTGTTGCTTTTTGCATCTCATCAAAATAATAATGAGCCGTGTTACAAGGAACAACGAAAAATTTTGGTGAAAGTTGACTGTGAATCTTAATATCATCAATCAATTTTTCTTCTGGATTTTCCAATGAAGGATTCTTGATATAATCTGTTCGGTCAGGAATTGTCGCATGATTAACTACGATATAATTCAAATAATCTTGGTCACGATAAGCCTCTGTTCGTTCATTCAGCGTATGAATAAAACTTTCAGTCGCAAGAGTACCCATCCCCCCCAAGATTGTAAAGAAGTTTTCCATTATATCCCCCTGTCCTTCTTATTTAATTTTTATTTGTGAAAGTACGTTTTAAATGCCCTAATATAGCGATGGAATGCATATTTCATCAAAAGATAACGTTTTGGTGAGTTATCCTTAGAATAAAATAGAGTTGTCCCATAGTTTCCTGAATTAATAAAACGACGAATTTCTTCTTTAAAACTAGGATTTACATATTTGAGCAATACTTTTTTAGGAACCCCTAACCAAAGTTTTGAACCTTTTCCATAAATTGTCTCAGTAAAAGGTTCATTGTTAATACGGTCAGCAACTAAATAACGTGTCAAATTGTAACCATTTAAAGTAACATAAAAGGAGCTACGTCCTTGACGTAAGTTAATTTCAAAAAGTTTATAAGAGCCATCACGTGGGTCATATTTCATATCAAAATTAGCAAAGCCTGTATATTCAATTTTTTCAAGAAAATCCTGAATTTGTTGATAAACTTGTTGATTATAATCAGGCAAAATCGCCACATAATTCCCAATCGCTTTTGGACTTGGATCCTCAAGTAAGGGATGACCCAAACACATCATGCGAACTTTATGATTTTTATCTACATAAGCGTTCAGAACACGCATATTTTCATCCCCTCCAGGAATGAAATCTTGAATAATCATCTCATCAGGATAACCAGCTTCATAGCAACGATGCAGCATCAACTTCATTTCTTCGTTAGATGCAATCGTGAACGCTTTTTTCTGTCCTTCAAAGTGCACATCTAAATAAGAAATAGAATTCCCTGGTTTTAAAATCATTGGATAAGGGAAAGTTAACTCATCTACTAAAGTATCTATTTCTGATTTTGGATTAACTAATACCGTTTTTGGATAAGGTAAATTATATTGTTCACAGATATTGTAAAAATCAGGCTTATTTTCTAATTGACGATAAAGCGCGTAGTCAATATAAGGCACTTCAAAAAATTTCGAAAGTTCCTCACGATATTTTGAAGCAAGTAGGGCATAACCGTCCCCACAAGCTACTAAAAGATATTTTTTCTTACTGTCTTTATGTTTACTTGCAAAATCACGAAGCACCTGAATAAAAGTTTCTTCATGGTCAAAATTTTCATGAGTTTGTACTTCAACAATTTTTGAATACTTTGTTGGAGCTAATCCAGAAGCACTTAAAGCCAGAGAAGTAATTCCAAATTCTTCATGAAATGAACGAGCCATTCCATAGACGTTGATATCAGAACCTAACAAGATAGGTTGAAATTTATTTGTTTGTGACACAAAAACCTCCCTTAAAAATTAACCACAGCAGGTTTTTCACCATTGTTGATGAAGTAAACATCATACCAAGTCAAAAATGAATAAATTGTCCAGAGTTTACGACGTGCATCATTTTTATCTGCAAAGTTATCATCCAACATCTTCAAGAGTTTTTCTTGATCGAAGAATTCAGCAACAAAATCTTGTTCAAATAATTGACGAACAACTTTATAATATTTTTCTTCTCGCAACCAGTCTTTAATTGGCACTGGGAAGCCTAATTTTTTACGATTTGACCATTCTTCTGGTAAATGACGACGAGCTGCTTGGCGGAAAGCATACTTTGTATTATGCTCATTCAAAAGATATTTTGTAGGAATTTGTTCCGCTGTATGCATCAATTCAATATCAAGTAGTGGAACACGCAATTCAAGTGAGTGTGCCATTGCCATTTTATCAGCTTTAAGCAGGATATCTCCTGGCATCCATTGGTGCATATCAAGATATTGCATTTTACGAAGTTCAGAACCTTCTGGGGCCTTTTTGTAAGTTTTTCCAACAATATCTTTAACAGTTGGAGCTGCTTTAAATTCTTCTTTCAAAAGCTCTACTGATTCAGACTCATCAAACACTTTCGCTTGACCGATAAAGAAATCTTCAGCAGGCGCAAGTGATTCATAAAGATGTTTTTGACCTTTGAAATGTTTATTTTCAATACCACGAGCAATTGAGAAACGTAAAGATTTTGGTAATTTCTTCAAACCTTCTGCGAAAACACGAACCGCACGAGAATTTGTACTAAATCCATAAGACTCATAACCAGCAAAAAGCTCATCGGCACCTTCACCGCTCATTACAACACGTACATCACGTGCTGCTAATTCTGCGAGGAAGAAGAGTGGCACACAAGAAGGATTTGAATCTGGTTCATCCAAATAATATTGAATTTGTGGGAAATACTTGAACGCTTCATCTCCATGGATTTCACGAGAAGTATTGTTCAAACCAATCATATCAGTCAATTGTTTGGCTTGTTTAGATTCATTGAAAGTTCCTTGACCAAAACCAATAGAATAAGTATGTTCAGGACGAAGCGTTGAAGCAACATAACTAGAATCGACACCACTTGATACAAAAGCTCCAACTTCTACGTCAGCAAATTTATGAGCGTCAACAGAACCCAAAACAGTCTTATCAATCAAATCAATTGATTCTTCCAAGCTCATATCTTTTTCATCAACTTTCATATCCCAATAAGGTTTGATATCCAAGACCCCATCTTTGTAAGTAAAGTAATGACCTTCTTTGATACGAAAAACATTTTTAAAGAAAGTTTCATCAAGAGCAGAGTATTGGAAAGTCATGTAAGGTTTTAAAGCTTCTTTATTTAATTCTTTTTTGAAGTTTGGATGTTTCAAAAAACTTTTAATTTCTGAACCATACATGAAAGTTCCACCCATTTGAGTATAGTAAAGTGGTTTGATACCAAAATGATCCCGAGCACCAAACAATTCTTGTTTTTCTCTATCCCAAATAACAAAAGCGAACATTCCACGAAGCTTTTGAAGAAGTTCTACACCATATTCTTCATAACCATGCAAAAGAACTTCTGTATCAGCATGAGTTGTAAAATCATGACCTTTAGAGATAAGGTCCTCACGTAATTCGCGGAAGTTATAAATTTCACCATTAAAAGTAATCAATTTACTTTTATCTTCATTGAAAATGGGTTGGTCTCCACCTTCAAGGTCAATAATACTCAAACGACGAAAACCAATTGCGGCACCCTCATCAATAAATTCACCTGAACTACTTGGACCACGGTGAACAATAGTATTCATCATTTCTTCTAAAGTTTTTGATTTATCATTTTGATTCATCCGGTCAATAAAGCCGACAATTCCACACATTTGTATCTATCCCCTTATCATTTTTCCTTATTATTATACCACAATAATAAAAAATGATTTGACAGAAGGAAAATTATTCCCCACTATCAAATCACTATTTTTTTATTTATTAAAAATTTGAACTAGTTTGGCATCAAGAATGTTACACCAGACGCACTTACAGTGCGTTCATGTCCCCACCAAGTTGTACCATATCCACCTTCTTTAATGGTAATTGTACCATTTGAGTTAACTGATTTTACAATAGCAACGTGACCGTAAGGTGAATTTGCATATCCAACAAAATCAGCTGAGAAGCTTGATGCGATAACACCAGGTGCAGCTCCTACAACATGGAGTACACCTTGGGCAGGACCATTAGTTGCCCATTGCCCACCATTACCTGGCATGATATTTCTGATGTAGATTCCTTGTGCAGCAAAGTATTGCCATACATAGTCAGTACATCCACCACCAGCATAAGGATTAGCAATTGGTGTGCTATTAATACCTGATGAACTTGAACCACCAGTATTACCAGTACCAGCAGCATTATTGTTACCAGTATTTGTACTTCCACCACCATTAGAGCTATTAGAGCTTGATGAGCTATTAGAGCTTGATGAATTGCTACTTGAGCTGCTTGAATTTGATGATGTATTATTGCTACTTGTGTTTGAACTTGATGAACTTGATTGTGAAGCTTGACTAGATGAAACAGTTGAAGTTGCTTCTTCTACCGCTTTAGTTGTTGCTGCTGTAGAAGCTGCCTGAGCTTTAGCGGCCTCTTTTTGTTGTGCTTCATAAGCTGCTTGTTTTTTAGCTGCTTCTTGAGCTGCTTTTTCTGCGGCTGCTTTTTCATCTAATAAAGATTGTTTTTTATCTTGCGCAGTAGCAATTGTTGCTTGATAATTCAAAGTAGCAACTTTAAGTTCAGCTTGTTGTGAAGTCAACTCTTGAGCTTGAGAATCTAAACTTTGTGAAAGAGAAACGAACTGGTTATAGTTCTTTTTAACAGTTTCTGATTTTTGACTAAGTTCTTTTTGCTCTTTTTCTTGTTGTTCCAACATTTGTTTGTTGGCACTAGAAACTGTAGCAATTGCTGTTACTTTTTGAATAACATCTGTCAAAGATTTTGAATTAACAACAGCATCCATATAGTTTGTTGCTGAGCTGTTAACTTGAGCACTACGTGCTTGAGCTTCCAATGTCTTTGTACGTTCTGCGATACTTTCATTCAATGTTGCAATTTGTGCATTAAGCGCTTTTGCTTCACTTTCGATTTTAGCAATTTGAGCTTTTGTGCTTGCTTGTTTTTGTTGTAAGCTATCAACTTTTGATTGTAAGCTATCAACTTGTGCTTGGGCTTGAGCCTTTGCAGACTGCGCACTTGAAATTGTCGCATCTTGTTTAGCAATATCTGAATTTGTGTCAGCGTAGACCCCTGACAACGGTGCTGCAGCAGAGAGTACCACTGTAGACATTAAAATAGCTGAGATAATCTTTTTTTTCATAACTGTAATTTTTTAATTTTTCCTCCCATTAAGTTCGGTTGAATAAACATATTATACTATTCCTACCCGCCCAAAATATTTCTTTATGGTTACAAAACGCTTTCTAATTGTATCTTCCGTGACTTTTCTTTAATCTGTAAAAGATTTCTAAAGGAAATTGCAAGGCTACAGCCAAGATAATATTAAGCAAAAGTGTAGGTGCTAGCTGGTAAACAACAAAATTAATAAAGTTTAAATGTGCAAATCCAAAAGCTACCATAATGATTGCACTAAAAACTTCAAAAGCCGTCACAATAATAATTGTTGTAAATAACCGTGTCCAGCGATTAGTAAATATGGTTATCTGTATATTATATATAAAAAGAGCAATAAGTGGGAACAATAAGGTCGCAATTCCATAAATCCCTAGATAATAACTATCATATATTGCCCCCAAAACTGCCGCTAAGATGATAATATAGCTTGGTCTGTGCTGAGTGACACTGTACATCAGAAATATCAAAAATAAATGACTCACTGGTACCCACGTCCCGCTGCTAACCCCCGTTAATATATGGGTAATTTGACCGTCCAAAATCATTAGTAAAAAAAGAATAATTGGACTAAAAAATTGAAATGTAAATCGACTCACTACTTAATTCCTTATATTCTAGTTGGTTTTAACAAATTAATGCTTTATTTCCATAAGCAAAATAATAATTAATACTTATCTAGCAAAAACTACTGACCGTCAATTTTGCTTTTGACCACAAAGACGAATCTAATATCATAGAGATTTGTTTCTGGTTTGATATAAACCATTTTACCAAGGCCATCACTATCTTGCTTTTCACCGATAACCTTTCCTATAAGTAAACCACTTGGTGTTCCACCTTGACTACCAGAATTCGTTCCAAGACCACTAGTAAAAACGGAATCTCCATTTTTAAATTTCCCTTGTGAGTCGATATTTTTAACTACATAAGCCTCTTGTTGGGAATCATAGCTGCTCAAAATGCCATAAATAGGTGAGCCGTCACTTTCAATTCTTACAGGAATTTTATTATCAATTCCTTTAGAAGAACTTAAAAGTGCAACTTTTGAACTATTTTTATTCACTTGAGTTACTCGACCAACAACGCCACCATTTGCCATAACAATCATACCTGTTGTCAAGCCATCCTTACTACCGCTATCAATCACTAGTGTATCATTCCATGAAGAAGGCTCACGAGTAATCACATTTGCAGCAACCGTTTGATAATCAGTTAAAGTTTCTTGGAGTTTCAAAGCTTTTTTCAACTCTTTATTTTCTGACTCAAGGCCGCTTAATTTATTATCATCATCTTTTGACTTTGCCAATTGTGTTTTTAAACTTTGGTTTTGTTGGTAGGTATCCATCAGATTCGACAATTCATTAGCCTTGTCTTGAACAAAGTGGATAGGTGCCACAAGTACTCTGTCAATAAAACTTGTCCCATCATTAATGGTTTGGGTCATTGCTGACGGATTACGGTTAGACTTAAAATTTTTGGCAGAGATAAAAATTGCTGACATCGCTGCAATAATGATAATGAGTGCAATAATAATAAGCTTACTTAAGTTAATTTTTTTCACTATTCTATGTTCCCTTCGGTAATATGTTTCAAACTCTCTAAATTAAATTTGAAAGCTCTGTGATTTCACATAGCCCTTTGCATAAGCAAAAGCAATTCTTATATCGTTTATCTCTTTGAACTAATCTTCACTTTCAATCCGATAGTCGTATAAGTTCTTCTTACTCGTACCTTATTTTATCAAATTTGACAGAATTTTGATAGAATAGTAGTAATAAATTTCTGTAAGCGGTTTTTAACTATTTTAAAATAGTTATGTTTATCATAATAATCAGTATTGGGGAGAATTTTTTATGAATCATATTCCAGTTTTCGGTGAAAAAAATGAAGAGAAAAATTATCAGGCAAGATATGGTGTCTATTCGATTGTCGCAAAAGAGAATAAAGAAATTTGTCTCGTCCAGGCACCCAATGGAGCTTATTTTCTTCCTGGGGGAGAAATTGAAGCGGGTGAAGATCAAGAAAAAGCACTTCATCGTGAACTCATGGAAGAGTTAGGAGCTACCGCTGAAATTGGAGAATTTTTAGGGCAAGCAGATGAATATTTTTATAGTTCGCATCGTGATAAATATTATTATAATCCCGCCTATATTTATAATACTAAGAATGTCCGCTTTGATTCCAAACCTCTCGAAGATTTTAACCATATTAGCTGGTTTGACCCAGAAACAGCTATTAGTAAACTCAAACGTGGCTCTCATAAATGGGGAGTTCAAGAGTGGTTAAAGAAATAAAAAATCGTCTGATTGACGATTTTTTATTTACTTATTTATTATTCTTACGCCTTCGTTGCCAGCAACAATCACTTTTTTAACCATGTTATTAAAGAGGCCGTGTTCAACAACTCCAACCATTAAATCAAGCTCTTCAGCAAGTTTTTCTGGTTCTTTAATTTGAGAGATATGAAGGTCAATAATAAAGTGATGCATATCCGTTATCAATCTCTCGTTTTCCTCATTTAGACGCCAAGTTGGAGCATAGCCAGCCGCTTCGAATTTTTTAAAAACTTGTTGTGAGCCATAAGGAATAACTTCTACAGGAATTTTAAAGGACCCTAGATTTTCTGATAATTTACTTTCATCAACAATCCAAATATAGTCTTTTGAGTAGGTTGCAACAATTTTTTCCATTAGAAGTGCTGCTCCACCACCTTTAATACCATTTAGTGAAGAATCAATTTCATCTGCGCCATCAACTGTTAAATCAACATAATCTACTTCGTCAATAGAGGCTAAAGGAATTCCAAGAGCTCTGGCTTGGCTACTTGTTACATTGGACGTTGTTACACCCGTAATTTCCAATTGTTCTTCGGCAATTCTTCGACCCAATTCTTCGACAAAATAGGCTGCTGTTGACCCAGTTCCTAAACCAACGACCATTCCCGATTTAACAAATTCAGCAGCTTTTATGCCGACTTGTTTTTTTAAATTATCCATTTTACCTCCTTGAATACTTTGATATCATGCTGACCTAATTATAACAAAAAAGCTACCTAAAGTAGCTTTTTTATCTGTTTATATTAACTAATATATTCTTCCAAATATTGAGGATTATAAATCATGATCTTATTATCAATCACATCAATTACTTTCTCATCCTTTAAATCGTGGAGAATACGATTGACACTGTTTCTTGTAGAAATACCACAGAAGCCTGCAATATCCTCATTAGTAACTGTGAAATCAATCAAAATTCCATCTTTCTTACGAATGCCAAAATCATCAATTAAACTATGGAGACAAGCACAAACTGCTCCTTTTTTACCATTAATTGTCATTTTTTGAAGAATTTCTAAATTAAGTGCCAATCTTCTTTTATAAAAATCATCAACAACTCTAAATAAATTTAAATCTTCGCGCACCCAATCCCAAAAATCGCTCCGCGAAATTTTATAAAAATTAGCCGTTGGAGATTCCACTCTGACATTAAATAATGCTGAGATTCCATCATTTTGTTTTTCTTCCAATAAAGAAACAAAATCTGGCTGCGCAACATACGCGATATTAAATTCACGACCATCTCTTAAAATATTGCTAATCTTCGCTACACCATCTTTAAGGACATAGATATATTCTGACTCAATTCCTTGATACATAATATAGCTATGCTTTTTACGTGTTACGACACTGACTTTTTTTTGCTCTAGTGTATTGATTAGATATTCAATGTTTACGTTTGCCATTTCTTCCATCTTATTAAAACTCATCTACTCGCTAATTTGTTCATTTATTCGCCTATATAAGGCTGTAGCCATTTCATTATATCATTTTTTATGTAAATCATTAAAATCAAACTTTAGAACTTGATTTTTGATGTTTACCATGAATGAGATAGTATATAATCCAAACAATTACAACTGCGGGAGCACTGTAAAGATACAAATTTCTGAAACCAAGCATACCATTTCCAAGCATTGGAATAATTGCTCCAAGAACAATAGGTCCTCCACCAACACCTAAATCTAAAAATCCAAAGAAGGTAGAAGTTGCAACACCGATACGATCTTTACTTGAATCACGAATAGCAATTGCTTGACCAAATGGTGCAACACCACCGTAACCAAGACCGAAGGCTCCACCAGCAATTAATAAGACAACAAAGCCAATAGCTGGGCTGAAGAAACCGGCTAAGCCAACAAGAAGCATTGCCACTGCAAAGAAAATAAATGTTGGATTGAAAATCCAGTTATCCCCTTTAGTATCGAATAAACGACCTGTGAATGGACGTGAAACAAAGATTAAAACGGCATACATCGTGAAGAATAATGATCCCGCAAGTGGAATTTTAAGATCTGTTGAAAATGAACCCATTCCTGTTAAAATAGCTGAGTCAATAAATCCGGCTAAAAAGGCAATAATTGAAATAGGAAGAGCTGATTTTTCAATATATCGTTCAACACCTTTAGGTTCATGCGCCAGGGCATAGGCACGCTCTTCTGCAGAAAATTCTTTGACACGAACAAAGAAAATTAATATGAAGGTAATAACCAACAAACCAAGAGCAATTCCAAGTAAAGAACCAAAACCAAGTGAAGAGTAAATCATGATTGAAAGGGCTGGACCAACTGCAGCTGCCAAGGTAACAGATAAAGCGTAGTATCCAATTCCTTCACCACGACGTGAAGCAGGGACAACGTGACCTGCAATTGTTCCTGAGGCTGTTGCACCAATCCCAAAACCTGCGCCTTGAATCACTCGAATCAAAAAGAGTAAGGGAATATTAGTTGTCAAATAATAACCAAAAGTTAAAACAAGAAAAATAAGTCCACCAATATAGAGCAATCGCTTCATTCCGATACGTGTGATATTAATACCTGTCCAAACCCGACCAATCAGGGCTCCAATAACAAAAACGCTTGATAAAGAAAGACTAACAACTGTTGATTGATGAAGTTGTTGAAGCGCATAAGTCCCTATTGAGGAGGTTAAGACGTAAAAAACAATATAAAATAAAAAACTAATAAGCGTGTTAATAACGAAAGTAGGAGTAAAAATACTTTCTTTTTTCATGATTTTTTCCATTTCTAAGTAAAAGAGATTCTGCTCTTTTTATGAGTGACTAAGTAAGACTATTATTTTCTAACGATGAGTGTATTGCAAGTGGCATGATTAACAATATAAGATGCAACTGAACCAACAACTACACGCTCTATATAACTAATCCCTGTTGCGCCAATTACAATCAAATCAACATTTTCTTGCTTAGGAATTTTTGTTGCCATTGCTACTTTAGGTGAACCATATTCCAAAAGTGTTCTAACATTTGTTAGTCCTTCATCCAATGCTTCCTTAGCAAATTGTTGCAATAAAAGTTTTGTTCCATTTTCATGCTGTTCTTCGGCAATTGTGTCGTAAGTATTCACGGCAAGAAATGAACGTTTTTCAATAACGTTGGCTAAGATGAGCTCAGCATCATTGCGTTTAGCAACTCTGACTGCTTCATCAAATGCTTTAAGTGATTCTGCTGAACCATCCATACCAACTAAAATTCTTGAATATTTTTGTTCCATGCTAACTGTCCTTATCTAATTAACCGATAGCTGAGATATTTCTTACTTCAAAAGCAAATTTTCCATCTTCAGTTTTTATAAAACCGTGGTGATTTGAAACAAATTCAATTGCTTCATCCATGTTAACGAAGTCTTGAATGACACTGCGTACTTTAGTATCGCCTACATAGTTTGGTGTTGAATTTTCTTCATATGAAGAAAGTCCTTTAAATTCAAATTTCATTTCGAAATTCCTTTCTTAAATAACAATAATTTCTATTTTTGAGAAACGGGAATCTTGTTGTTCTCAAATGTTTTTAAGTTACTCAATTATTTTAAACAAAAGCGATACGAAGCGCGACCACATTTTTTGATACCAAGCATTGATATCCAGTATTGATATTAAGCATTGATACCCATCATTGATAACATTTGTTACTATTTATATAAAAAAATACTGACAGATTTGTCAGTATTTAGTCTTTATTTTTTAATAAGCTTGAGCAGTTTCCATTTCTGACTCTCTTTCTGATTCTTCGACTGAATTGGAAGTAGTGTTCATTCTCTTTTTAGCCGTGGTCATCATTAAGCGGATCCGATTCAATTGATTGACCGCAGAAACTCCTGGGTCATAATCAATGGGAGCGAGATTGGCTCCTGGGTACTGACGACGAAGTTCTTTCATCATTCCTTTACCAACGATATGGTTAGGAAGACAACCAAATGGTTGAAGACAAATGATATTGTTCACCCCTTTTTGCAAGAGTTCAATCATTTCGCCAGTGAGGAACCAACCCTCACCAGTATGATTCCCAATTGAAATCACTTCTTCAGTTGATGCTGCAATATCATAAATTGATTCAATAGAATCAAAGCGTTTTGAGGCTTTCAAGGCTTTATTCATTGGTTTTTCTAACATATTAATAATACCAATGAAAGTTTTAGCCATGAGTTTATTTTTCTTACTAAAGCCAATCTCATCTGCTTTCCAGATTTGATTGTACAAGCTATAGTTCATGAAGCCAATTAAATCAAGAACAACTGCTTCGCCGCCCTCTTCTTCAATTATTGACACAATATCATCATTTGCTGTTTTACTATATTTAACCAAAATTTCACCGACAACACCCACTCGTGGTTTTTGAATATCCAAAAGTTCAATTTGGTCAAATTCGGCAACAATTTTTTTCATGTTACGATTAAATTCAAAAATTGATCCAGATTCTACATTTTTCCGAGCTTTTTCTAACCATTTCGCATGTAATTCATTGACAGAACCTTCAGTGGCTTCATATGGTCGAGTACGATAAACGACTCTTTCAAATAAATCTCCATAAAGAACTGCAATCATAAAGCGCGTTAAAAGTGGAACTGTGAATTTAAATCCTTTTTCTGTTCCTTGATTCCCCATTGATAGGGAAACGACAGGTACTTGTGGGAAACCTGCATCAATTAGAGCTTTACGCAATAAAGGAATATAGTTTGTTGCGCGACATCCCCCACCTGTTTGAGTCATCATGACCGAAGTATTATCAAGGTCATACTCTCCTGACTGGAGAGCTTCAATGAGCTGACCTATTGTAATAATCGCTGGATAACATGAGTCATTATTAACAAATTTCAACCCATTATTGACAGAAGTATTGCTTTCTGGTAGAGAAACGACATTATATCCCGCAGCGGCAAAAGCTGTATCTAATAGCCCTTCTTGGTGAATTGGTGACAACATTGGTAAAAGAAGAGTGTGTTTTTTTGCCATTTCTTTTGTGAAAGCTGGTGTTTCTTGTACTAATTCGTGAACTTCGGTGCTTGCTTCAATATTATGACGCACGCGCTCTGAAACTGCTGCTTTCAGACTACGTAAACGGATCCGAACAGCTCCCATGTTTGATCCTTCGTCAATTTTCAAGACGGTATAAAGCTTATTGTGTCCACGCATGATTTCTTCTACTTGGTCTGTCGTTACGGCATCAAGACCACAACCAAAGGAATTAAGTTGAACAAGTTCTAGATTTTTATTTTTACAAACAACATTTGCAGCTGCATAAAGGCGGCTATGGTAAACCCATTGATTGACCACACGCAGGCCAGAAACTTCGGCTAAATGACTAATAGAATCCTCAGTCAAAACGTGGAAACCTTCTTGAGTGATGATGTCAGCAATTCCATGATTGATTTCTGGGTCCAAATGATAAGGACGTCCAGCGAGAACAATGGCTTTTTCATTATTTAAATTAATTTGCATGAGCAGCTCTTCTGCTTTAAGGCGCAAATCTTCTTTAAATTTATCCATTTCTTCAAAGCCATGTTGGACGGCAGCTTGTACTTCCGTAAGATTGACAGAAATCCCTTGGGCGGTTAAAGCCTTATGAACATTAACAGCTACTCCTTCCGGATTGGCTAGATTAATGAAAGGATGAAGATAATTAACTTGCCCTTCACGAATTTCATCGATATTATTTTTAAGAACTTCAGGGTAAGATTGCACAATCGGACAGTTGAAATGGTTTTGAGCATTTTTTTGTTCTTCTTGTTCAAAAAGGACAGATGGATAGAAGATATTTGGAACGCCTTGTTTAATCAAAGCCATAATATGTCCGTGACTCATTTTGGCCGGATAGCATACCGTATCTGAAGGAATGGTTTCAATTCCCTCTTCAAAGAGTTCTTTATCAGAGCGAGGGCTTAAAACAACACGGAATCCAAGGTCTGTCAGCATCGTGTGCCAAAGCGGATAGTTTTCATACATATTGAGTACACGTGGTATCCCAATTTCTCCTCTGGTTTGTTTTTTCTTGCTTAAGCTATGGTAACGGAAAAGTTTTTTATACTTGTAATCAACTAAGTTAACTTTTTTATCCTTTTTAGCGACTTTAACTTTTGTAGCTTTTTCGGCACCACGTTCGCAACGGTTCCCAGTTACAAACTTATTCCCATCATTAAAGACCGTTAGGGTCATTTTACAGTTATTTTCGCAAAGACCACAGACCATAAATTCTTTATGAGTTGTGAATTTTTCTAATTCATCAAGTTTTAGAATTTCTGATTCTTTATTTGCTTCTTGGTTATCTAAGGAAATCAAAGCACAACCGTAAGCTCCCATTAATCCCGCGATACTTGGACGAACCACTTCGCGCTCAGAAATTTTTTCAAAAGCACGTAGAACGGCTTCATTGTAAAAAGTTCCCCCTTGAACAACGATTTTCTTACCAAGTTCTTCTGGACGTTTTACTTTTATAACTTTATAGAGAGCATTTTTAATGACACTGTATGAAAGACCTGCGGAAATATCTCCAACAGTCGCTCCTTCTTTTTGAACTTGTTTTACTTTTGAGTTCATGAAGACGGTACAACGAGAACCCAAGTTAACTGGATGCTCAGCCAAAAGTGCTTTTTGTGAAAATTCACGAACATCATGTTTTAGTGAATGGGCAAAGGTTTCAATGAATGAACCACAACCAGATGAACAAGCTTCATTAAGTTGAATACTTGATAGAGCACCATCACGAATCCGCATAGCTTTCATATCTTGTCCACCAATATCAAGAATGAAATCTACTCCTGGATTGAAATAATCAGCGGCCTTATAATGAGCCATTGTTTCAACTTCACCATAATCAACATGAAGTCCTGCTTTAATCAGGTGTTCTCCATAACCCGTTACTGTTGATTTTGCAATATAGACGCCCGCTGGAAGTTTAGCATAGACATCTTTTAAAATATTAATGACAGATTCAAGCGGTTCTCCATTGTTAGAACCATAATGGTCATAAAGAATATTTCCTTCATCATCAATAAGAACAACTTTTGTTGTGGTTGAACCGGCATCAATTCCTAAGAAGGCAGCTCCATGATGTTCAGACAGGTTCTTATAGTTAGCTGTTGCTTTGGCATGACGCGTCCGAAATTCATCAAGTTCTGCTTGATTTTCAAAAAGTTTATCCATTGTATCTTGTGGAATTAAGCTGTCTGAATCATCATTTTCTAAACTATGAATTAAATCAGTTGCTGTTTTCTGACTTGTTTCTTCATAGAGCGCAGCTCCCATTGCCACAAAAAGTTGTGGATTTTCTGGGAAGATAATATTTTCTTCTTTTAAATCCAAGGTTTCGATGAAACGTTTGCGTAATTCACTCATAAAGAAAAGCGGACCGCCTAGAAAGGCTACATTTCCTTTGATTTTTCGTCCACTTGCTAAACCAGCAATGGTTTGATTGACAACGGCTTGAAAAATACTAGCAGCAATATCTTCACGACGCACTCCTTCATTTAACAGCGGTTGAACGTCTGTCTTGGCAAAAACGCCACAGCGTGATGCTATCGGATAGAGTTTTTCGTAGTTTTTAGCTAACTCATTGACACCATTGGCATCAACTTTCAAAAGGGCTGCCATTTGGTCAATGAAAGCACCTGTCCCACCGGCACATGTTCCGTTCATACGTAATTCTTGAGTTCCGTTATCAAAAAAGGTCATCTTGGCATCTTCACCACCAAGCTCAATCATCACGTCTGTTTGGGGAATGAATTTTTCAATGGTAATTGATGAAGCGATAACTTCTTGAACAAAAGGAACATCAATGACTTCCGCAAGTCCCATTCCTCCTGAGCCGGTAATGGCTAGTTCTAGATTTAAATCTCCATGTTCTTCTATAAAATCTTTGAATACTTTGATGGTTGCTGCTTTCACATCTGAAAAATGGCGCTCATAGCGTGAGAAAATGAGCTTAAAATTTTCGTCAAAAACGACGAGTTTTACTGTGGTTGATCCAACGTCAATCCCTGTTTTATAAATTTGTGTCAAGATGGTCTCCTAGTTATGTGAGAAATATCACTTGAACAAGTCCGCTAAGTTCTTAATATTTTTTCGGCAAGTTAAATTTGAAATCTAACTTATCTTTTGGAGGCAGAATTTTGATAAAAAGTAATTTAGACGGTCTGTTGCTTATCTTATTATATGTTCATTTTATCATTTGTCATAAGAAAAGCAACCAGCAAAAAGGGCGTGGTTGTCACATAAACGACAATTCAAAACAAGCTGTTGATTATGTTAAAAGACTTTGACATCGAATGACAAAATGTTTTGACTAAATTCTTTAATGACTTTAATCTATTTTTTGATTATAATGGAGTTAAATAGTACAATGTGAAAAATTAGACAAAACAGTCTATCGGGACTGGGTCTTTTTGAAACTGGAAAGATGGGTTTTTATGGTTAAATCAGATGATTTACGTGTGAAACGAACAAGAAAATTGATTAGTCAGGCTTTTTTTGGTTTGTTACGCAAGAAAAAATTTGAAAAGATTTCAATTCAAGAAATTGCCGATTCAGCCATGATTAATCGGGCAACTTTTTATGCTCATTATGCTGACAAACAAGATCTATATGATAGTTTGATTGACCAATTTTTAGCTAGCTTCACTGGCATTTTAGATGAACAAAATTTAGTTGATGGTAACAATGTTCATGTCAAAGAAATTGAAACTGTCTTGAGTCGTTTCTATGAATTTGTTCGCGATAATCCTGAAATTGCACAAATGATTACTGACAGAGCGCATGATCAACGGTTAAAAAATCGATTTCTGGAGATTTTATCTGAACGCTATACCGAGTTATTTGAAAAACTGGAAGTTAGAGAAAAAGATGTTGTGGTTCCCAATGATTTTGTAATTTCTTACATCAGCTCGATTTTGGTGGGAACTTTAGACTGGTGGGTCAGCACTTCTACACAAATGTCTGCTCGAGATTTTGCTCATTTGATTATCAAATTAATTTCTAATGGCCATTTGACCGTCCTTGGGGTCAATATTAATCGCGAAAATTAAAAAAGTTACTGATGAAACTTCTAGGATAGCCGTTGTTTTTTAACTTACGGATACCTTCGAATTTTCATCAGTAACTTTTTATTTTTTCAAATTTTCTATTTCTTCGGTTGTTAAAGGACGATAGGCTCCTAGCGCTAAATCTGAATCCAATGCTAAATTGCCCATCCGAATGCGTTTGAGATAGAGAACGTACATTTCAACAGCTTCAAACATCCGTTTGACTTGATGAAATTTTCCTTCATGAATAATCACACGAATTTCACTAATCCAGCCAGATTGACTCTCTCCTTCGTAAATATTTTCAATGAATAATTCTCCTGGTCGTGCTTTTTCTCCATTTTTTAGAGTCAAGCCCTCAGCAAATTTATTGACAATTTCGTCAGTAACTTTTCCATCAATTCGCGCAAAGTATTCTTTTTCAACATGCTTTTTGGGTTGAGTTAAATCATGTCCCAATGCTCCGTCATTCGTTAAAATTAAAAGTCCCTCAGTATTTTTATCTAAACGTCCGACTGGAAAAATATCCTCACGAAAATCTTTTTCCGATAATAATTGAACAACTGTCTTAAAAAGATTATCTTTTGTTGCAGAAACAAGACCTTGCGGTTTATTTAATAAGTAATAATAATATTCTTGGTAATCTAAAATCTCACCATCAAAGGCGACTTGTCTAGAATTCTTGTCTACTTGAAACCTGCCGTCTCGCTGAACTTCCCCAGCAACTGTCACGCGCCCTTTTTTCAATAGAATTTTGACTTCACTACGGCTTCCGAGGCCACTTTCTGCTAAAAATTTATCTAGTCTCATGTCTTTTATTATATCAGATTTTGCTGACAGGTCTGTCAGTAAAATAATGGAAAAAAAGTTACTGACAGAATTTCTGTCAGTAACTTTTTCTCATTCTTATTCTCCATAAATATCTGCATCTGTCAGCTTAAAAATAATCATTGTTTCTGGTGGATATGCTGCCAATTGATTGGCAAAACTGTCATCATCATCTTTTTTGACTTTTGCTTTGATATTAATGGTCACTTTTTGATGTTCTTCAACAAGTGCGTCATAAAGTGTTTTTAAATCGGCAATATCTTGGCTGCTGGCTTTGGGTAAAATCGTATATTTGGTGTAATCTTTATCAAACCAAGAACCTTCTTTTTCAAAATCAACTGATGAATTTTCACGAATTTGCAATTTAGCTGAGATATCATAATCATAATCTTGCTGTTCAATCATTTTAGCAATTTTTACCATTGATTCATAATCACCACTTGCTTTTAATTTCAAAGTGGCTTTATAAGGAATCCCAGCAAGCTCTAAGCGACCCGCAATCATAAATGGGTCTGGCTCAGTTCCCTTGTCATCAAGTTGAGGTGGAGCAAAATTGACTGAGATTGAATAACCTTTTGTCAGTAATTGCTCATATTGCGTGATGACTTCTTCTAATTCGAGTCCATCAATAAACTCATTAAATGTACGCTCAGTGAGTTTGTTATTTTCAGCGGCTTCTTCTTTTGGATAGATAATTTTTACTTGATAGGTCATATCTACTATTATATCAAGATGTGAGCATAAATTGGGAAAATGCGAAGAAAAAATAGAAAATTTTTTGTTTCTATTTTTAGTCAGCATCAAAATTTATTTTTTTTATCACTTTTTATTGGTGCAAACTCAATTATTATAGATTTTTATTTTTTATAAAAAAATAAATTAAATAGGCTAGGAAATTCAGCCTTTTTGCGTTAAAATAGTCTTTATGACATTAACACAAGAATTTGATACGATTGCGGCGATTTCGACACCGCTTGGTGAAGGAGCAATTGCCATTGTTCGTTTATCAGGGACAGATGCCCTAAAAATTGCTCAATCTGTCTATAAAGGAAAAAATTTAACTCAAGTTGCTAGCCATACGATTAATTATGGCCATATTTTTGAAGAAAAACGTCTCGTTGACGAAGTCATGGTTTCAGTCATGCGTGCGCCTAAAACATTTACACGCGAGGATATTGTTGAAATAAATACGCATGGTGGAATTGCAGTCACACAAGAAATTTTGCAATTACTTTTACGTAATGGCGCAAGACTCGCTGAACCTGGCGAATTTACCAAACGTGCCTTTTTAAATGGACGAATTGACTTGGCTCAGGCTGAATCTGTCATGGATTTAATTCGAGCTAAAACTGACAAAGCTGCCAACATTGCCGTAAAACAACTTGACGGAAGTCTTTCAAAAATGATTAATAACATTCGTCAAGAGATTCTCGAAAGTTTGGCACAAGTCGAGGTCAATATTGACTATCCAGAGTATGATGATGTGGAAACAATGACTTCACAAATGCTCCTTGAAAAAACGGCTCATTTTGAACAGCTTTTGGAAAATCTTTTATCAACAGCTAAACGCGGAAAAATTTTAAGAGAAGGTTTAAAAACGGCGATTATTGGTCGGCCAAACGTTGGAAAATCAAGTTTACTTAATCAATTGCTTCGTGAAGAAAAAGCCATTGTCACTGATATTGCTGGAACAACGCGCGATGTCATTACTGAATTTGCCAATATTGGCGGTGTTCCTCTTGAACTAGTGGATACTGCTGGTATTCGTGAAACAGATGATTTAGTCGAAGCGATTGGGGTTGAACGTTCTAAAAAAGCTTTGGCTGAAGCTGATTTAGTTTTACTCGTTTTAGATGCCTCAAATGAATTGACTGACAAAGATTTAGAGCTCTTAGAACTGTCTAAAAATTCAAATCGCATTGTTCTACTCAACAAAACCGACCTGCCAGAAAAAATTGATAGCACTCAAATTTCTGGTGATTTTATCCGAATTTCAGCTCTTAAAAATGAAAACTTAAATGCTGTTGAAGAAAAAATCAACCAAATTTTCTTTGCCGGTGAAATTGAAGCCAAAGATGCAACGGTATTATCTAATGCCCGCCACATTTCAATTGTTGAAGAAGCTTTGAAGGCTCTTAAAGAAGCAAACTCTGGGCTTGCTCTGGGCTTACCTGTTGATTTAATTCAAGTGGATGTCACACGTTGTTGGCAATTACTTGGAGAAATCACAGGGGAAGCTGCCCCAGATGAATTGATTACACAACTTTTTTCACAATTTTGTTTGGGAAAATAAAAAAGAGTTCAAATGAACTCTTTTTTTTACTGACAGAAATTGGTCAATCATCAAATCATCCCTTTAATTTCTGTCAGACATTTTCTAACAAACTGGTCAGTCATTCCACCGAAATAAGTTCCTTGAAAGTTTCGACCGTTAATCACGATTAATTTTTTATCGACACGATAAGCTCGAACGTATTTGGCAGCTTTTCCTACTTCTTCTTTATCAAATATTTCTTCGATTTCAGTTCCAGCATTTTTAAGTAAAATTTTTAAATTACTTACTGACAGACTTGTCAGTAAAACATCTGGTTCTAAAAGTTGCAAAAGTTGCGGAAATTTCATCTTGAATTGTTCTTGTTGGCTCTTAGCTAAACCTGGCCAAACTGGATGTGTCGCAATTGGGGTAAACAAATCAATATGTAAGGCTCGATTAATTTGATTTTCATATTCTTTATAAGCTGAATCAAAAACAGGTAAAAATTTTGCTAACTGATTGAACCAAGGACTAGGATTGTATTCAAAATACCGATTGAGATTTGACTTGTAAGTTTCCAAATTTACTGACGAAAATTCTGTCAGTAATTTTTCATAACGTTGATTTTCACCAAATTCTGCATAAGAAGCATTTTTACTGACCGTCAGTATTTTTAAGTCTGATTTTTCATATTTGGCTAAGTCACCAAACCACAAAAGTGGCATACTATTTGGAATCAAAACTTCTGACAGCTCAGCCTTATTTTTTAAGTCAATAAAATCTGTCCATGTTTCTAAAATCAAGTGGTCTAATTTTTCATTATCCATTTTACTCATCAATCAAAGCCCCCGTCAACATTAACTTGAGCAATCAAATCAGGAAACTCATCTGCATTTTTAAAAATTTCAACTGCTTCTTTTCTAGCCACTTCTAAAATATTATAATCATTGACTAAATCAGCCGCAATAAATTCTGGAAGTCCTGACTGACGAAGTCCAAAAATCTCTCCAGAACCACGCATTTTCAAATCTTCTTCGGCTAAAATAAAACCATTTTGTGTTTCTGTCATAATTTTCATCCGTTGTTTTCCTGAATCGGACTTAGGATTTGCTACTAAAATGGCATAAGATTTTTTTGTTCCCCGACCAACACGACCACGCAATTGGTGAAGCTGCGAAAGTCCAAAGCGGTCAGCATCCATAATCACCATAATCGTAGCATTAGGAACGTCAACTCCCACTTCAATCACTGTTGTTGAAACCAAAATATCTAATTTTTTAGCCTTAAATTCTTGCATGATTTGGTCTTTTTCATCATTTTTCATTTTTCCATGTAAAAGACCAATTTTGGCAAATAATCCAAAGTATTCATTTAATTCCGCAAAAAGAGCTTCTGCGTTTTTCAGGTCCAACGTTTCACTTTCCTCAATTAAAGGTGAAATAAAATAAACCTGTGAATCTTTAGCAACCTCTGCTTTTATCCAACTTAAAACTTCGGAAAATTGTTCATGTTTGACCCACCTTGTAGTAATGGGTTGACGTCCCTTGGGTAGTTCATCAATAATTGAAACATCCATATCCCCAAAAGCCGTAATCGCAAGCGTTCTTGGAATGGGTGTAGCTGTCATCATTAGAACATCTGGATTTTGCCCTTTTTCTCGTAAAATTTTTCGCTGATTAACTCCGAAACGGTGTTGTTCATCTGTAATCACAAGACCCAAATTATAAAAATCGACCCCTTCTTGAATTAGTGCATGAGTTCCAACTACCATATGTGTATGACCACTAACTAAATCAGCCAAAATCTCGCGGCGCTCTGCCACTTTCAAACCCGAAACCAAAAGTGAAATTTGCAATTCTGGAAAAAGAGCTTTCAAGTTTGCAAAATGCTGACGGGCAAGGATTTCCGTTGGTACCATAATTGCTGCTTGAAAATTCGCCAAACAAGCCGCGTACATGGCAAGGGAAGCAACAACTGTTTTACCAGAACCCACATCACCTTGCAAAAGTCGATTCATGTGATAAGGAGATTTCATATCCGTCAGAATCTCTGACAAAGCGCTTAATTGAGCACCTGTCAGTTCAAAAGGTAATTCAGAAATCTTCTGATCAATTTCTCCTTGCTCAAAAACAACTTCTAATCCTGCTCGGCCCGATTTTTCTTTATTTTTTAAGGCCTGTAATTTCAACTGAAACATGAATAATTCTTCAAATTTTACACGACGTAAAGCCTGCTTATGAGCTTCCATATCTTCAGGAAAATGCATAGCCAAAACGGCTTCTTGCCGGTTCATCAGACGATATTTTTTAATCAAAAATTCTGGTAAGTTCTCAGGTAATTCTGATAGAAGGTCTGATTCAAAAACCTGATGAATTACTTTGACCAATTGACTTTGTTTCATACCAGCTGTCAAATGATAAACAGGTTCTAAGCCATCGTCCACCTGAGCCACAACCTTCATCCCCATCAGTTGTTGCTTTGCCTGCTCCCATTTTCCGTAAACTGCAATTTCCTTACCAACTTCCACTTTGTCAGCCAAATAAGGTTGATTAAAAAAGCTGACAGCAACCACGGCCTCACCTTCTTTAATTTTAAATGAAAGTCGATTACGTTTAAATCCGTAATACTGGACATTAGCTGGTGTCACTACCGTTCCAATAATTGTTGCTTTTTCTCCGTCAACAAGTTCAAAAACCGAACGACTTGCGAAATCTTCATAACGAAAAGGGAAATAAAGCAATAAATCTTGAACCGTGAAAATTCCTAACTTATGGAAATTTTCCACAGATTTCGGTCCCACACCTTTTAAAAATTGCACTGAATCTGTTAATTTCATACTTTTATTATACCAATATATAAGGTTAAATGCTTCAAAAATCAAATATAATTTGCTGACAGAGAATTTATCAGCAAAATTTACTGACAGAAAGCTCTGTCAGTAAAAAAATAATCAGAAATTACTCTGATTATTTTTTATGCTTTCTTAACAACTGAACCCTTCAAAGCAATTGCTCCAAAGCCCGGAATTTTTGAATCAATAAAATGTTCATTTTTCCCTTCTGGATTAATGCGAATGTTTTTCACTTTTGTTCCCTGCTTAATTGGTTTTGGCATTCCCTTAACTGGCAAATCTTGTACAATAACAAGGTCATCCCCAGTTTCTAACTCATTTCCTAAACTATCAAGGACAATAAATTTTCCAGCTGCCTCAATTTCCTCAAGAGTAAATTCATTTCCACATTCAGAACAGCCAAAGCTCGTATCTGATAATTCATAAGTATATTCACTTGAACAATGAATACATTTTGGTGTTTCCATCTTCTCTCCTTTATTAAATCAAAAAAAACCAGCCCGAAGACTGGTTTTTATACCGTTAAAATCGGAAAATTATTTAGCGATTTTAGCGAAGTATGCAAGTGTACGAACAAGGTTTGAAGTGTATGACATTTCGTTATCGTACCAAGATACAGTTTTAACAAGTTGAGCTCCATCAGCTGAAGTAACTTCAGTTTGAGTAGCATCAAAGAGTGAAGAGTTTGAGATACCAACGATATCAGATGAAACGATTTGGTCTTCGTTGTAACCAAATGATTCATTTGAAGCAGCTTTCATAGCTGCGTTGATTTCGTCAACTGTAACTTCTTTGTTAAGGATAGTAACAAGTTCAGTCAATGAACCAGTTGGAACTGGTACACGTTGAGCATGTCCTTGAAGTTTACCTTGAAGTTCTGGCAATACAAGACCGATAGCTTTAGCAGCACCTGTTGAGTTAGGTACGATGTTTTCAGCTGCAGCACGTGCGCGACGGAAGTCTCCACCACGGTGTGGGCCATCAAGAGTCATTTGGTCACCAGTGTAACCGTGAACTGTAGTCATTGTACCAACTTTGATACCGAATTGTTTGTTCAAAGTATCAGCCATTGGAGCAAGACAGTTAGTTGTACATGAACCAGCTGAAATTACTGTTTCAGTTCCATCAAGTACTTCGTGGTTAGTGTTGAAAACGATTGTTTTAACATCAGATCCACCAGGTGCAGTGATAACAACTTTTTTAGCACCGTTAGCGTGCAAGTGTTGTTCAGCTTTTTCTTTAGTTGCGAAGAAACCAGTTGCTTCAAGAACGATTTCTGCACCAACTTCAGCCCAGTTGATGTTAGCTGGGTTAGATTCAGCAGTAACTTTAACGAATTTACCGTTAACTTCAAAACCACCATCTTTAACTTCAACTTTACCATCAAAACGACCTTGAGTTGTATCGTATTTAAGCAAGTGAGCAAGCATTGCTGGATCTGTCAAGTCGTTGATTGCAACAACTTCAACACCTTCAACATTTTGAATACGACGGAAAGCAAGACGACCGATACGACCGAAACCGTTAATACCAACTTTAACTACCATTAGTAGTTTCCTCCTTATAGGGATTAGATTTTATAAAAGGCTTACCTTTTAAATTGACTAAGTTAACAATTTAACTTACTCTTTTATTTTAACACTTTTTTTAAAATTTGCAAACATAAACTCCCTTAGAAAGCGCTCTACAAAAGCAAAAGAAGTCCACTTCTCTTGAAAGCGTTTAACATTAAAAAAGCTCGTACTTTTAAGAATAGTTTCTTCTTCCACTCCTATAAAAAAGCAATAAAAAAATTTACTGATGAAACGCTCAGCAAATTTATGATTTATTTCTTACCAAATAAACGCCCAAAAAAGCCCTTATTATCAGTGGTTTTTAACTGTTCTTGCAAATCCGTAAAAAATTGTTTTTGATCTGTCAAAGCTTTTTCCATTAACTCTTGCTGTTTTTTAATCTGTACATCTTTTTCAGCAATTTGAGCATCTTTTACGTTTAATTGTTGATCTTTGGAGATAAGTTGACTGTTTAAACGTTCAATCTCAGCGTTTTTATCTTTCATCAAAGCGCTAATCATTTCGTAAGCTGCGGATGTTGCATCATCTGTCTTAAGCGCAACCTCAGAACCTTTGTCAGCATTTTCTTCCAGAACCTCTGCCTTGGCAGTCACCACTTTTCCGTATAGTCCTTCAAGTTCATGAATTCCCTCAGCATTAACGACTGTTACATTCTTCTCATTTTTTTCAACAAATTTAGTATCTAGCGACTTAACACGTTTATTCATCGCTTGGCGAGTCACTCCAAAAAGCTCTGCCAATTCACTTACTGTTTTAGTTTTCATATCATCCATAATACCATATTTTCGGCTAATTATACAGATTTTTGTAAAAATTTTATTTGCATATCGTTCCAGTAATTATTAAAAATATATTATAATTATATTATAATGTAAATTTCCAAAAGAAAGGGCTAAAAAATATGAAATATAAAACAGAATCCATTGATAATATAAAAAAATTCTATGATATTAATAGTAAAAGTGGTCTCAGTCCAACTCAAGTCACAAATTCACGAATAAAATACGGTCATAATAACTTTGAAGAACAAAGAGGCCCAAATATTTTTCAAAAACTTCTTCATCACCTCTTAGAAGTCATGAATATCATTCTTATTTTAGTTGGTGTTCTCTCAGCCTATTTGGCTTATATCAGTAATGGAAACTATACTAAAACAATTGTTGTTTTACTTATCGTTGCCATCAACGTTTTCGTTTCAATCTTCCAAGAAAACAGGGCGGAAAATGCACTCGCTGCACTCAAAGAGCTTTCCTCACCAACATCAACTGTTCTTCGTTCTGGAAAACGCCAAACTATTCCTTCAAGTGAATTAGTCTGCGGTGACCTCATTGAGCTGACAGCCGGCGTACAAGTTGGAGCTGATATTCGCTTACTCACAAGTAATAGCCTGCAAGTTGATGAATCTTCACTGACAGGTGAATCAGAACCCATTGACAAGAATGCTGACCTTGATATTACTGACGAAGTTCCTCTTGGAGATCAACTGAACATGGTTTTCTCAGGAACAAATATCCTTAACGGAACAGCCGAAGGAATCGTTGTCGCAGTTGGTTCCGAATCTCAAATGGGACAAATTGCCACACTTATTGGCGAACAAATAAAAGGAAAAACTCCTCTTCAAAAAAGAATCGATAAACTTGCCAAACGCTTAGCAGTCATTGCCTTTGCCGCTGGAATCTTAATCTTTGTCATTAACCTTTTGTATGGAAATGTTCCTTTTGTTGATAATTTAATGACCGCCGTTGTTTTAGGAGTCGCTGCCGTCCCAGAAACACTTCCAGTTATTGTTACACTCAGTTTGATTTACGGTGTAGAAAATATGGCTCAGAAAAAAGCCATTATCCGAAATGTCCCTGCCGTTGAAACTCTTGGAAACGCAACAGTCATCGCTTCTGACAAAACCGGAACACTCACACAAAATCAGATGACCATTCAAAAACTTTGGCTATCTGGACAAGATAGTTGGTCAGGAGGTCAATTATCAAGCTCTGAAGTTTCCTTAATACAAAATTTTGCTTATGCCTCAGACGCCAGTGCACAACTCATTGACGGTGATTGGGAAATCCATGGTGACCCAACCGAAGCAGCAATCATTCGCTTCTTAATTACTCATGATCTCTATGAACCCGAAAAAAATCCAAAACGACTTGCCGAACTCCCTTTTGATAGTTCACGCAAAAAAATGACCGTTGTCATTCAACATCCGCAAGATAATGAAAAATATCTTGTACTGACCAAGGGCGCTTTTGATAGACTTGCACCAAGCAGTCAACATCAAGCACAGCATCCACAGCTCCTTTCTTCAAATAACGAGGAGACTTCCACTTACTTATCAAATGATTTATTGAGTCAAGCCCAAAAAATACATGACATTTTTGCTGACCAAGCCCTACGTGTTCTTGCTCTTTCTTACAAAATCATCGATAAAGTCCCAGAAGATTTAACTGAATTAGAAAATAATCTTACCTTTCTTGGAATCGTGGGAATGATTGACCCTCCACGATTAGAATCAAAAGCCGCTGTTCAAGAAGCAAGGGCTGCTGGTATTAAACCAATCATGATTACAGGGGACCACGCGCTTACAGCAAAAGCAATCGCTCAACAAATTGACATCTATCGTGACGGAGATAAAGTTATTGACGGCTTAACGCTCAAATCAATGACAGATGATGAACTTAGCCAAACGATTGAACAAATTTCGGTCTATGCCCGAGTAAGTCCTGAAGACAAACTTCGTATTGTAAAAATCTGGCAAGAAAAAGAACAAATCGTCGCCATGACAGGAGACGGGGTCAATGACGCACCTAGCTTAAGAGCAGCCGATGTCGGAACTGCAATGGGAATAGCTGGAACAGAAGTTGCAAAATCCGCTTCTGATATCATTCTTGCTGACGACAATTTTGCGACCATCGTCGCTGCCATTCGCGAAGGCCGTCGCGTTTACACCAATATCAAAAAAACAATTTATTACCTTCTCTCAGCAAACGTAGCTGAAATTCTAACAATGCTCATTGGAGCAATTGTCGGTTGGGGAATGCCTTTTACAGGAATTCAACTCCTTTACATCAATGTCCTTGCTGATGGAATTCCCGGATTTGGACTTTCACGTGAAAAAGCCGACAGTCATATCATGGAACAGCCACCTGTTGGAGTCAAAGAAAGTATCTTCTCAAGAGGAGTCAGCTGGCGTATCGCCATTTGTTCTACAGCATTCATCATTACTGCTCTAGTTGGTTTTTATCTTGGTAGGTTTATTGAAATCGCTGGATTGACACCCAACCATCAACTCGGACAAACAATGGCCTTTGTGATATTAACCCTTGCTTCTACGATTAATGTCTATAATGCTAGAAGTAATGAATCTCTCTTCACAAGAGGAATTACCACTAATAAAATGATTTTTGGTACCACCTTATTATCACTAGGAATAACCGTTCTCTTTACAAATGTTCCTATTTTGATGAACATCTTAGAAGTTGCTCCTTTATCAATGACACACTGGCTAATAGCGATCATCTTAGCTTTAATCCCAACCCTTGTCATTGAAATTACAAAAGTGATTCTTAATAAACAAGGGAAAAAATTTATTGGCTAAAAGAAAGGCTCAAAATAACTTGAGCCTTTTTATCTGTCACTTATTCATGGAATTCTACAACCATCTTCACCACTTCATCATAAGAGTCTTGACAGCCATTTTTCACCCAATTTCCTAAAACATAAAATAAACCGGCAGCCATAAAATCGTTCCAAAATTTTTGCTTTGTCCCTAGATAATCAGCCCAAGTCGTTGTTTCATTATAAAAAATAGTCATCTTTTGAGCAAATACCTGAAAAATCAGCGAATAATAATTCCCCTTGACAGCTTTTTCTATTTCTTCTTCTTGTTCAACAAATAGTCCCACCAACTTCTCACTTAAAATAAGTGAGTTAATACTTTCTAGCTCCAAAAGTTCTTTAAGAAATTTATCATAGATTAGCTCAAAATACTCTAATACGACTTCTTCCTTATTTTTGAAGTGCCGATAGAAAGTCATCCGACTCACCCCGGCTTTTTTGCAAACTTCTGTCAATGGTAATTCATTGATTGTATATTTCTCTAAACACAACATCGTTCCTTCAATAATAAAGTCATGAAAATCTTGATATTGCTCTTTTCGCTTCATTTCTGTTACACTTTCATTTTGTTGTCACTTTTAAAGACAAACCGTCCAAAGTTAATTGTAAAAGTTCTTTTTTGCTGTTACACTTGTATCACATAAATATTATAACACAAAGGAAAATTTTATTATGTCAAATCAAGAACCAATAGCAAACTACAAATTTAATTATAAAACAACAGCAAATAAAGTTATGAAAAATATTAATCTTTCAGGAAAAACAATCATCATCACTGGTGGGTATTCTGGTATTGGTTTAGAGATGACCAAACAACTTTCACGTGCTGGAGCAAAAATTATTATCCCCGCCCGAAGAATGGAGGTAGCCAAGAAAAATTTATCTAAAATAAAAAATATTGACATTCTTCCCCTTGACCTCACCAATCCAGAAAGTATTCATCAATTTGCCGAAAGTTTTTTGCAAAATAATTCAAAACTAGATATTCTTATTAATTCCGCTGGATTAATGTACCTTCCTTTAAAAAGAGATTCACGAGGAATAGAATATCACTTTGCCACAAACCATCTAGGCCACTATCAATTAACAATGGAACTTTTACTCGCTTTAAAAAATGCAAAAAACTCAAGAGTTATAAATTTATCCAGTCGTGCTCAACAAATGACACCATTACTAGAAGATTGGAATTTTGAAAAAATAGAAAACTATAATCCCCAAATAGGCTACCAACAATCTAAAACTGCCAACGTTTTATTTTCAATAAAACTAGATGAACTAGGAAAAAAATATGGAATTAGAAGTTTTGCCGTCCACCCTGGTATGATTCCAATGACAAATATTGGTCGTCAAAATTCACCAATTACCCCTTGGCTCCGCTACCTAGCCGACTATTTTAAATTAATTCATATCCCCGTATTTTTTAATGCACTTAAATCCGGCTTTGACCGAAGTAAATATCGCTATTTAAAAACAATCGCTCAAGGTGCCGCAACACCTCTTTGGGCCTCAACAAGCCCTGATTTAGAAGGTAAGGGTGGTCTTTATTGTGAAGACCTTAATATTGCCAGACTTATGACATCAGAAGAAGCTAATAATTTTTCTGGAGGCTTACGTCCGCATGCAATAGACCACAATGACGCAGATAGACTTTGGCAGATTTCAAAAAATATAACAGGTCTGGATTTTGAATAAACCCTTACTATAAAATAAAACTGACCTATTATAAATAGGTCAGTTTATCTATTTTTTCATTAGATGAAACTTATTATACATACTACTTTTGATTAAATAATGTCATTTATATTAAAAATACACAAACTTCTTTGACATGGTATTGATCAAGTGCTAATATTATACTATATATTCAAAATAGTTTGAATATATAGTTTTTTTATAACAAAGGAGATGCTTATGAAGAAGAATTTAAATGAACTTCAAAAATTTATAGTGATGAACCTGCAACACTCACTAAAAATTTTTATAAGAGAACAGCCATGATTTTAAAAAAATACAAACTTAATATTTTAGGAATTCTATTTTTTCTTTTATTAAACATTCTTTATCAATATCCTCTTGTTTTAGTTTTTGCCTATTTCTTTAATAAAAGAATCTTTTTCTTTACCGATTTTTTATATACTAATTCCTCTTGGACCTTACCACTATTAATGACTTTGGTATTAATACTCATTTTTATAATTGCTTGGAAGCTCGGATATCTAAAAAATACACTTAAGAACTGGGATTTAAAGCGTATTTTTTGGCTAATGGGGATTGTGTTTTTCACTTTAGCAACCAATTATCTAGTAACAGTACTTGTCCTAAAAACACAAATTATTTCTTCCGTGACGAGTGATACTGGTATGTCGGATATTTTAGGCCAACTACCAATCCTTTCTCAAAAATATATTTTAGGAATTATTGTTCCACTTTCGGAAGAGCTATTGTTTAGAAGTTATATTTTTGGTTCAATAACTAATAAAAAGGTTGCCTTTCTAATCTCTTCTGTACTTTTCGCTCTTGTCCATACGGGATTTTCTTGGTACTTACTTCCATATCTCATCCTTTCTTTTATTATTACTTGGGTTTATTCAAAAAGAAATAATTTCATCGAGAGCGCGATTGTCCATAGCTCAGTGAATCTTTTTGGTGGATCTGCAATCAAACTACTAGACACATTTTTTAAGCTATTACCTTATTAAAAAATAATGTAAAAAGGAGAACTATGAAAAATTTTATAAACAAACCAAATAATATTAAAAGATGGATCTTATTACTATATTCTATCCTTTCGCTAATTATTATCATCACTTATATTATTTTTAACCATACTTTTTTTAAAGTAGATTGGAAACGGTATGATATAGATGGGACTTACAGGGGAAAGGTGGATGAGATACTAAAACATGGCGTCTTCTGGATAAATGGTAATTTAACAGCAATCAACTCTACACTACTGATTTTACTTCTTGCTGTAGGAGCAGTTCTTTCACTATTAATTTTCTATTTAGCCTGGCATAATCTAGCAACTAGAACATGGACCCCAATTCTGTGCTTAGCAGGATTTTTGATTCCTCTAATCGTTAATGGCGACGGAAATATTCTCAAATCATTGATTATTGGCTATATTTTTATCATTGCTGGAGCAAGCTTCTCAGTTCAGGCTTTACGCTTTTCCTGATTTTAAAAACGCATTTAATATAACAAAAAACTACTGAATTCAATAATTTTCAGTAGTTTTTTATTAACTATAAAATAATCCAATTAATTATATAAAAAAGCTAACAATAGGCATGTTAGCTTTTATGTTATGCCGAAGGCCGGGGTCGAACCGGCACTCCCGTGAAGGAACCAGATTTTGAGTCTGGCGCGTCTGCCTATTCCGCCACTTCGGCGAAACATAACAACTGGGGTAGCTGGATTCGAACCAACGCATGAGGGAGTCAAAGTCCCTTGC
>NZ_JACVUQ010000010.1:0-73411 GCF_016516525.1 Lactococcus sp. S64 | reverse complement strand
TTTAAAGTCTACAGGATTACCATCTTTATCAACGGCTGAATCAAAGTTATCTTCAGCTCTCCAAGTATCTCCTACATAGATTGTAGAATCGTGTACATTCACAGCAGTTTGTTTATCCTTAACCGTTACTTTAGCAGTACTTGTCATACCATCATAGCTGTAGGTAACCTCATAAACTCCTGCCTTTGATGTATCCATTTTACTTGAATCGACGGTAATATCTTTAAAGTCTACAGGATTACCATCTTTATCAACGGCTGAATCAAAGTTATCTTCAGCTCTCCAAGTATCTCCTACATAGATTGTAGAATCGTGTACATTCACAACTGCATGAGACATTTGCCAAACATAAGTATCGTCATCTTTAGAACCGTCATAATTTTTTTCCAATTCTAGTGATGTCCAAACATTACTTCCTTTTGGTCTGTCTTTTGTACCTGATCCCACGTTTATCCATTTACCTGTATGTGGTAAACCACTAGAAGGTTCAGGAAGAGCCGAATCTAGAGAGAAACTGGTATTTTTTCCGAGTTTTAAAGTGTTGAGGCTAATATCTCCTTCAAAAAAAGAAGTTATTGATGTGACATTTGTCATATTCCAATTTGATAAATCTAATTCATTAATACGAGAGAGAGATCTAAATGTCTTATCCATTTGAGTGGCTGATTGAGTATTCCAATTTGAAACGTCTAAGGAAGAGACCGAAGCTCCGTTAAACATCTCTGACATATCCACAACATTCGAGGTATCCCAATTTGTGACATTCAATATTGTTGCTTTTGAATGATTGAATATCCCATACATATTTTTAACGTTGCTTGTATTCCAATTTGTAACATCTAGCGTAGGAGTTGCATTGCCTCCAAACATATTTTCCATTGATATAACATTGCTAGTGTTCCATTTTGATATATCTAATGTTTTTAGTGCGGTTGTTTTGATAAAAAGAGAAGTCATATCTGTAACGTTTGAGGTATCCCAATCTGAGATACCATCAATACTTATTAAATTGCTATCTCCACTAAACATGCTTGCTAATGTAGTTACATTACTTGTATTGAATGAACTTAAATCCAAGGTGGATAACATAGTATCATTAACAAACATTGCCTCAAGAGTGGTCATACCTATTGTATTAACATTTTCTAATCCCTCTATTTCTGTTAAATTAGGAAGGTTACAAAATATTTGTCTAGCAGTAGGGACATTTATAGTTTCAGGGCTAGTGAGCTCGAGAGGTCCTAGTATAATAATTTTTTTTACCAGGTTCGATTCATCATGCCAAGGAACAAATCCTTCAGCGACTATTTTCCCACCACTCAGCGTCAACGTGCCATCTTTAGACAATTCACATGATACATTATCAATTTTTCCACTATAACTGCCATCCTCGTTCTTAATCATAGGTCCAGGAACATCTTGTGAAGAAGTGCTTGTAGAACTTTCTTTATGATTTGTCGTCGAAGTAATACCAGTTGACCCTGCTTTACTCTGTTTATTTAGTGCTATATTTGTTTTTTTACTATTTAGACCAGTAGATATTTGATTTGTGGCAGATGAACTTTTAAAAATTGGTGTTTCCGTAGATTGCTGAGTTGAAGTTGATCTGTTATCTTCAATTGAACTTGAAGATAAGATGTTAGAATCTTTCAAGCCATTATTAGTAGTTAATTGATTAGAAGTGGATGATTCACTTATACTGTCAGCAACTGCCTCTATAGCAGGGGTAGCAGAACTCAATAGAATTATCAATAAAGCAATGCTTGTAGATTTTTTTTTCATTAGGTTTCCTTTTCAAAATAAAGTAAATTTTATAACTTATATGTTATAATCACATTAAGTCATAAAATCTAATGATAATATGAATTGAAAATTTTACTTTCTTCTAGAAAATGTATTTAATCTTTTCATATTTTGATTATATACATAATATACTACAAAAAAGCTATCATATTCTCGTTGTTCCAGAAATGTAATTATATATTCTATCGTTTCATTTCTGGAACAATCAATATAATCAAAGTAAATTTAGGAGTAAAAAAATGATATATAAAAAATATGGTCAGATTTTCAAAAAAATTCGTAAGCAGAGAAAGATTTCTTTATCCGAATTTTCTGCTATTGGAATTTCAAAGCCTACATTATCAAGGTTTGAGCGTTCTGAAACTATGATGAGTTTTGATAAGGTCGTACAAGCTTTACAATTTATGGGGATTAGTCTGGAGGAATACGAGTACCTTCTCAACGACTTCTATCCCAACGAACCTGAAATTTTATTAAGAGAACTTGAAGTAGCAACAATAAAAAATGATAAAAAAGAGCTTAATAGGTTGTGTAAAGAAACAACTATTGATTACCCATATATTGCCATTTCTGCAAAATCCAGATTAATTGGTCTCTCTCAAAATGAAATAGAGACAATTACTTCGTATCTTTATGATATAAAAGTTTGGAATTTGACTGAATTATGGATTCTTTACTTTACTATGGATTATTTAAATACCAAAGATATACTGTATTTAATCGACTTGTTCTTAAGTGATACTAATAAAATTTTCAATTCTCCTAAACATCTATCTATCTTAACGCAATCATGTTGTCAGGCGGTGATTATTTTATCTAGCAGAGGGTATAAAGAATACGGGGAATACATACTTGGCAAAATTGATTCCTTTAATTTAATTAATTCGATGAATTTAAGAAATCTTTATAATTTTTCTAGAGGTTATTGGAAGTATAAATTTACAGATAAAGAAGATGGAAATAGATTGATGCTCAATGCCTTAGATATTTTCTTTTCAATTAGCACAATTGATATTGCTAATTTTTATCAAAAACAATATGACTCATTTATTTAAAAATATTCTTTTAATTGTTCTTTAATCAAGATATAAAAAAATCTCCGTTATATTCGGGAGATTTTTTTATATCTTGATTAAATGAATTTAGCTTTGATAATTTTATAGTATATTCAAGGCCCTTAGATAGATGTCACAAACGTGACTAGACCCAAAAATATGCCAGGCACATTCGCCACGATAATTGCAATATCTTTTTCCTTTTTTAGTGAAGCGTACAAGGTCCAGACTATACAATTGACCATAGCAACAAAAGGTTGAATGGGATTACCCTGCTGTCCATTTAAATTACTCATAATTTGTGGAACGTAAGAAACATACATACACACAGACATAATTGAGGCAATTCTTCCAATTTTATCAATATTTTTTTTATCCATAGTTACCTTTTTCGTTACAATACATAATATGATGAATTTTATTTTTTATTATGAGAGAACCTATCTTTAAGTTTTTTTACTTTTTCATTAGTTTTTTCTCTGAACTCTTCTTTCTTTTGCTCTTTAATTCTTTTTTTGGCCTCAGTTTCTGAAAGTTCTAGAGCTTTTTCAGCAATAATAACCTTTTGTTGTACTGAAGATAGACTTTCTCTAGAAACATGAGAAGCATCATTTTTAAAGAGATAATGATCTAATAATGAAACGTTATCTTCTTGGATTAATAAAATCAAAACGGTTCCATTTAATTCTAGATTATCAGTAATTTCTCTCACGGTATCTACTTTATTTGACAATTCTTCATCATCAGTGATGTCTCCAATTATCATCCCAAGACTTCCACCAAAAAGCATTCCAAGAGGTCCACCAATTACACCTAACAAGCTTCCTAATAAACCACCCATTGCCCAATTTTTATTTGGAGTTTCATAATCAAATCCGTCTTTAGCAATTATTGAGCCATTTTGTTTTTCAATTATTCCTGCGGTAATTATATTGAAAGACAAATTATTAGATTTTAATTCTGAAAGAACCTCATAAGTTTTTTCTTTGCTTTTGAAATTAATAGTTACGACATTTTCCATTTTTATCTCTCCTTTATAAGAAATTTAATATATTATAAACTTTTATTATGAAATTGTCTAGTAAAAAATTCATTTAGACATATTAGAAATTACGATGGTTTTTTATTGTATTTTTGGTAATACAAAAAATCATCGTCTTTATAAATCCCTTTCGATAGAATTCAAATTCTACACATATAAAAAGTAACTGAGACTGCATTTAACTATCAGTAGTAAACAAATAAATTTTATTACTCTAATAGATTAATACAACTTATTTATTTTTTAATTTTAATTGGACTTAAATTTATAATGGTTACCATCTAAAACGGTTCCAAAGAGTTAAGAATGTTTCACTTTCTACAGCTTAAATTAAATCTAATGAAGAAAAATTTAGTTATGTTCATACAAGTATAGTATCCCACATCATTTTAGTTATTGCAAGCGCTATCACTTTTTTTTATTGAAAATGCTATTTTTTTGTTATCAAGATTAAGAATATTTTATTTAAGAATTGGTACTTACTATTGGTTTTTATATTATTTAAATCATAATCCATAATCTGCTATCTCAGATTAGTTGTTTCAGTAAATCGCTACTAAGCAATCTCTTTTTGAACTATTTTTATTTCATCGAGATTCATCTATTTTCTACTATTGTTTTATAATACTATTTATTCTTTACTCATGAAGGTTTTTAAAATATACATTTGGAGTTCTGACCAAGCATTTTTGTTATTAATAGAGTCTAAGTAAAAAACTTTATCATTGTATTTCAAATCCTCAAATGTATCTGTGATAATCATATTCGCTTTTTCTATATCATTAGTAATTTTTATCCTCTCTGAATTAAATGTTTGTCTAAGTTTAAACTCAATATATTGACTTGAGGAAAGATCGTTTGCCATCTCTAAAAAAATTATAAGATTACTTTTTTTAGAGATGTTATTAAAAGAATATAAAATACGTTTAACAACTTCTTTTTGATTATCTCCTAACTCGATCGCTGAAGTATTTAACCAGTATTCGTTTACCTCATTTTCTTTACTGTCCAAATATGGTAGATGATCGGAAGCAATTAACTTATTAAATTCTATTACTGTATCTTCCATAAGATAACTCGAAATAATAGCCATATTTAAGATGTAACTCATCAGAAAATAACTTTCTTCATTATTTTCGTTATAAGTAAACTGTTCTTTCAATATTTCATTAACTTGTTGACAATAAGGATGATTATAATGAATTAAAAATTTTCCTAACTTAATTTTATTTTTTTTTGATATCATATCTGAATTGGATATTGAAAGTAAGAATGTAAAATAATATACTTCAACTTCTGAGAAGATTGTTTGAGAAAGAGCATCTTTGTATGATTTATCCTCCATATTATCTAAAGAAAATTGAGTAAAAAGAACTTTAAAAAGGTCTTTCTGCACATTAGAATCATACTGATTTATTCCATGATTCCCACGGATCCTCGTATAAAAAATGGCGAAGAGATAATAAACCGAGTATTTTTTTGCTTGAGTCTTGTACTTGAGGCGTACCATATCACTAACTTTAACCTTTTTTTTCACTTCATCTAAAGATATTATTGTATATGGCCATTCTATATTTCTGAAAGTTTGACTTAAAATTAAAAATGAAAAAATTCTAATATGTAACTCATTACCAGTAATAGCATATACTCCTTTCTTCACTTCGACATTTAAATTAAACCTCCTTAGATATCTCCTTAACCTATATAAAATCTTGTCGAGATAAGGTGCTGAAATAAATAAAGTATTCTTAATTTCAATTGCAGACATTGATACATTAGTTATTAAAAGTACACAAAACTTGAAAGGAATGCTATCTTTCAGAAGCGATAATTTCATTTTATTGACAGAATCGAGCCCCTCACTCAAATATTTTGAGTTTATTTTTACTACTCCAAAATTACTTGATTCAATAAAATCTTGCTTTCCAAAGCGATTTAAAAACTGATTATTAATGTCTAATATGGTTCTCTTCACAATACTTTTTGGAAAAGAAAAGAATTCAGAAATCTCTTTAATAGAGGTTTCACTCCTTCCTAAAACATAATATAGTATTTTTATTTGTCGTTGCATGAGTTTCGATAGTAGTTCTTCCATTAATAAACTCTCCTAATTTATTATTTAATTACATTATACCTACTTAATTCTTTTTACTAAACTGATATACACTCATCTTGGAGCTATACTATAAAAGTAGACACAAATACGTGTGTTATAATCTGTCTAGGAAGACACAAAAATGAAAGGACTTTTATGTCAGGATTTAAACGTTACGACGAGGACTTTAAACAATCTCTCGTCAACCTCTACCAAACAGGTAAAACTCAAGCCGAACTCTGTAAAGATTATGGTGTCTCCACTTCTGCACTCGCAAAATGGATCAAGCAGTATTCTCAAGTTCGACTTGAAGATAATACAGTATTGACCGCCAAACAGATTCAAGAATTACAAAAGCGTAATGCACAATTAGAAGAGGAAAATCTTATCTTAAAAAAAGCGAGTGCCATATTCATGCAAAACTCCAAGTAAGATTAAAAGCCGTCTTTCGACTCCGATTTGAACACACGACAGTTATGCTCTGTCGTGTTTTACATGTCAATCGTTCCACCTACTATAACTTCATTAACAAGAAGCCTTCAAAGCGTGAAATAGAAAATCAAGGCTTGAGAAAGTTACTCCTTGAAATTTATATGAAAGCCAAGAAAAGAATTGGAACGAGAGCTTTTAAAATCATCCTTCTGCGTGATTATGGCATCAATATTTCTGAAGGGCGTATCTTACGACTTCTCAACTCTATGACACTCCCTAAAATGTCAACGATTAAACCTCGTTTTAAATCAAACCACTCTCCCATATTTTCTTCTGATAATCTACTGAAACAAGAATTTAACCCTAAGTCCCTAATCAAGTGTGGACAACCGACTTCACTTATATTTCTATAGGATCTAGACGACATGTTTATCTCTGCGCCATTCTTGATCTCTACTCTAGAAAATGTATCGCTTGGAAAGTAAGCGATCGAATTGATGCTAAGCTCGCCTGTGACACTTTAGAGATTGCTCTAAACAAGAGAAAACCTAAAGAACCAATCATTTTTCATTCGGATCAAGGAAGTCAATTTAAATCAGCTTCCTTTAGAAAGCTATTAGATGAGCATCAGTTGCTTGCTTCTTACTCCAAACCTGGATATCCTTATGATAATGCCGTGACTGAGGTCTTTTTTAAGTACCTTAAACAACGCGAAATTAACCGAATAACTTATCATTCAATCCAAGAAGTACAACTCTCTTGCTTTGAATATATCGAACAATTTTATAACAATTATAATCCTCATTCTGCCAACAATGGTTTAACTCCAAATCAGAAGGAAGAGAACTATTTTAAGAAAAGATAGCTCATTTTGTGTCTAAATATTTGACATTAGTCCAACTTTCCATTTCCTTAACTTAATGACATTTATACTCTGATGTCCTTTTTTGAACTGGCAAATAAAATACACGTGAAATAATAATTCCACGTGTATTTATATTTTTTCTTGAATCCAATGTCTGTCAGAAATACCAAATTTCCCAACTGCATATTTTTCCGCAGCTAACCATATAGCTAAATGTTCCGAAAGCATCATTCGAGCTGAATCATCTGGAAACATTTCTTGAAGAAGTAAAAATCTCCTTTGACATTCTCTCTCATAGGCTTGTTGAATATCTAAAATACTTTTTGAACGTTCTAAATCTTCTTTGTAAGTCATTTCCAATTCCATTTTATATTTTCAAATTAAGTAGAATCAATCCTCAGAAACCAAAATATAAGTTAAAACTTATTGAATGTTTCTGAATTTGTTCAAGTTTAGCTTTTATTTTATCTTCAGCTTTTTCTAAAGCTCCATATATCAAAGTTCATTTTTATTCATCGTTTTTATCTTCTTTTCTTCGTAGTGTATTTTCCAAAATATAAAAGATAAAACTAAAAAAATTGAACAAGAAATTTTAAGAAAACTCAAAAGGATATCTTCATAAATAAGTTTATTTCCTCCCATGAAAACTCCAATAAGATTCCTAAACCCTGACAGAAAAGAGAAGAGGGAAAGAGTCAAGAGATAAATTTCCCACCCAAAAGAATTCTTGTGGGCTAATTGAGAAAAAGCAATCCATGATACCAGACACAATACAAGTGATATGATAGTAAAAGTAACTAAAATCATGCTCTGTATGCCAAAGGTAATTGTCATATTTGTTTCATTTCCACCTAATGCTGCAATTTGTTCATTTGTGTTATTTAAAAATTGTTGGTCTTTAATCATTGATAAAAAATCAAATAAAAAAGCAAAGACAACAACAATACTATTTAAGATTACTCCAATTAACGCTGTTAATCTATATTTGGGCATCATTTAACTCCTCATCCATCCACTATAATGATACTTAATTTTTTTATCATCTTTGTATGATAATTAATTCCTAAATTTTTTTACACCTAAAAGAGTTGTAATAAGTGAGATTACTAGAAATATAAAACCTATATAGACATTTATCAATGCCATTTTTTCACTCTCACCAGTTTCAGGTAAAGCATCCTTTGCTGATAAAGCTATCCCTTCATGATGAGTCTCTTCTTTATACTTGGTTTTATTATCTGTTTTTGATTCAGGAATAACTTTGGATTTTGTGTAGACATAAATTACTGTCTGAGCTTGATTAGTGAATTGACCGGATATGTTTCCTTGAACTTCTTTAAATGTATAACTTGCAATCTCTTTTTGTTCTGTACTATAGTCCTCGCCAATATTTCCCGATTTCACAATATCCTTAGAAATGGAATTTCCATCTGTATCAACGTATTTCGCTGTCACGTCGCCTCCTGAAATGGGATTCTTCGTGTAGATATAAGTCACAGTCTGAGCCTGATTGGTGAATTGACCAGATACGTTTCCTTGAACTTCTTTAAGTGTATAACCTGCAATCTCTTTTTGTTCTGTACTATAGTCATCACCGACATTACCCGATTTCACAATATCCTCAGAAATGGAATTTCCATCTGTATCAACGTATTTCGCTATCACGTCACCTCCTGAAATGGGATTCTTCGTGTAGATATAATTCACAGTCTGAGCCTGATTAGTGAATTGACCAGATACGTTTCCTTGAACTTCTTTAAATGTATAACCTGCAATCTCTTTTTGTTCCGTGCTATAGTCATCACCGACATTACCCGATTTCACAATATCTTCTGAAATCTTGCTGCCTTTAGTGTCTATATATTTAGCCGTTACGTCCGCTCCTTTTACAGGCTCTAATCTTTGAAAAACGTACATATCAGACATTGTATTACCATCATAGTTTGCCATTAAATCATAAGAAGTATAAATGAAATTACCTTTAGGGTTATTAACTGTTCCCTCTCCAACATTCTGCCATTTATTAGTGTGTTTATCCGTATCACCAATATCATCCATGATGGAATTACCAGGGGTCGAAACAAAATACTTCCCTAAGCTTAACTCGAAATTATCTGCTGAATAGCCCGCACCGACATTAAGATTCAACATATCTGTCATTTCTGTAACATTTCTTGTATCAAAATTAGACAAATTTAGTTTTGCTAAAGAAGAGCAGTCATAGAACATCCCGTACATATTTGTGACATTACTTGTATTAAAATGGCTCACATCAATCGCTTTTAGATTTGTACATTCATCAAACATCAAATCCATACCTGTGACATTACTTGTATCAAAGTTAGAAATATTGACTGAGGATAAACTGCTGGCTCTACTAAACATCTGCCCCATGTAGGTTACTTTTGAAGTATCAAAATTAGATAAATCTAATGTTGTTAAAGAGCTACAATCTTGAAACATGTTTCCAACATCCGTAGCACCAGATGTATTTAAGTTCGCTATGTCCAGAGAAAGTAGTGAAGAGCAACCAAGAAACATACTTCTTAAATTATACTTTGTTCCAAATGTCAAGTTCCCTAGTCCAGTAATGATTTTCAAATTATCCATGCTAGCAAAAAAATAACTTGAGGCATCTCCATCTGTAAAGGTTAAACTTCCATCAATGTTAATATTAGAAACCATGCTCGAATCCATATTACTTCTTCTCATCCATCCCGCTAATGTCGCTCCTTGTCCACTACCAAGATAGGTCACCACACCACTACCTATAGTCAGAGTACCTGTTGTTAAATCTAAACTTATTGGAGCAGTACCACATGATCCTTGGACGGTAGGTTCATTATTTTTTTGAAGAATATTGGAACTCTCACTATCAGAAGCATCTTGAGAGATTACTTTTTTCTCATCACTAGTCTGCTTATCCTTCATATAAACAGCAGAGGGTAACATGTTTCCATCATCTGGACTAGACAATGGCAAAGTTTGATTTTCTGAGTCTAGTATATTACCTTCAACATTTCCTGTAGTTTCCTGTGCAAAAGCAAAACTAGGTGCTAAGTAAGAACCCAATAAAACTCCTGTTGTTAACAAAACTGTTGCTTTTTTTACTCTTTTATTATTCATACCTTTAATTAAAACATAAATTAAACGATTATTGAAATATTATCTCGAAGTATATTTTTGTTTCACTTATAATAAGGACAAAACGAAAATTCTGAAATCAAATAAGTTAGGAGGCTTTCTAAAATTTCTGTCGGAATTTCCCGTAAAATGAGAATTTTTGTTTTAAATATTCTTATATATATTTCTAATACTGATGAACTTAAAATCTGTTTTTTTATTTCATAAATTATAAAATGTTTCTTTTGTCTATGATTAAATTGACTTTTGCTACAAACTTAACTATAATTAACCTTGTAGTAACAAAAGAACTGATAGTTTTTGTAATGCTACTACGTAAAAGGTTAGGAGAATACTTATATGAAAATCAAACAAACCCTTGCTCTCTGTGGTACTGCACTGCTCTCTGTAGGTTTACTTGCATCTTGTGGGACTAAGACATCAGTTCCCGCCAAAATTGATGTTAAGTCAGGGACTTATGTTCTTGAGAGCGGAAAAACAGCAGAATCAGGAGAAGGATGGCTTGCTCTTAATGTCGGAATTAAAAATACCTCTGGTAGTACAATGAATGGTATTTATGATGGCAGTTTTAAGCTCTACGACAGTAAAGGGAATCAACTCAGTACCGAATCTGTCTACGGTAATGACAACTCAAAATTCAAGACACTACAGGCAGGAAATCTCTCACCAGATAAAACTCTTGATGGTTATATTGCATTTCAAGTTGATAAGGGTGAAAAATATGAACTTCATTTCTCACCAATGCCATCAGGAGCTGATAAGAAACCTGATGATATTGTAGTGAAAGTAGATACGAGCAAGTATAAAGATCCAACAAAAGAATTAACGACGCTTGCCCAGAGTTATGTGGATAGTGTATTTCTAGGCAAAACTGGTGTGAAGTCGGAATTGACCAATGATTTAACCAAAGCTCACAATGATTTTAATACCCTTTTTAGCAAAAAATTTCCTCAAGAGTCCGAAATACAAGATTATTACACTCCATCACAAGCAGAGTTGGGTAAGATCGTCACAAGCTTTGAGGCTGAAAATGCTAAACGAGGCAAGGTTGAATATGGTATCTCTGAAATGTTTCCTGACTATGCGGTTGTGACTGTTAGTCCAACAGTCCTCAAATTTTCTGATGTCAATGCAGACTCTATCATGGAAACTTGGGAAAATCAAAACGAAGGCAAATTTGATGATTATGATGCTGCGATGACGGCTGCTAGCAAATATCTTGTACAAAATATTTCTCAAAAATTTGCAAATACACCAACCAGTCAACCAAGTAACATGAATAAAGGTGGTGAAAAGCTAATTTTGACTAAGGAAAAGTCAGGAAAATGGACCGTCGATGATAAGGATTCAGACAAAAATTATGATTTCAAAAATATCCAATCAGATTTCATGGGTGGCATGGATAATTACTAATGAAAAGGATTATATCAATTAAGAGACCTTTTCCTCTGATAATTGTCATTAGTTGTTTTCTTGGCATTGTAGGGTCAGCATTTTTTTATCATCGGAGTCTTCCAGATTATGCAGCAATGAACGCTGCTAAGGCTATAAAAACGGATAATTTTAATAGATTTTTGAAATTTGTCCCCGAATTCTCAAATCATCAAAAAATAACCAAGTCAGAATTTGACAAATTTGTGAGAGCTAAGAAAAAAACAACAGTTGAAAAAATTAAGAAAGATTTACTTAATAAAGAAAGTTTTAAGGAAATTTCTCAAGGTTTTTTTGGAATTCATCAATTTTTACCTATTGCTCGACAGATTGACCTGACGACAGAAGATGATGCGAGCACTCTAACGTTAGCAGGGGAGCACCTCAAGACAGGAGAGCATGCAGGACCTTTTATTCCTGCCTACTATAAAATAGACTATAAGTTGACTTCTCCAGAGTATGGTAAAATAGCCAAAACAGCAAGTATTGACCTGATAAACCAGGACGGTATCCTCGATATTCAGGAAAAGACAAATTTTTTGATGGAAAAAAATGTTCAAGAGGGTTTTTTGAATCTTTATACAGGGTACATTCAGTCTTTTGCGAACTGCATCAATAATGATTTTGATTTTAATAAGCTGGACAATACAAGCAACACATGGTCTCAATCGTTAAATGACTATTATGGGATTCTCAAAAATGAGATTGAAAGTTATAAGGAAAGTTTTCAGACCATTATAATAAATACTGAATCGATGAAAATGGACAATGATAATAGGGTTGAATTTGATGCCTATGTAGATATTAAAATCGGCATACAAGTTAAAGGAAAAACCACTGAACTGGACAATCGCTCCAATGTTACAGTTACAGCAATTTTTGATAACGACCTGAATCAATGGGTTATTGATAATGAAAACTGGGAAGTAAGCAGTGAAAATCCAAAAGTTTGGGTGCATAAAATAAAAAAAGTTTTGGATAAACCGATCATTGCGAGCTGGTCAACTACAAGTTTTGATTCAGTATGAATAATTTTTTTGAATCCCTTAAAATTGATCCCTTACGAAGTTAAAGAAGTTAAAATTCAAAAAAAGATTTCTGACGCTTTATTCAACTATATGGAAATTTCCTTAAACAGCTTAATTTCAGTAGAAACCTAAAAAACCGAAAGGATGTTTCATTTCTTCGGTTTTTTTGTATAATCCTCGACTGTTCTCAAACACTTGATTCTGGTTTAAGCAGTGCTAATATTCGTAGAAAATCAAGATAAGAAGAAACGCTCTTCGAACGTTTAGAAAAAAGCACTTTTCGAGCTTTTTATTTTTAAAACATTAAAATTACTTGGCAATAAACACAATTAGTTATTATTTTAAATTAGAATTTCCTTTTTTCAAATTAGAATTTTTTTCTCTCCATTTGCTATATAGTTCAATAAATCTTTTTTCTTCTCCATCTTTATATCCTTCAAACACTACTTCATCGATATCTTCATCATTAAAGTAATACACTTGTTCAGGGTCTAATCCGTTAGGATAAATAGCACCTGTATAGTCAAATAAAACTTTTTCTTCATTTTGTTCTACTATAGGTCCTCGATTCAAAATCATTATTTTTTGATTTCCCTCTGATAAATAAATAATACTTCCAATTGGTAACATTCAATTTTCCTCTTTTTCTATAATTTGATATTTAATTGTTTCATCAGGAACATATATTTTATTGTTCCACATATTTCCAACTGCCACCGCAATTGCTGGGAAGAATAAAACATAAGAAACCTCCCTCAATGAGATAACAAATAGAAAGATAAATAATAATACAACTAATATTTGTTTTAACCTAATGAATCTAGTATTAACAACTTTTTGATTTTCTACAGGCATTAAAATGAAACTGGCACTTTCGCTTATATCAAGTTCTTCTTTTCTCTTTATATATCTTAAGAAAATAAAAATAAATGAAAATATTATTATGGATAGTGCCACTCCTTCTAAAAATCTTTTATCCCTAAAAAATGAACCAACAACCAAGACACATATAGGATATAATCCTAAGATTTCAAATACTCCAGGAAATTTTCCAATCCATGGCATTCGTTTTGCTCCATACTTTCTATCGTCAGCCACTTCATATATTTTCCATCTTTTTTCCCTTCCTTGATAAAAGATTTTGAACGGAAAATAATTTCTGAAATCAAACCCGTCAAAATAATCTATCACATACGTTTTCCCATGCATTTCAATCTGGTAATAACGACTATTGATTCGTTTTAAATCTTCAATACGGTATTTTCTATATTTATTTTCTACTACCATCCAAAAGCACCTTTGAGAGATTTCAGAGGATTGTTTAATGCTTTACCGACTTCCTTAGCAGTATTTTTTATATTATTTCCAGCATCGTTAAGAAAATCTCCTGCTCCATTAATAACATCTCTCACAGGTTTCACGTTATCATATAACGCTTTAACAGCCATACCTGCAGCAGCACCAACAACAATTGCTCCTGCAACTGGTAAAGCAACTGTAGCAACTGCAGCTAGGGCAGTACCACCAGCAATCATTCCAGAACTCACAGCAAATCCTGCAGCAGCTGTCCCAACAGAAGCACCAATCCCCCCTGCCCAATAACTTGCGGCCGTGGAAACCCCACTATAAACCATAGCACGTCCCCCATTATGATATTCTGCATTATATTCATTATAATTTTCTACCGCTCCTAGACCTACTAAGAGCTTACTGCCCCATTTTGCACCAGTACCAATGACCTTGCTAACTGGATTAGACACTCCTTTGAGTTTACCACTTAACCATCTTCTTGGTGCAAAATTATCTTTTACAAAACCAATCCCTCCCGTTCCATGTGGTTGTAATTTCGCACCCCAAGAACGTCCTATATTTTTACCTTCTTTTATTACCTTATCAGCAACACTATCTAAAAATTGTGATAAAGATTCATTAAACCATTCTTTCTTATCAGAGACTTTATTTCCCAACTCCCCTGCCAAATGCTCTAAACGTTTCATATCTTTACTATTTGCTACTTTAAGAATAAAATTACCAGTTTTATCAAACTCTGCCAATCCAAATGCAAAAACCATATCCATAGCCGTTTTAAAATCATTTGCTGAAGCAGTGAAAAGTGTACTCACATGAGTATTAAATTCATGTAATTTCTGAAGTTTTTCTTGCACTTTTTGAATATCATGGGCATTCGTTCCCATATACGAAGAAAGCTGAGTACTGAAATCACCATAACTGGTATTCAATTCACTATTTTCTGGATGTATAGCGGCTTGCTGATTATAGAAACTGATTTGTGAAGATAAAGCAGATTGTTGAGTACGTAAAGTTTCGAGTTGCTCATTGAGTTTATCTTCATCTAAAATTTCCGAACCTGCACTTGACGCAAAACCTTCATACTGCTTACCATCTGATTTTACCTTTTCAAGTGCTTCTGAAGCCTTAGAAATCGTTGGAAGAATTAATTCTGAAAACATGCCTTTTCCTGCGGTATAAGCTGCACCTGATAGTTCTTTTCCGTTTAATGCTTCAATAAGATGTTGACTGGCTTGATTGAGCTTGTCAATCATTTCTTGTGCAGTAGCGATATTGGCATTAAGTGCAGAAACAAGGCCTTGTGACTCCGTTGGATGATAAATTAATCCCATGCTAAGGTATCCCTTTCTCTTTGAAGTTGTTCACGTTCATTTTCAACTTGATATCGAGCGCTTCGATAAGAATTTTCCAATTCATCTTGCTGTTGTCGAATCACATTAGACAGATATTTCTGTTTTTGAAACGTTTCATCATAATTCCATGCAAGCGTTCCTCTTTTATTGATATTATCATCAATTTCTTGAAGTTTTCTAAAACCTTGCATAATCACAGTTTCAAAGCTCTCAATTTGTTTTTTAGCTTGCCGTTCTTCAAGATAGAGTTCGTCAGTTTCTTGCTCTTTTAAGGCAATCTTGCGGTTATATTCTAAACGTTTGTCCGCATTTTTATCTCTCTGCATTAGAACCCCCAATTCATTCCACTTAAATCTACCGCATCTTGTTTATCTCGTGCTTCAATCACTTCAGATAACTTTGGAAATTTATCCACCTGTTTTTTTACGCTTGTTTCCAATTGAGTTAAATCTCCAATGATTGAATTAGAGAGCTTAACCGCACTTTTCATGCCTGTAATATTACTCTCTCCAAGTGAAAACTGTTGACTAGAAGCTTGGCCTTTATTAAACTGTGAGACGGCTGCTTGGGCTGAACCCAAATCTGAACTTACTTTTCCTGACATCTATCTCTCCTTTCTTACAAAAATAAAAGTAGCCCTCTAGGCTACTTCCCTTTAGAACCCAAAGCTTTGAGCGTCTTGTGCGTCACGTTCGGCTACTGTATCCGCATATTTGTTCAATTGTTGATTAATGCTTTCAAGCAATTCTTCAAACTTACAAACGTTTTGTTCCAATTGATTGTATTGCTCCAAATAAGCTTGGAAAGCTTGACCTTTCCATTCTTCAGCGATTGTGCTATTCATAGAATTAACACGTTGAATCGCTTGTTCAATTTGATCTTTTGACTGAAGATATACTTGAGACTGGCTTTTGAGTTCTTCGGGTGTGACAGAGATTTGTGACATTTTGCATTTTCCTTTTTATTTGATAAGCTTATTTTACTTATTTTTCATTTGAATGTCAATAGGTTATTCCTTTTACAAATAATTCTTCATTTATGAGTTTGCTTTATCAAATTGCATTTTATCTATATAAGTTACCTTAACAATAAAGCATACTCTGGTTTCCTAATTTTAAATCAAGATATGAAAAAGTACCTGAGGAATCAAAAGACGCAGATACTTCTTTTATTTCTGATATGATTTGTTGAAAAGTATCCTCTATTTTATTACTCTTTGAAAAATTGGAGTTTTTCAGAAACAAACCTTTTGTGTTCTTCTTCAGTAAATATTTTTGATTTTAAAACTATATCATAGAACATTTTATTTCTCAGAATGTATTATAATCAGTCTTAAAATTTGCAATCTTATTTAGCTTAAAATTTTTTAATGTAATAATACTTGAAGAGCCTGAATCATCTCCAAGTACAATTCTAATTTCATGTTCCATAGCATAATTTCACACCCATATATTCTTTCAGAATATCTATAAGTATTGGAAAGCCTTTGTCAAAGTCATTATTATCTAATTCAGTTACTCGGTCAACTTTATTTGATATTTTCCTAAACCGTTCACTTGATGTTAAATAGTATTCATCAACGTATTCAACTTTAAAATGCGAAAAATATCCTAAACATCCATTTTTTAATTTGATATTATTCAAAGACTTTAACAAATCTTCTACACAAAAAACAGAAAAATACTCTCCATAATTTTTTCTAAAATAATCTAAAATTTCTTTGGGTATTTTAAATGAAATATTATTTTCACTGAAGGTCAGCCACTCTTTTTCTAATAACATAAAGCTAAAAATATGCTGATTTTCAAAATATTTTTGATTGATTAAAATAATATTTCCTGAAAATCTCTTCCCACTTTCTGTTTGTAATGTGACTTTACTATTCTCACGAAAACGTTGTTCTAAAATACCTTCGTTGTCATCTCCTCTTCCTGTTCATAATTTTTTTGCATTATGATGCAGAAAAGTATGAAAGGATTCTAAGAGTATTATGATTTTTTTAAAAACGTAATGAAAAGCGTAGTTAAAAACCCCTACTAGTACTCTCACCCCTTATAAACAAAGGGTTGAGAGTTTTCATTCTCACATGTTAATATTATAACACACTTTAGTAGCTAACATTTTGTCAGAAATGGATATTTTTAGTTTGCTTTCAAAATTTTAACTGGAAATTTTTTACCTTTAAATTGATTCTGAGTTAGTTCCATCTGTGCTGTTAAATAATTCTTTAAAAGTGGTTTTTTTATACTCGTTAATGTAATTTTTTGAAGTTGATTTTTCTTAACATATCTACTGAAATCAAAGGTTTGTTTCCACCAAGTTGGATGTTTACCATCTACAATTGCATAACCTTCTCCTGCTAATAATTGATGATCATAATATCTATTCTCAATATCCTTAAAATCATCTTTAGAGTAAATGCTAGATTCATGCATTACTCTATCAGTCACAACAATTGCTTTTTGATTATTTTTGGTCCCATATGTTTCAAATGCAAATTCTACTTTATTTGTTTTTGAATCTAAAACATAGTAAACTTGTGAATCTACTAAGCTATAAGTATCTTTAATTTTATCTTTGAATATCCACCCTCCTAAGGTGAATACAAAAATCCCAATATAAATTACAACTTTTTTCCATGGATTCACTTTTTTTGCTCGAACAGATCTATCGATTTTTTCAAAAGGGTTTTCTGTAAAAAGGTCATCTTGTTCAAAGCCACTTTTTTTAAACCATACTTCTTCACAAATAATAGAAAGCTCATTTATATCCATTGAAATTATAGAACCGTGAATCGTCAATTTAATATTTAAATTGTGACCTGGTTCAAAATAATTTTGATAAAATTTTAAACGTTTGTACCAAGCTTTTTTTTCAATATGAATAGAATCAAAAGAATTTTGTTCGCAAATATACAAGGTATTTGACCGAACATAGATTCCCCGAATATTTCTCCATTCAATCTTAACATTACGAAATAATAATCGTAATAAAATTCCTTCTTGATCAATGACAGCTAATTTGCGACGTGAATGATTTAATAAAAAAAACAAAAGATAAATAAATAGTATTCCAATAACCAGACTCAATAAAACAAATTGGTGCACATTGAAATCTATTGATTGCCAAACCAAAAAATACTCAATAGAAGGTAAAAATAGACAAAGTGACCATAACCCTCCTAATGTCCAAGTGTCAGTTCTTATTTCCAATGGTAAATAATACTCTTCCATAAAAATTCTCTCCTAATAAAAATATTATATCAGAATTTTCTAATAAAACAGTTTTAAAAAAAGAAACCCCTAGGTTTCTTTTAAGCTTGTTCTGATTTCGATAGAAGAATAACAGACACGATGACCATAACAATCCCTAGTAATTCGAGTGGGGTTAACTTCAAGCCAAATAATGGAATACTTAAAAAAACAGAAGTCAATGGTTCAGTAGCTGTTGCAACAGAAACAACAAGCGGTGAAATCAATTGAAAGGCCCTTAAAAGCAACAAAAAAGCCAGTGCTGTTCCAACAATAGAGATTGTTAAAACATAAAAAATTGACAAGGGTTCAATTCGAAAATCAATACGCCAAACTGGATAGAAGATATTACAGGCAATCCCCGCAAGCATCATTCCCCACCCGGTCATATTGAGTGCGCCATATTTATCTAATAATGGCCGAGGGATGATTGAGTAAATAACAACAGCTACACCAGCGAGAAGTCCTGTTACAAGGGCTAGGGGACTGATTGATAAATGTTTGATATTTCCGTCCGTAATCAACAAAAAAACACCTATCATTGCTAAAATGACGAATAAGACCGATTTGGGTTTTGGTACTTGGCGTTGAAAAATGAGTAAATAAAGCATAATAAAAACGGGTGCTGTATATTGTAAAATTGTCGCTGTAGCACTATTTGAAAGTTGAATGGCCACATAATAAAAATATTGAACAGAAAATACCCCACCAAAAACATACAAAAAGAGGGTTGGCATATTCTTTTTTGATTTCCAGACATCAAAAAAACGCTTATGGTCTCGCGAAAAAGACATGGCCAATAAAATAATACCAGCAATCGTTAAACGTGTTGATGTAATCCAAAGCGGGCTACCATGATAATCACGGAAAAAAAGCTGACCAAAAATGCCAGAAATTCCCCACATACAGCCGGCAACTACTGCATAAAGTGTGCCTTTAAAAATTTGTTTTTTTACATTCATTTTTATATTATACCATACATCAAGAGGGTTCATTAGGGTTCAATCATCATTATATTTTTATATATTACGTTCTCGATTATTAGTGAGTTTAAGACATAATGGAGTTAAAAGAATAGCTTAATATTTTATCAAACAAGGAGTGGTATCTTAAAGATTTGCAGAAAATTTGTTAAATCTTTACATTATTTTACTATCAATATGGCTCCAAAATTTTATATTTACTTGAACTACTTCATGCGAGAGGCGGTATAGTCCCAACTATTTTATTTCCTTAATCAGTTAATTTTGTAAAAAAAAAAACATTTTATATAAAATGTTTTTTTGGTTATTTTAATAAAAGAATCGGATAAGAATTCCACCGAAGATAAGGACAATTGCACCACAGAGTCTATTAGCCATCTGTGCAAAAGCAATCATTTCCATTCTATCTGATGCAGACAACACAGCAATGTTACCTGTTCCACCCATAGAATTATTGATCATCCCTGCACCAATGGCAGTTTCGACTGGATAAAGTCCAAAGAGGCGAGCCAAGAACCAGCTAGCAAGTCCCATTACAACAACACTTGTCAAGCAAAGTACAACAAATTGCCATGTAAATGCTGAAGCAAGAGTATTCAAGTCAATCAAAGCAAGACCAATACCTGCCAAAACAGCATGAGTAAGGTTTGTCATAATCACTTGGTTAAACATTACAACAGATTCTTCTAAATCTTTAGGAACAGTATTTGTTGCTTTCAAGATAAATACAATAATAATCATAAATGCATATTGATGAATATTAGGGAAGAATTTGTTCAAGATGTCACCAGCCATCAAAAGAGCAAAGGCAAAGAGCATTCCTGTTCCGATTTGTTGAGCATCTAATTTTATTTTAGGTTTAGCCAACTCTTCTTTAGTTGCTGCAACAAGAGTCCCATGTCCATTATATTTAGATTTGTTGAATACTTTAGCGATAGATAAGGCACCAATAATCGCAAGAATATTACCAAAAGTAACTGCTGGGGCAAGTTGAGAGAAGATAGCTGCTTGGTTTCCATGAGCCAATCCGGCTGCATAGATTTGAGAGAGTGGAGTAATTCCGGCTCCCATACCACCTGACATCATTGGCATAGAAACATACATTACAGAATCAGCAAATCCATTACCAATAAGCATTCCTACAAGACCTACTGAGAAGAAACCAATAACCATAGTGATTAAAGCAATCGGAATAAATTTCTTGGAAGCTTTAACCAAAAGATTTCTGTTCATTCCTAAAATAGATCCACAGATAAGTGCAGCTATATAAAAATCAAGAAATCCAAATTTCCCTCCCATAAAATTGGAAACTGCTCCAATAACATTTGAAGGAACAATGTGGAAGAAAGATAATAGAGTAGCACCAATTAAAGTGAAAACAGATCCCCCACCTAAGTATGAATTCATAATAGGGAGTTTTTCTCCTATGAAGTATAATAGGTGACCTAATGTTACAAGTAGGAGAGTTAACCCTACCATATCAAGTGGAAGTTTTCCTAATAGTGTTACAACTATGATGACAGCTACGAAAAAGGCATATAAGGGAAGACTAATTCCCGATATTTTCGTTTCTTTAAGTTTTTTCATTTAAGATATTCCCCTTAGTACTCTGGATACCATTTAAGATCACGAACTGCTTTAGCCATATCAGTTTCTTTAGATTCAGTAAGACCTTGTTCTTGAGCTTTCTTAGCAACTGCTTCTGCAACTTTAATTGATACATCAGCAACAAATTCAAATGGAGGAAGAACAGGAGCACCTGGTTTACCTGGATCTACTAAACCGCTCAATGAATGTGCAGCTGCACCGATCATTTCATCTGTCAAAAGTTTTGCTTCAGATGCCAACATTCCTAAGCCCAAACCTGGGTAGATAAGTGAGTTATTTGCTTGACCAATTTGATAATCAACACCTTTGTAGTTGATTGTTCCTGAAGGAACACCAGTAGCGACAAAAGCTTTTCCATCAGACCACTCAATAACTTGTTCAGCTGTAGCTTCCATTTTTTTAGTTGGATTTGAGATAGGGAAGATTACTGGGCGTTCTGTATTAGCACACATTGCTTCAACAACTTCTTTTGTAAAGGCACCTGGATTAGTTGAAGTTCCTACTAAAATAGTTGGTTTTACTGTCTTAATAACGTTAAGAAGGTCAGTCATATCTCCAGCATCTTTATAATCAGCACGTTTTTTAGCAAATGGTTTTTGAGCTGGTGTAAGGTCTTCCATATCATCAAAAAGTAAACCTTGTTGATCAATCATGAAGAAATACTTGTAAGCTTCTTCTTCAGAAAGACCTTCACTAACCATTTCAGCATGAACACGACCAGCAATCCCTGCACCGGCTGAACCACCACCATAGCAAAGGTATACTTGATCAGTTAATTTTTCACCTGTAATGTCAAGTGATCCGAAAATACCACCTAAAACAACAATACCAGTTCCTTGAATGTCATCATTAAATGTTGGGATTTTTGTTTTGTAGTTATTTAAAATTGTTGCAGCATTTGAACGTCCGAAATCTTCCCAGTGAAGGTACAATTTAGGGAAAATTGATTCTGCAGTTTCTACAAATTGATCGACGAAACTGTAGTATTGGTCACCGTAAATACGTTCTTGATGGTTTCCAAGATACAAATGATCTTCTAAAAGTTCTTTTCTATTTGTTCCTGCATCAATAACAACTGGAAGTACAGACGCTGGATCAATACCTGCTGCGGCTGTATAAATCATTAATTTACCAACTGAGATATCAACACCTTGAGTTCCCCAGTCTCCGATACCAAGGATTCCTTCAGCATCAGTTACAACAATAAGACGAATTTCTCTGTCACCTGCAGCATTTTTTAATGTTTCAGTAATGTTTTCAGGGTGGTTAATATCAAGATAAGCAGCATATTGTGGATCTACGAACAAATGACTGTAGTTTTCAATTGTATCAGCAATTGTTGGATCATAAACAACTGGATTAAATTCTACAATATGTTTGTTAAATAAGTAGTAAAACAAAGTACGGTTTGTATTAAAAATTTCCATCAAGAAATGACGTTTTTCTAAATCAGATGGTTTTGTCAAATATTGTTCGTAAGTTTGTTCAGCTTGTTCTTCAATTGTTTGAACAGTTGGTGGAAGAAGACCAATCAACCCCAATTCTTGACGTTCTTTCATAGTAAAAGCTGTTCCTTTATTTAAAAAAGGATTGTTTAAAATTTCATGTGCACGCATCGTACAACCTCCATAAAAATTATAATTAATGTTATTACTTTATTACTATAAACTTCTTTTATCGTTATAGTCAAATCCCTTGGTGTTGATAAATTTTATTTATAACGCATAAATAATGTCAATGTTTATCTAAAAAGCTTGATATAAAAATAGATGATATTAATCAAAGAAATGATAGTAATAATTAGCTTATAACTATTAAATGATGAACTACTCTTCTCCTATTACTATTCCTAATTTATCGGGCTTTCAAACAATTTAAGATTAATATTTTTTGTCAATGCTGGTTGGGTATCTAAAGTATACATTTTTTTAAATAAAAACAAAATTGTGCGCTTTGCTTTATTCATATTTTCTATTATATGAAAGTATTCTAAAAAAGTAGAGTAAAATCACTCTACTTTTATTTTTTAAATTTATGTATCTTTTAGGTTAATAATTTGATTAGAAATTTTTTCAACAAAAGCTTGATCATGTTCGACCAGAAGAATTGTTGGATGATAAGTTTCTAGAAGTTGAATTATTTGTTCACGATTAAACACGTCAAGATAATTAAGCGGCTCATCCCAGAGATAAAGCTCTGCTTCTTGCGATAAACTACGAGCTAATTCAACCTTTTTTTGTTGTCCTTGACTCATCGTTTCTATCTTTTGGCTAAATTGCTTGCGCTCCATCCCCAGTTTTCTGAGATTAGCTAAAAATAATTCATAATCTAATTGATATTCGGTAGCAAAGTCTTTCAGATAACCACGATTATCATAAATCTGACGAACAAATGATAGCCTTATCCCCTGAGGAAATTGAAGAAATCCACTGTGCTCACCAGAAAAATCACCAGATAAATATTTAATAATACTTGATTTCCCTTGACCATTTGGTCCGACAATTGCTGCAATCTCTCCCACTTTCAAAGAAAAATCAATCGGCTGGAAAAGTAATTTTTCGGTAAATCCAAGAGAAAAATTTTCAAACTGAATCAGTCTTTTATGATGTGAAGGTTGAAAATTCATGATAAGAGGTTCAGTTTTTTCGATATTTTTGAGTAATTTCTCTTTATTCTCAACTTCCTGTCCCATTCGTTTTTCAATTGATTTTGCTCGTTGATTCTGTTTTTTGGCAACTTTTTTATCCACAAAGGTTGCTCCGGCAACATTTTCTCGTTGATTAGACCAATCTCTTTTTTCTAACGAAGTCTTTTTCAGCCTTGAAATATCTTTACGTAATTTTTCGTCTTTAGCAAGTTCAAAGTCATCACGCAACTGTTTTTCTCGTTCATAAGTTGAGAAATTTCCCTGATAGAGAACTATTTGCTGACGTTCAATTGCCAAGGTGTGGTCACAGACTTCGTCAAGAAAATTTCGGTCATGTGATACAACGATAAATCCTGATTTCTTTTGAAGATAGTCAGCAACTATTTTTCTACTTTCCAGATCCAAATGATTTGTTGGTTCATCAATTAGTTGAAAATTGTCCTCATCTAAAAATAAAATTGCCAAGAGACACTTGGTTTGTTCCCCACCTGATAAACTTCCAAAAGGACGCCAAAGAATTTCTAAATCAACTTTCAATAAAGATAATTCACGTTCTAATTTCCATTGTTCAAATTCGGCTAATTCATTTAGCACATAATAAGTTAATTGTGAATTTCTGTCAGTAATTTTTACTGACAGACTTTCTACAGAATATTTATCAGCAGTATTTTGTTTTTTAGATTTATCTTTATCATTAAAATCTTCTTCTGTCAGTAATTGGGGGAAGTAAACAAAGTTTTTGCCAGTAATTATCGAGCTGTCAGTAGTTATTTTACCTTGTAGTAAGTTTAAAAGAGTTGATTTTCCACGGCCATTTCGCCCTACTAATCCTAATTTCCAACGGTCATCAATATTTATTTGGGCATGATTGAAAATCAGGTTATCCCCGTAGCCAAAGGTTAAGTCTTTAAATTCAATATTTGACATTTAATTCTCCTCTCATTTGTGAGAATTAAGAAATCTAATTTGAGTAGAAAAACTCAGAGTGAGTTCCTCTGAATGTTCATAAATCTCAAATTCCCGCTTTTCTTGGAGCATTAATTTTTGCTCCGTGTTGATTTTGCTTGGTTGCTTTTACTGCTGTCATCCCATTAGTATTTTTCCCTGCAAATTGCGGTTTATTCTTCTTAATTTGTTCTAGTTTAGCTTGCATTTCTTTTTGTTTTTGATTCATTATTTTCTCCTTAAATTAAAAAACTCTTTTCACAACTTAGGTGAAAAGAGCTTTAAAAGATACAAATTCTGACAAATTGCCCAATCTGTAAACATAATAAAAGTCTATTCTCTCTAAGTTATGAAGACAACAAAAACACTCGATTTTTACGAATATTTTTAAAGTTCAAAACTTAGATTTTCAATAGACCTTACCTCGTTCATTTATTTAAGACAATTATAGCACAAAATAAAATGAACTGTCAAGATAAAAACTTGACAGTTCATTTTTAGATTAATGGAATTGCATTCCTCCATCAACAATAATTGTTTGACCAGTAATATAGTTTGAATCAGGGCCAGCTAAGAATGAAACAACATTTGCCACATCTTCAGGCTCAGATAAACGTTTCATGGCAATATCTTTTGCGAAAGTTTGCATTCCCCATTCATCATCTTTACCAGCATTTTTACCAACTTGATGCGCAATATCAAACATCATTGGTGTTTTTACAATCCCTGGTGCATAAGCATTAACTGTGATTCCTTCTTCTGCTAAATCACGAGCAGCAATTTGAGTCATCCCACGAACAGCAAATTTTGAAGAAGAATAGAGCATTAGATTTGGATTTCCAACAACTCCAGCTTGTGAGGTTGCGTTGATAATTTTACCTCCATGACCTAATTTTCTAAAAAGTGCTGTTGCTGTTTGTGTCCCCCACAAAACTCCACCAACATTAATATTATAGACCTGATGAAATTGTTCAGGTGTAATTGTTTCAATTGGTGTTGTTGGGGCAATTCCAGCATTATTAACTACAACATTTAAATCACCAAATTTGTCGACAACAGCATTCAAAGCTGAAATAACTTGTTCACGGTCGGAAACATCAGCTTTAACCGCAAATGAGTTTTCTCCAAGCTCTTTTGCTGCTTTTTGAGCTGTTTCTTCGTTGTAATCAATAATAGCTACTTTAAAACCATCATTATAGAGACGTTTTGCGATTGCAAAACCGATTCCTTGACCTGCTCCAGTAACTGCTGCAATTTTAGACATCTTATTTCTCCTTTATTTATTTATTTATTTTATAGACCTTTACCAGTGGGTGAAACTAAAATTTTAACAGCTGTTTCATTATGATGAATCAGCGTATCAAATCCTTTATCAATCAAATCATCCAAACCGATTTTAGCTGTGATGAATTGGTCCAATTTTATTTTACCTGTTGATACTAGGTCAATTGTTTTTGGATGAGTGTTATTATAAGCAATCGTTCCTAAAAGGTTAGCTTCTTTGATTACTAATTTTGCCATATCAACACTAGCAGGCTTGCCCCAAATTGCAACAATGACAACTGTTCCACCCATACGAATCGCATCTAGACAAGCGTCAAAGCCCGGTTGGACAGAGGTACATTCAAAGGCTGCGTCCACTCCTTTTTCATTAATTTCATGAACTTTAGCTTGAATGTCATCTTCAATTGGATTGAAGAAATAATCAGCAACTTGTGCTTCTTGTGCTTTTTTGCGGCGAAGTCCACTAGGTTCACTGATGATAACAGTATGTCCTTGCGCTTTTGCAACGGCAGCAGTTAAAAGTCCAATTGGTCCAGCACCAACAACTAATACCGTACTCTTTTCACTTAAATTTGCTCGTTCAACAGCGTGATAGCCGACTGATAGTGGCTCAATTAGAGCAGCTTCATCCAATGGTAAGTTATCAGGAATTTTGTGAACCCAACGTTCATCAACAGAAATTTTTTCAGCCAAACCTCCACCATTTCCGCCCAAACCAATAAAGTTTGAACCTTCTGAGAGGTTATAATGTCCAGTTTCACTTGTATCAGTCCCTTCGGGAACGATATAAGGTTCGACAACGACATGGTCACCTACTTTAAGTCCGCTTACTCCTTCACCTATAAAATTTACAACCCCAGACATTTCATGTCCAAGAGTGACTGGTGGTACTTCTCCAGTAATTGGATTAGGATGTTCTGCTGACGGACAAAAAATTGGGCCATCTAAAAATTCATGAAGATCTGTTCCACAAATTCCACACCAAGCCACATCAATGCCAACTTGGCCAGCTTTTACTATTGGTTCATTAATTTCATCAACGCGGATATCCCCGCGGTCGTAAAAACGTGCTGCGCGCATAAAAACGCCTCCTCTATATAGGATGGTTGTCGTTTCAGGCAATCAATTAAATTTAGTATTTGAGATTTCTCTCACGAGTTTATTCTATCATTATTTCTAATAATTTACAAAAATTTAAAGCGTTTTCTTCCTTGATATATATAGACTTTTAAATGATTTATTGTAATAAAAAAGCTACTGAATTTTCTGTCAGTAACTTTTACTTTTTGTATTATTATTAATTGTTAACGTCTATTTCTTCGACGATTTTTTCGACTATCACCCTTAACTGGGATTTGTCTTTGTTCCTTGACAAATTCTGGTAATTGATTATATTTCATTGATAAAACGAGCCCTAAGCCGATGATATTTGCCATTAAGGCCGATCCCCCTTGAGAAATGAAGGGTAAGGGAATACCTGTTAAAGGAACAACACCAATAGCTGCTCCAATATTTTCAAAGACATGGAAGAGAATCATCATAATAATACCCGTTGAAATATAGGTATAAAACTGATTATTTGATTTGAAAGTTACTCGAATCATTCGATAAATCAGCATAAAGTAAAGGAAAATCAAAAAGGCTGATCCAACAAATCCGAAATCTTCAGCAATGACAGTGAAAATCATATCTGATTCTCGAACGGGAACATTGACATTAGCTACACCAATTCCTTTACCCCAAAGACCACCAACACCAACTGAAATCAATGAGCGTGCTTGTTGAAGACTGAAAGTCTGAGAATATTCAAAAGGATGTAACCATGCGATAAAACGATTGACCTGATACTGTGCAAAACTGGTACTTTCAAGAAATTTTTGTCCTTCTGGTGAAGCAACTAGAGCAACAATTCCTCCAGCTACTGCTGCTACGAAAAGAAAAGCTGGCGCAAGTATTTTCCAAGAAATACCCGAAACTAAAATAACTCCTGCTAAAATAGCTATAAATACTAAAAAGGTACCAAAATCTTTTTGAAATACCGAAATTATAGCTACTGGCATTGTTTCCAGTATCAAAAGTCCGATTAATCGGAAATCATCTTTGAGCACTCTTTTCTTTAAATTATTTTGGAAGGTAACTACAATTCTTGCCGAAAATAAAATATAAGAAAGTTTCATAAACTCTGATGGTTGAAAAAGATTACGTCCACCAAAAGCAAGCCAGTTTTTTGCACCTGTTGAAGCATAGGTTGCTTTATCATAGAAAAAGATTGGTAGAATCATTAATATAAGACCTAGCACGTAAAAAAACGGTGTTAAGTTCCATAAAAACCTTGAGTCCATATGCATAACGATTAAAGCAACAAAGAGGCCAACAATAACCCATGTCCCTTGTTGAACAACCATTGTTGTTGCTTGTGTGGGGTGGTCATGACTTACTGCAACATAAAGTGCGTAAAGACCAATCAATATTAACATAAAGGCTGGTAAAATTAGCCCATAATCAATTCGTGAATCAAATGTAAATCTATTTGCTTTCTTGTTTTTCAAAACTAGCTCCAGTCAGTTTAATCTTGTTTTGGCAATTCATTTGGGCAATTTGCTATCACTGAGTTCTAACTTTTGCTTCAAATTTACAAAAACAATTTTATTATTGAGGTGACTTCTGTTTAAAATCATAAATCCATTCTATTATACAATTTTTTTGGATGATTTGGGCATTCTTTCTCAAAAATTCCAATAAAAAAATACTGAAAGCACTTTCAGCATTTTATAAAATGTGCCCTAGAAGGTCTCCTCCAAAAATCAAAAGATAAGAATAGAGGAGAATTGGCAATGGTTTACATAATAAGATACTCCAAGTGAAGAATTTCCAACTCATTTTTGTTTGACTTGCTATTAAAACAAGGGCATCATCTGGGGCAATAGGAGATAAAATGAGGAGCGCGAAAACAATATTAAAGCGCTTTTGCCCCTTATCCAACCAAGCCATGTATTTATTATATGTTTTTTCTTTGACAAAAGTTTTGGCTAATGAAGAACCATATTTTTTACCAAAGTGAAAAAGTAAAAAAGAGCCCGCAACAATTCCAAAGTAATTATAAACAAAACCCCAAACTGGTCCAAAAATCATGACCCCTGCTGCCATTGTAATCCCACCTGGTATGATTGGAACAATGACTTGCAAAATTTGCATACAAAGGAAGATTAATGGTCCTAAAAAACGATGTGCCACAATCAATTGTTGTAAGACCGCTTGATTTTGAAATGCGCCAAGGCGCCATAAATAAATGCCACCAACAATTGTCGCAACAAAGCCTAGAATAGTAATTAAATTAAAAACTCGTTTGATATATCTTAATACGTTATCATTCAAAGAAAATCCTCACTTTGGGCATTTTTTTTGGCTTTAAGGTAGGCTTCATTTTCTTCAATCCAACCTGGCAAATAATTAGCAAGGGTTTTAAAGCCAATTTTATCCCGAGAATCAGTAAAATGTTTTTTTCGGTAAATATGGTGAACTTGCGGATTTTTTTCCAGACTGCGAATTGACAGGCTAATTTTGCCATTATATTCGTCAATATCAATGATTTGTGCCATCACTTTTTGGCCAATTTTAGCAATATCATGAATACTTTTGACATAACCAGATTGAATTTCAGAAATATGAATCAATCCTTTTTGTTCAATTTTTTCTTTATTCGATGAATTATCCAGGTAAAATTTTACAAATGCACCATAATCTTGCATTCCAATAATTTCAACCTCAACAATATCACCGATTTTAGGACTTTTCTTTTCCATATTATGGCTCGATAATCTCAACTGATTCAATAACGACATCATCGACTGGTTTATCTTGCGCACCTACACGAACAGCTGCAATTTCATCGAGTACTTTATAGCTTTCTTCATCAACCAATTGACCAAAGACAGTGTGACGGCCATCAAGATGAGGAGTTCCGCCGCCAGTATATGTTTCAGCTACTTCTTCAGGCCACCCTCCTTGGATAAGTGAATCTTTAGGATAAGGCAAGTTTTTATTTTGAACAATGAAAAATTGACTTCCGTTTGTATTAGGTCCAGCATTGGCCATTGACAAAGCTCCCCGAAGATTAAAGAGGTCCATTGAGAACTCATCTTCAAATTTTTCTCCGTAGATTGAAGAACCTCCCATACCAGTTCCTGTTGGGTCTCCTCCTTGAACCATGAAATCTTTGATGATACGGTGGAAAATTACTCCATCATAATACCCCTCTTTGCTAAGTTCAATAAAGTTTTTTACGGTTTTTGGAGCAAGACTATCAAATAATTTTACAGTCATTTTTCCATGATTTGTATTGATAATTGCTGTAGTACCTTTGTAGTTTTCAAGTTCAAGTTGTGGGTAAGTCATATTTTTTAGTTAGTATTTTTATTTCTAAAAATACCTTCCTTTCTTTTTATAAATTAATAAATTTCTGTCAGTAATTTTTACTGACAGTTTTTACTGATAGCTTTAATCAATAATTTTTAAGGCTTGTAAGGCTTTTAGAATTCCATCATTTTCAACAGAATCAGTAATGTAATCTGCTTTTTCTAAAATTTCAGGATGTGAAACCTTCATAGCTACTGACAGACCGGCAAAATCAAAGAGTTCACGGTCATTAAGTCCATCACCAAAGTTCATCATGTTCTCAGCTTTCAGACCAAGTTCTTGTAAAACTTTTTGACAGCCGATTGCTTTAGAACCTTCCATTGGAACAATATCTGAACTGTTTGGATGCCAACGAACCAAACGAATTTTATCGGATAAAGTTTCTGGTAATTCTAATTGGTCATCATGGTCAGAAATTGTCAACATTTGATAAATTTCATTTGTTTTATAATAATTGGGATTTTCTTCCAATTCCGAATAAACTGGACCAATTGCATCACTAGCAATTTTATCCCATTTTGAAATTTTCAAACTATCCGCAGCTACAAAAGAATATCCACTTTGTTCATTTTTCAGCCAAGTGATAATTTCTTCAATTAATTCCTTCGAAAAAGTATTTTTATATAATACTTCTCCTGTTTGTGCATTTTCAACATAGGCACCATTGATTGCTACATAGAAATCTGGTTTTAATGCCCGAACTTCTGGAACAACTCCGAAAAGATTTCTTCCCGTTGCAATTCCTGTCATAATTCCTTTTTCACGAAGTTTATAAAAAACTTCAGTAATTGATTCAGGCATGAAAGCTGAATCTTTGACCCTCAAAGTATCATCAATATCAAAAAAAATGATTTTTATTTTTGGGGCTTTTTCTAATATTTTTTCCATCTTTTTTTCACTTTAATTTTATTTGTACAAACTTAATTATATCATATTTCTAACTTGTTTTTCCTCAGGTTTAAACTAAGTGATGTTGAATGGCATAAATTGTTGCTTGAGTTCGGTCTGACACTTCAAGCTTATTAAAAATATTAGAAACATGAGTTTTGACTGTTTTTAAACTGATAAAAAGTTCATCAGCAATTTCTTGATTAGAAAGTCCCGTCGCAAGTACTTTTAATACTTCTAATTCTCTTTTTGATAAATCATCATATAATTCATGTTTTCGATGTTTTTGTTGAGCAATCTTTTCCTTGACAGCATCGGAAAGGACATCTTCTCCATTGGCAACTTTTCTGATTGCAGATGCAATATCAGCGGCTTGTGATGTTTTAAGAATATAACCTTTAGCTCCAGCAGCTAAAGCTGGAAAAACTTTTTCGTCATCAATAAAACTGGTTAGAATTAAAATTTTTCGTTCTGGATTTTTGGCTAAAATCTTTTGCGTTGCTCCAATTCCATCAAGTCGATCCATCACTAAATCCATGAGAATAACATCAGGGTCAAGCATTTCAGTTTTTAAAAATCCTGACTCGCCATCGGCAGCTTCACCAACCACTTCGATATCGGGTTGAATATTCATGAAACTTGATAAACCTAGTCGCACCATCTGGTGGTCATCAACAATTAAAAGTTTAATTTTTTCCATTTTGTTCTTTCTAAATACGCATCATTTTTAAAGGCTCGGCTTCGCTTTAGGGATAATGATTTCAACAGTTGTCCCCGCACCTGGTGCCGAGATTACTTTGGCATCTCCGCCGATTAATAAAGCACGTTCTTTGATATTGGCTAAACCGTAACTGGCTGTCTTATCACTAGTAGAAACATCAAAACCAACTCCATCATCAGCAATTTTCAAGAAAATGTTTCCAAGTGATTCTCTTAAAGAAACTTCAATGTGCTCGGCTTGCGAATGACGCAAAGTATTCGATAAAATCTCTTGAGCCATTCGAAATAAATTGTCCTCAACATTACTCGTCGCTTCAATGTCAGCCAATTTAACCGTAATATTTGCTGAAATTTTCGCTTGGAGCTCGTCTGTCAGTGCTGACAGCCCTTCTGCTAAACTCTTACCATCTAATTCTACTGGTCTAAGATGTAGTAAGAGTGCTCGCATTTCATTTTGTGCAGAATGGAGCACTTTTAAAACCAATTGTGTCTGTGTTTCGATTTGTTCTTTAGTCAAATTTTGTGTCGAACCAGCAACAGAAGATAAAATCATTGTCGCTGCAAAAAGTTCTTGACTGACAGAATCATGAAGTTCACGTGAAATTCTTTTACGCTCTAATTCAATAATTTCAGCTTTGTCAGCAGATTTTTGCTTAGATAATTCTTGGAGTTCAGCTGACATATTCATAATTTTATCATGAACAGCTTGTAATTCAGGAGATTCAGGTTGTTGATTTTCTTCTAAAAGTTTAATATCATCTTGAAATTTTTGTTGAATAGCCATATTTTCAATATGATTAAAAAGGGTAAAAATCAGCGCAAGTAATCCTGCAACTGATATAAATATCCATAAACCATAGAAATTATCTCGAAGTTCCCTAATAATATTAGCGGTATTTAGTCCCCCTAAAGGTTGACCACTATTCATCATTATAAATAGAAGAAGATACATAATAAGGATGATACTAAAAACTGCTAAAAAGGTTGTGAAAAGTGATTTTTTCATCCTCTAATCACCTCAATATTTCCTGAATCAACACGGATATTGATTTTAATTCGTTTTTCCGCCTGATCTAAATTTTCACTAAAATAACGAACATTTCCCGCATTAATTTGTGCTGCCTCATTGAAAATCTTTACAAGCCCAGCATTTGTTGTTAAATCAAGCGAAACTCCTACGTCCTCAGGAACAATAATTTTTGTATTACCTGTCATTTTTTTAATAGAAAGACTATTTCCAGAAGGTTTAAAAGTAACATCATCAAGATCAATGATATCATTTTGATTTTCATTCATGATTGACTCAGATTCATCTTGAGAAATATCTTCGTAAGAAAAATTTCTTACTCCTCCTTCTCGTGGATTATTTTTCCAAAAAACGATGCAAGCAATCGTAGGGAAGATAATTGCTAACCAGAACCATCCAACTGTGAAGAGAATCATTACCGATATTGCCCAAAAAATGAAACTGATGATACGTAACACACGCGCACGCGAACGAGTCGCCAAGATAGTAAAGAGAATAGCTAAAGCTAGAACTACCCACATACGCGGTGTACTAATCACATGAAAAATCAATCCTAATACAATAAAAATTTCTATAATAAAGATTGCTTTCAATTTTTTATTCATAAATCTATTGTACCAAAAAAAAGCTTACTTTTTCTCGGACTTAAGACTTAAATTTTACTTAAGCAAAATAGAGAAAAAATACTCCATTCATTAAGACGAAGTATTCTTTAAATTACTTAATAAAAAATATTTTTATCATATCCCATAAGATTGTTCAAAAAGATTTCTACCAGCTTGACTTCTTAACCCCTGGAATCTTACCTTCATGCGCCAATTTTCTAAAATTAACTCGTGACATACCAAATTTTCGCATGTAGGCTCTGGGTCTTCCGTCAATTCGATCTCGCATTTTCATTCGATTGGGATGAGAATCTTTAGGAAGTTTTCGGAGAGCTTCATAATTTTTTGCTTTCTTAAGTTCCTGTCTAAGCTCTTGATATTGAGCAACTAATTTTTGTTGCTTTTTAAATTTAGCAATTTTTGATTTCTTCGCCAAAATATTATCCTTTCATTTATTAATTTAGTTAACCAGTTAAGTATATCCTATAAATAAAATAATGTCAACTGGTTAACATTATTTTATTATCTCTATTTTAATTAGCGGCTAAAGCTCCTCCTTGACTTGAAACATAATCTTGGGCATTCTCCTTATTTATTTTTACTAGACTCCCTTTAGTATCCACTCCATAAGTCTCACTTTTTTCACCTTTGATAGTTACCGTCGCAGAAGGCATATAATATTGGTCAATTTGACTTCCAAAATAGTTTTCATAAGTAATGACACTTTGATCAAGCTTATCAGTGACAGACTCATCATTTGCTTGTCTCATTATATTTTGAATAGCCAAATCCACATTTTCTGGTATGAATTCATAACTTCCACCATCCACCATTTGACTTACCCCTTGATATTGAACAGAAACTACCTTATTAAGACAATCTTTATAAGCCATAAGTGCGGTCAAATTAGCAAGATTTATAGAAATGTTAGTTTTAAAATCTGATGAAATATCATTTAAAAATGATTGATATTTAAAAACACTATTAAGACTAAGCATCTTGTTCATTAATTCAGTCATAACTTCTCGTTGATGAGCGGCGCGTCCATAATTCCCATTGGCTAACGTATCTCTATCTCGAGCAAAAACTAAAGCTTGTTCTCCGTTAATGAGCTGCTTAGGATTTCCTGAAAGATAAGGAACATAAGCTTTATATTCAGGTTCTGTATTTGAGATATAAATCGCTCCACTATCTACAATTTTATCTGAACCAGGCAAAGTTATTTTACCTGAATCAGTCCCTTGATAGACATCTGAGCCATTAGTATCATTGACAACTTCTACTCCCCCAACATCATTCACAAGATTTACTAAACCGTCCATATTAACAATCATAAAATTATTAAGATTAAGCCCTACTTGATTACCAATGGTTTTCATGGCATAAGTGACAGCAGATGATAACCCACCATTATTAAATCCTAAAGGATAAGCAGCATTCATTTTTTGAGTAGATTGAATTTTTTCAGATGCATCTTCAATATTCGTCATCGTATCTCGTTCCACTGAAATAATAGTGGTTGTTTTTGTCCGAGGATTCAATGTTAAAATAATTTGAGAATCTGAATTTCCATTCCATGAATCTGCACCCCCCCGACTATTATCACCAGTATCCACTCCCATGAGCAAGATAGTTAGTGGTTTTTTTGCAGATATACTAGAACTTTTTATTTTTGTATTTACATGAGTTTTCGTTAATGTTTTCTCTGCTTGAACATAGATAACCGCACTAACTGCCACGACTAAAATAACAAAAAGGGACATAAAACGAACAAAATATACTTTTTTAGACCTTTTTATTTTTTTCTTTTGTCTAATTTCTTTTCTTTTCATATCAAGAATACTTCTTTCTTTTATTAAAAATTATAACTTACTTAAACTCTTTAATTTTTCGTCAGCCGAGCTATTCAAAACCAGTCCTACTGCCAAAGTTGAAATTAAAAATGATGATCCACCTTGTGATAAAAAGGGAAAGGTGACACCTGTTTCTGGAACCAAACCAATTGCTCCACCTAAATTGACAAAAACTTGTATCAACAAAAAAGATGAACAACCAATTGAAATCATTGAATTAAATGGATCTTTTGCCCGCATCCCCACCAAAAGCATTCGGGTAATCATGAAAAAAATGACAGCTAGGATTATAATTCCACCAATGATTCCCAATTCTTCTACTATTACTGAAAATATAAAATCTGTATGAGCTTCAGGCAAAAATCCTTGTTTTTCAATCGAATTCCCCAGTCCTCTTCCAAACCAGCCACCATCTACAATCGCATAATATGAATTAGCAAGTTGATGACCCGAAGAAGCCAAGTCAGTAAAAGGATTAACGAATGCTTTAAATCGAGCATTAATATAAGATCCTGGAATCAAATCGCCTCCACTGATAAAAAGAAAGAGCAAAAAACTAAGACTAATCGTAAGCAACATCTTCCCATAACCTGAAAACCATCGCCAAGAAATTCCACTTGCACCAATCATTATCAAGGCTAAGAGCCCAATAATTGCTGTATTTCCTAAATTAGGCATACTGAGTTCCACTATCATTAGTAAGATAATCGGAAATCGCCACCCCCCTACAACTTTTTTTATGAGATTGTTACCCTTAAAAATTGCTTGAATATCATTTTTCTCAATCTCTTCTTGTCTGTTAGAAAAGATAGAAGCAAGAAACCAAACTGTAAAAAGTTTTGCAAATTCAACCGGCTGAATAGTTCCAATCCCTGGTAAGGGAATCCATCCATGCGCTCCATTCGCTGATGTATTAGGACCCACCCTTGAATAAATCATCAGCAAGATAATAATTAGAAAAATTATTTTTAAAATCTTTTCATTTTTTATAATTCTTAATTTTACTCGATAAATAATAATTAAAGCCACAAAACTTATAATTATAAAGACTCCTTGAGAAATTGCCAATCGATAAGGAGATAGTCCTCGGTTAATTTGATAGGGGACAGTTGCTGAAAACACCATGAGTAAGCCAACAGCTGAAAGAATCAAATAAGGAATCAAAATAGATAAATCTAAAAAACTATTTTTTGTAATTTTTTTTTCCATAAATGAATCCCCCTTCGTTAATTTTCCAAATGAACGACAAGAGTATTTCTAGTTGCAAATCAATGAATAACTTTTTCTTTCTTATTTTCTTATTTTTTATTGTTGTATGAATTAATATTTTTGTCATCGGCTTGTACCTCAATTTCTGATTTATAGTAGATTTTGATTGTACAGCTCTAACTCAGAGAACTAGATTAGATTGAAGTGATAAAAATGCTTGTCCATTTTTATGCTATCTTTCTTCCTATAGCTCCCAGGGTCTGAGCCACTGTTATTCTGTGCTTCCATTTTCACCACCTCCTTTTTTATAAAAAAATTGCCTACGCCGGTTGAACGTAGACAAGGTATGATTTCAAAAAGATACACTATCAAGTGAACTAAAGTACCCAGTATCGTTCAAGCTTTAGCTCCGCAGGGCGATGTTGTTGCACTATTTCACGCCTTCTTTTTTCGACGTGAACTGTTGGCCCTCTCATCGTGTCTCCACGACTCTGCGGCAGCAACCCGTATCCCTGTGGTAGCCTCACCTACCGATGGTTAGAAAATCTCTAACCAAAATTGCTTAAATTAAATTTTCAAAATATTTCCTAAGCAAAAAAATTATAACACGACCTATACTTTTAGTCAAATAACAAATGTATTACCTAAATTAAATGTTTTTTTATTGGTTTAAACCTCTTGTTATGACTAAGTTTTTAGAAATTAGAACTAAGAAAAAAATATTATTTTTTAAAATAAAATACCAAAGATTAAAATATACAGACAAAAAGCTTATAATTGAATAATGAATTTCGTTAATAAATAAAAAAACTCCCTAGTCAATGCTGACTAAGGAGTTTTTTATTATATTTATCGAATTCCTAAAGCAATACGGGCATAACGACTCATTTTATCAACTGTCCATGCTGGATACCAAACCAAGTTCACCTTGATTTCACCAACTTCTGGCACTGCTTTCAAAGCATCATGAATTTGTTCAGTCAAAAGGTCCGCCAAAGGGCAACCCATTGTTGTCAATGTCATTTTAATTTCTGTAAATCCGTTATCTTCAAAGCTAATTTCATAAACTAATCCGAGGTTGATAATATCAATCCCAAGCTCTGGGTCAATGACGTTTTCAAGGGCAGAGAGAATTTTGTCCTTGATTTCATTCACTTGCTCTTCTGTGTATTTATCTGCCATTTTATCTCCTTAGGCTGTCATAAAAAGCAAAACTTTAAAAGTTGAACGAATGTGCTTTCTAGGACAAATCCAAATTGTCAAATTCTTTTTACAGCTTTATTTTACCAAATTTATTTTAAAATTTCTAGATAAAAAATTACTGACAGAAAAAATTTATTCATAAAATTTTCTGTCAGTAATTTATTTTATGCAAAACGTGAGAATTTCTTGAAGAAACTCAACATGAAAGTAAAGAGAGCGATAATAACCACAAATAGGATTGCTTCTGGTAAAATTGCTCCATTCAAACCAATGGTTTCGCGTAACATTTTTAAACCATAAGTCATTGGTAACCAAGGACTGATGACTTGATATATTTTAGGCGCAAGTTGTAAGGGGTAAGTTCCTGCACTCGTCGCCAGTTGTAGAACTAAGACTACAATCATAAGGAATTCACCAATCTTACCTAGAGCCGTTAAGAAGAAAGTATTGATTGCCATGTAAGCGAAGCTGATTAAAAGTACTGACAACAACATTTCCCACAAATGATTTGGTCTCAATCCAAGAAGAGCAACTGCTCCCCAGACGATGATTCCTTGTAAAAGTGCTACCAAACCATTTGTACCAATTTTCGCCAACATAAATTCGCGACCAGATTTCCATTTTTCACCTGAGAAACCAATTCCAATCACAACATTTGTCGCAAGGGCACCAATAAAGAGAGCAACATTAATCATGTATGGTGTCATTCCTGCACCATTTTCTGGTACATTGTCATGGTCAGTATGTTTAAGTTTCAACGGTGCAGCTACTTTTTTAGCATTTTCATTAGAATTATTAGTTGCTGAGAGAGTATCATCTGCTTTGGTTAACGCTGTTGACAAGTTATTAGCCCCTGTATTTAGCGTTCCCAAACCACTTGTTAAACTTGAACCTCCATTTGCCAATTGTTGTGAACCAGAGGAAATTTGTTGAGCACCCCCTGCCAATTGATTTGAACCTGAAGTTAAAGTTGAACCATTCGCTTGTAATTGTGACAATCCAGAAACTAATTGCATTGTCCCGCTTTGTAAATCTTTTGATTTACTTGCTAATTGTTGAGCGCCAGCGTTTGCTTGATTAACTCCGTCAGCATATTGGGCAAAACCAGAACTTAATTTTTGACTTCCAGAAGTTAACTGGTCATTAAAATTCGTCAAACCAGCATTTAACTGATTGATACCAGGAATAAATTTTGTGTTTACATTAGTGTTTACTTCGTTCAGACCACCTGAAAGGTCAGCAATTATTTGACTTGCGCCTGGAACTAATGTTTTAAGATCAGCAATTTTTCCAAACATTGGTAGTAGACTTGTAAGACTGTCTTGGACTCCTTTAATATTCTTATTTAAAGATAGTAAATCGGTTTGAACTGCTCCAGCACCAACAGAATTATCTAGTGCATTTCTTATATCTGTTTTCTGACTTTCGCTTAAAGTTTTAAAAGTCTCAGTACTTTCAACTGCTGCCTTAGAGGCTACCACTTGATCATTAGCTAGATTTGTGACCGTAGCTCCAAGACCTTCCAAGTTATTTTGGATATTGGCAGCCAAATTTGGGTCAATCGTATTTTTTTGTAACTCCTGATTTAATTCAGTAAGACCATTTTGTACAGCACTAATTTTTTGCTGTTGAGTTTCGGATAAAGTTGTTTTTTGAGCCATTTGACTTAAGCCTTCGGATAGTTGTTGCACACCCGATTGTAATTGACTCACCGCTTCTGACCCTTGAGAAATTTGTGAAATTCCTGCTGACAGCTCTTTTGATTTATCAGCCAGCGTTTGTGTACCTGTTGCTAATTGTTGCGTTCCACTGACAAATTGGTCAGCACCAGAAGAAAGTTGTTGCACACCATCGGCAGCTTGATTCACTCCTGATACATATTTATTTAAGCCTGAATTCAAATTATTTGCGCCGTCAGTAAAAGTTAAACTTGATGAAGATAAAGTATTCAAATTACTACTTAATTCTTTTGAACCATTCAATGCTGACGAAGTTCCATCAGCCAATTTATTTGAACCGTCAGAAGCTTCTTTCATTCCTGACTTCATATCACCAAGTTTAGCGAAAATTTCTTTGGTGTAAGTTTCTGTGATATTTTTAGAAACCTCTGATTTCAGCTGATTCATCGCACTTTCGCTCATTTTTGATGAAATATAGTTATGACCACGTGTCGTTTGATAATCTAACTGAACCGTTTTTGGTTTCTTATTCATTAAGGTTGTTGCATTTTCTGAAAAGTTTTCTGGAAAAGTGATAACCATGTAATAATCACCTTTTTTTATCCCTTTAGAAGCTTTATACTCCGAAACAAAATGATAATCTAAATCCTTTGATTTTTTCATTTCAGCAATGACATCATCACCAAGTTTGAATTTTTTTCCGTTCAATTCAGACGTCTTGTCCAAATTTACAACCGCTACTGGTAAGTCATTCAATTTACCGTAAGGATCCCACATAGAACCTAAGAAAATATAGTTATAAATTGCTGGTACAAGTGCCAAAGCGATAATAACAATAATAAAAAATTTGTGCTTTAAAATGGCTTGCCATTCTTTTTTTAACATCTTTTCCCCTTTCTTTATAGACAACACGTCCAAAAACTGTTACAATACGTATTATAAACTTTTTAGAAAATTTGACAATTATTATCCATTCGGTTTTGGACAGATTTTTAAATCTGTCTAAATAAAGCACTTACATTCTAAAAAGGACGGAGGTCCCCCTTTAAATGTCTAATGACAGCAGAAAAGATCGTACAAAACTTCAACTACGAGATGCCATGATTCAACTTTTAGGCGAGAAATCTTTTGACCAAATTTCAACGACTGAACTTGTGAAATTAGCTAAAGTTAGTCGTAGTAGTTTTTATACTCATTATCAAGATAAATATGACATGATTGAAGCCTATCAGCGTCGACTTTTTGAGACTATTCAATATGTCTTTGAAAAAAATAACGGAAATATTCATGCAACAATGCTTGAAACTTTTGAATTTCTAAAAGGAAATCAAATATATGCCGCTCTTCTTTCGGAAAATGGTAGCAAAGAAATCCACCAGTTTATGTTGCAAAAACTCAAAGAACTTATTCAAAGTTCCTTTTTCCCTCAATCTAAACATCTTAAATTAGGAAAATTAGGGGAAATTTATGCGACAACCTACTATGCTAATGCTATTTTTGGAACTACTCAATCATGGATTCGTCGAAAACAAAAGGAAACACCTACTCAAATTGCTAATCTATTAGTTGAGCTCATAAATTAAAAAAAAACGGTTCTTTTAGAAGAATCGTTTTTTATCATTCTATTTGGAAAATAATAGCCATTAACAGGTGTTAATCATGATGCTGAACTTCCAAAATCATATTGCTCAATGTTTCAATCACCATATCTTCATCAGATAGTTCTTGTTTCGTAGCCAATTTTAAAGCTTTTCCAGCTCTAAATACCGGAATATTTTGTTCGCCTACTAAAATTTTTTCTCTTGAATGAACATCATGACTGACTCTGGCTGCACGTTTACGAACCTCAAAAGTTCCAAAATTTGAAATATGTACGGGAGTCCCTTCAGAAATATAGTAAGTGATTGCCTCGACAAAGGCATTGATTGCCTTTGCTGCATTTACTTTTGAAAGTTCTGTACGGTCTGCTACATAATCAATTAACTCCTGTTTCGACGCCATTAACTCATTCCTCCTATTTTCTACATTCCCCTATCATCCTTTTCTTCACTAACTCTAGTGAATTCTTTTGTCATCATATAAATCTTCATAAAAAATCCTAGCTTACGCCAAGATTTTTTGGTTATTTTACAACCATAACATTGCAAGGCGCATGATTAACAACATAACTTGTCGTCGAACCTACTAGCATCCTGTCTAATAATCCCTTACCATTTGAACCGACTACAATCAAATCCAATTCAAATTGCTTTGCAAAATTAATGATTTCTTTCTTTGGATTTCCTGTAAAGGCATGGACTTCAAACTCAACTTCATCATTAATCAGAACCTCAACTTCAGCAATAATTTCTTTAGATTCTGTTTCTAAATCATCCAAATTAATTGCCAAGGCATACGGAGTTCCCCGAAGTCTTGTTTCGTCTTTAACATGTAAAACAAATAATGAAGTTTTATTTCTTTTGGCAATGGCGACTGCTTCGTGAATTGCTTCTTTCGATTGTTCAGAGCCATCAACTGCAACTAAAATTTTCTTGTATTCATCTCTCATTGTAAACGCCTCCTTTACTATATTCTATGATAAAATATTTAAGAAGTCCAACTAAACACTCACTATATTTTTAGAAGAAACTTTTATTTTTAAGACTTTTTTTCCAATTTTATTTAGAAGTAAAAATATAATTTTATGAAAATATTAAATCACTTTTTTTGATATTCTGATTTCTTTATGCTACAATTTAGTTGGAATTTCGTTATGAACCAATTTGGTTCCCTTTCGTATAATAAATAAAGAAAGGAGAATGTACTATGACATTCACTAACAAAAATAAATTTTTCCAATATACAGTAACTCTAGATACTTCTCATAATATCTTCAGAGCATCACTTGTAAATGATTCAAATATTTATGGTGCTGGAGATACTATTGAAGAAGCTGTACAAAACTTAGAACAATTAGTTTAAGGAGAAAAAAATGGGCGAGTATCCCAATCGATAAAGGCATCTACTTTAATTTTGAGAGTAGGTGCTTTTGTTATACTTTAAATAAAAAAAAGTTGCTCAATGAGCAACTCCCTTTTTAGTTTCTCTCAGTTACTACTTCTCCACTTGCCTTCTTGTCATTCTTCCAAATAGAAAAGAATTTTCCATATAAAGAAGTAACCAAATAGAAAGTAATAGTTAGAAGCATTGCTAAAGAACTTGCAGAATAGCCATCCATAAGTGCTGTTGCCCATAAAATAATCATGACCACATCAGATAAGAGCCAAAGTGAGTAACTATCCCCATAACCTCTAACAACCAAGATTGAAGCCGCAGCTCCAATAATTAAAGTAATAGCATCCCATAAAGGATTGGTGTCTCCAAGTTTTGTATAAATGACTGTAATTGGCCACCAAAGAACCAACATACTGATGATTGTCAAAATCCATCCTTTTGTCTTCATGAATTTGACCCCATTTTCAATTCGATGTCCCCAAGTTTTCCAAGTGAAAATCAATGGCAAGTCAATCAGCAAAACAAAAACAATTTGATCTAAAACAGAGGCATAGTGACCAGCAGTCCAGTTAATATAGATATAACCAAAAGCACTAATCAGCCCCAAAAGACCATTAATTGGTTTTCCAATCATCATGTAAACTGTACATGCCGACCCCATTAAGGTAGCAATCAAAGTGATAATTGATAAGACCGTAATTGTTGACGTTAAAAAGAAAGCCAACTGTACTCCTATGATAAACGAAAGCATGATGCTTCCGGCTGTATTAATTGATTTTAGCTCATCTTTGAGCCATTTGAGATAATTTTTCATTCTCATCCCCAATCTAAGAACGTCAAAAACGTCCACTAAAAATTATATCACGAATAAAAAATTGTCAGACGCTTCCAAATATATTCTTTAGATTTTTTTGAGACCAATCATTATCAATTTTGTTCCATAAAAATTTTATTTATCTCTAATAAAGTTGCATAAATAAAAAAGCCGATATTCATCGGCCTTTTCGTTTCTATTTATCCCATCTGTAATAGTGAATCATTTTGATGAACCCAACAATTAAAAATTCGATTCCAAGAAGTAACCACAAAGTTACCCCTCCCCAAAGCGGAGAAAATACTAAAGTAAAACCAGCAATGATACTAATTACACTTAAGAAAATCCCCCAAAATTTACTATTGAAATTAGTCAAAACTGTAAGAGTTACAATTCCATCTACAATCCAACTAATCCCTACAAAAATACCAATAAGGACAAAAAGCGATTCTGCGGCTGCATTCAAATCTGAAAAAACAAAAATTCCTGCAAATAGGTAGATAAATCCCAACAAGAGATGAGAAATTCTCCAGAAATTTCCTTTTTCTTCACTTCTTTTGACTAGATTTGCTCCAATATAAATGACCCCCATAATTACGAGTGCTACCCCTACAAGAGCTGCGACAATAGCTGCTGTTTTTGTAGGTAAGAATAATATCAATAAACCAATAATAATTGAAATTATCCCACTAAATCCGACTCCGCGTCGAAGTTTTTCAAAATCTGTTAACATAACTTTACCTCCAAAAAATATTCTTCAATTCTCATTTAATTATAACATAATGAATACAATATTTTATTTATGATGATTAAAAATTACGCTTAGTTGTCTTTATACAAGTCATTATTTTTATTATTAGTCTTCTTAAAAAAAAGTTAATTCAAAAAAAGGAGTACTTTAACTCCTCAAAAATTTTCAAATGATAAGATATAAAATCAAACTTTTATCGTTAGTAATTTCAATTATCTTTTTTATTTGTCACTTTTATCCCTTTACGCTCCGGACTTTTCCAGGTTCCAGACCCTAAACCTAGAATAGTTTTTACTGCTGGAATAAAAGTCGTTACAATGGTTAATGCATTCATTACCCAGTAAAAAAGCATATAAAGTGGAGCAAATAATAGATATTTTACTTTTCTTCCACGGTCATCAACTATTAATGAAGCGACTAATTGAAAAGTTCCCGAAATCATTTCAAAGCAAACAAAGAGAAAGGCCATCGTTAACATGTGATAAATCCGTTCTAAGTTTCCGGTAATGGCAAATTGAAATAAAGACCAGATAAAAATTGCTGACGAAATCCAGAAAAAGAATGACCAGATAATGCTGAAACTTTGGTCAATAAACATAATTGTTCGGCCAACGTTGTCAAAAGGGTGTAAAAATACTTTTTTAAAATTAGTCAGCCAAACCTCTGTTCCACCTTTGGCCCACCGTTTCCTTTGACGATAGAGCATTTTCAGAGATTCTGGAACCTCCATAAAAAACATAATACGAGGCGCAAACAATGATAACCAACCGTCCATTTGATGGTCCCAAGCAATACTAATATCTTCTGTGGCTCTATCTTGTCGAAACAAACCGACATCAATTAAGGCATCTTTTCGATACATCGTATTTGCACCACTATAGGCATAAATACTCCCTAGCACACCAAGTTGAGTCCGTTTAATAATTCCTACAATACTAGAAAATTCAACTGTTTGAGATTTCGCAATCAATTTTGCACGATTCTGAACATCCATATTAGCTGTTACTGCTGAGATGTTAGTAGAATCTTGTCGAATAAAATAATTGATATAGCGATTTAAAGAGTCAGGTTCTGGAACAGTATCTGCATCGTTGCTTAAAACTAGTTCTCCTTTTGCAAATCCTAAACCAATATTAAAGGCATGCGCTTTTCCTTTATTTTTTTCAATTCTAATCACGCGCAATTTATCATATTTTTCTTGTAATTCTTTTAAAATTTCGAGAGTTCTATCAGTTGAACCATCATCAGTAACTAGAACCTCATAATTTTCATAATTAATTTTTGTCATTAAATAATTAAGTGTATCTTCAATGACTATTTCTTCATTATGAGCTGGAACCATTATAGTAACAAAAGGTTCAACTTCTACTGGAATATCATCCCAATTCTTTTGCTTATATTTGAACAAAAAGCTATAACATAAGACTCCAATAAACCAGGCGAATCCGCCTAAAATTGGGTAAGTAATTAACACCAGAAATATCAGTGTCAGAATAAAGTCAACAATGCCATTTCCCGTTTGAACAAAACTAATCATTGTTTTCTCCCTTCTGATAAAGCTTTTTCACAAAATCTGTTTCCAAATTTTGCTCTTCTTTGACCGAATAAAAACAAACATTATGGCGAAAATCTTTTGTGCCAAATCGTTCATCATAAGCTTGATTTATTAACTTTCGTCTTACATCGACACGTTCAGCATCGTACTGCTTTTCTTTTTGTAGAAAATGTTTAAAACGATAATTATTCCAAAAAGTTAGGATAATATACAAGATAGATAGGAAAATAAAAGATATAGAAAGAAAAATGAAAAGAAATAAAAGTGTAGTTTTTTCTTCTCTATAAATTATGATATGATCAAAACGTGCTCGATTTGGAAAAACAAAAGGAAAGATAATCCATAAAAATGGAATGATAACACCACACCATCCTAAAAGGGCAATTATAGTTTGAAAAATTTTACTCCCATAATGGCCTTTTTCAAAATAAGGGTCATAGACTAAAGATTTCTTTGCTTCTTCTCGACTGATATTTTTTTTCATTTCAGTCCTTTCTGATCTTTTTTAATTGGGTCGTAGTCTATAAACTACATTTAAACAATTATCGCATTTTTTTTCCTTAAAATCCATCATCGATGTCATTATTTAACTACAAAAAAAGTCGTCTTGATAAATTACCAAACGGCTCTTATTATTCAACTTCTTCTATTTTAAATTATGAACTACTTCATTAACCTAGCTCAGTAGATTCAATAAAACAATATCCTTAAATCTTTGAGCATAACCATAAATCTTTCCAAATAAAAAAACCGCTCAATAGAGCGGTTAAACTGGTGTATCTTAACGACGACGTTCAGCGATACGAGCTTTTTTACCTGTGAGTGCACGGAGGTAGTAAAGTTTCGCACGACGTACTTTACCGTGACGGATAACTTCGATTTGTTCAACACGTGGAGTGTGAACTGGGAAGATACGTTCTACACCAACACCGTTTGAAATTTTACGAACAGTGTAAGTTTCGTTAATTCCTGAGTTTTTACGAGCGATAACAACGCCTTCGAACATTTGGATACGTTCGCGAGTTCCTTCGACAACTTTTGCGTGAACACGTACAGTGTCACCAGGACGGAAGTCAGGAATATCAGTGCGGAGTTGCGCAGCGTTGATAGATTCGATAAGGTTCATTTTTTTCTCCTCTTGCCCATCATTAAGCAGCATCTAGCAAATTAAGCTCAGCGGATGAACAGTTTTATTAGTATGCAAAAACATACTCAATAAGTATAACAGATTATCCATCCTTTGACAAGTTCTTATTTTTGTTTTATTAGTAACCAATTTGTTCAATATCAACTTCAGACTGATTAATCATATCCACAACTTTATGAATAAGATACATTCTCTCATCAAGCGCATGAATTTGCTCTGCACAATTTTGTAGTTCACCACTGAGTTGCTCAGGAATTTGTCCATCATATTTATAACGAACTTTATGTTCCAACGTTGCCCAAAAATCCATTGCCGAAGTTCGTAACTGAATTTCAACTCGACAGGTTTGTTCACTAAATAGATGTCCTAAATTAACTTCGACAATCATATGATAACTACGATAACCTGTTTTTTTAACGTTTCTTAAATAATCTTTTTCGCTAACAACTGTAAAAGCTTCTTGGCTTTTGATAATTTCAACAATCTCATAGATATTTTTAGCATAAGAACAAATAATACGAATTCCTGCAATATCTGATAAATGTTCATCAGCAGCATCGGCGGTCACAGGCAAATCTTTCTTTTTCAGCTTTCCTGCAATACTTTCCGGTGATTTTAAACGATGTTTGATATGCTCAATTGGGTTGATTGCCTCAAAATTATTATAATAGGTATTTAGATTAGAAAGTTGAGTTCTGACAACATCTAAAGCACACTCATATCTGACAAGTTTCTTTTTTAATTTTTCAAATTCTTCTGGTTCAAATCTTGTTTTTAAATAATCTTTTTCCATTTTACTTTAATTCCTATCTAGTCTTATCTTCTTATTAATTTCTTCTCAAATATTTAGTGATTAATAAATTATAATATAATTTCCTTATATTTTTCTTTGACTGGATAATGCTATTTGCTCTAAAAACGATTCACATCATACTTCTAATTATAACATTTCCTGAAAGTTTTTTGTGCGCTTTCTACTGTAAATAATTACTATCAAAAAAGCACCAAATCATTGATGCTCTTATGCAATATTTATTTTAATGTTTTCAATATTTCTAAAAAGTTTTTTTCACTTTCAGAGAGAATAGAATTTTTTTGATAGGCATAATTAATATGAAAGAATTGTTTATCTTCTTCAATAAATGGTACTTTAACTAGATTTTTAAAGTCTTCTGATAAGCGGATATCTGCCATAAGACTGATTCCTAAATTTTTCCTGACAAGTTCTTTTATGGTATGAGCATCATCTAATTTCAAAACTACATTAGCTGATTGATTATATTTTTCATTTAAACGATTAAAGGCATTAAAGTGGATATTATGCTCTCCCAATAAGATAAAGTCTTCATTAAGTAAATCTTTAAATCCTAATTCTTTTTCATTGGCTAGTGGATGACTATCCGACATAATGATAAAAAATTCTTTTTGAAAGAGTTCTTCTATTTCTAATTGGGGATGTTTAATCTTTTCTAGACTTCCTAAAAGGCTCGAATCTATTTCTTCATTTAAAAGTAGGCTCAAGAGTTCATTAGAACCACCATAAATCATATGTAAGGCATTCAAAAAGTTCAAATTATCTTGCTTTGATAGAAGATATGAACTTATAATTGGCGGAAAACCAACTTTAAAATCTTTCATACTCGAACGATGAATAGCTTTTTTCGTGTGATTTAGTTCAGAGAGAATTTCATTGGTTCTCATTGCCAAAAGTTCGCCCTCAGGAGTTAAATCAACTACCTGATGCGAGGAATCCTTATAAAATAAATCACAGTCATAGTAGGTTTCTAAACGTTTGATTGCGTAAGAAATAGTGGGTTGACTAACCCTGAAATGCTTGGCAACATTGGTGAACGAACGCAATTTTGACAATTGATAAAAATATTCAAGATCTCTTAAATTTAAACTCATGGCTATACTCCTAGAAGCTATTTTAACATAATTTTGTAATTATTCTTAGTGCCATAAGTATTATTGAGCAACTCTAGTTTAATTGTCCATAAACCTTGAGTTTATCTGTTTTGGCTGGATAAAAAACCATTACAATTATTGTAATGGTTTTTATATTCTATGCTGTCTTTTCAAATTTACGATGTTTAAGGGTAAATACAACATCTGATGCTTTGGCAACTTCATTTTCGTGAGTAACCAGAATCACAATTTTATTATCTTTATGAGCAATTTCTTTAAAGAGTTCAACAATTTGGGCTGTTGTTTCTTCATCGAGATTCCCTGTGGGTTCGTCAGCAATAATTATCTCATGATTTAAAACTAATGCTCTAGCGATGGCCACTCTTTGTTGCTGACCACCTGAAAGTTTACTGACAGGTTTATAAATTAGGTCTGTGCTCAATCCTACTTTATTCAACGCTTCTTCTATTGCTGCTTTTTCATTTTCAAATTTTACTGACGAGATTTTTACGGCTGTTTTGACGTTGTCATAAGCACTCATGTAGGTCAGTAAGTTATAAGCTTGAAAAACGGTACTTACTGTTTTTTTACGATAATTTGTTAAATTACTTGATTTGATTGCTTTATTATCAAAAGACATACTTCCAGATTTTGGTGTATCAAGTCCGGCAAGCAGGGAAAGAAAAGTAGTTTTTCCTGAGCCGGATTGTCCTAGAATGGCATACATCGTGCCTTTTTCAAAACTTTCTGTGACATCTTTAAATAGATAGTCATCGGGGTTGCTATAATAATAAGTTAAATTTTCAACTTTTAGAGTCATCTTTGCTCCTCTCATTTTAAAAATTTACTGACAAAATCTGGTGATTAATTTTTGATAAAAATTGAAGGCTGTCAGTAAATTATTAGACTGGTTCTTCTTAGAAATCAATTTGTTAAAACTTGTTTAGGATTCAATCTGAGAATTCCAATACTTGCTAGACCGACAGCGATTAGTGTAATCAAAATCGCAATAGCAACAAGAAGTAAAATTTCACTGACAGAAGTTTTAATATTCAATTTTTCAAGTGCTTTTGCTTCAGAAGCTGATTGTCCAAAGCCAATTGCTCCACCTGCACGCCCCATAAATCCGCCAGCATTTCCTGATGGTCTTTGACCTTCGGTTTTGCCTCCATTTGCTCCTGGAGCTCCTTGCATGGTGCTTGTGCTTGCCGTTGTCTGCGTTGTTTCTTGTTTTAAAAGTTGTTGTCCAACGACATTTCCTACTACATTTCCAGCAGCTGATGCAATACCAACCGAAACAATCATAACCATGAAGAGTTCAAAGAAAAATTGACCAATAATTTTGAGTTTTGATTCTCCAAGACTCATCAGAACACCAATTTCAAAACGACGTTCGCGAACCATGAGCATCACGATAAGCGCTAAGATAATTGCTCCAGCAATTGCTACAATGAGTACAATATTTCTAGCAAAACTTGCAACATTATTCAATGATGATTTTACATTTTGATAAGCTTGGTCATTTTTAGAAACTTGGAAATTACTGTCATTAACTAATTTATTAGCAGCTTTTACAAAAGTATCTGCTTGTGCAGGATTTTCCATGCTGTAAGTTGCATTTGATACTTTGCCAGTCGTACCTTTGATAGAATTTGCTACAGAAAGTGCAGTATACATTGTATTCATGTATTGAATTGAGCTTTCTGTCGAGCTACTTGTTGTTGTATAGATACCAACAACAGTCATTTTATATGTTTTGTCATTACTATCTTTGATTGTGAAAGTTGAACCCACTTTTAATGAGTTTTGGCTAGCAAGGGTTGATTCAATGACAACATTGTTCGTCCCCTCATCTGAAGCCTTAATTGCGCGTCCAGAACTAATCTTATAAGAATCTGTGAAGCTTGTACTTGCTGCTAAATCATTTGTCCCACTGATTGTGAAATCCTCTTGGGAAGCTCCGCCCATTCCTCCTTCACGTCCACCAAATCCACCAGCTGCTTGCGTATCTGTTGATGAACTTGAAGAACTACTACTTGTTGAAACTTTTTCAATACCAGAACTTGCTGATGCTTGAGCCTGATAAGTGAAACTTGCTGATTTTACACCATCAAGTTTGGCAATTTTTTCAGCAGTTGTTTCTGAAATCGTTGGTAAATCAATATTAAACCGTTTACCTGCTTCAGCAGTATCACTTGAACTGCTACTACTTGAACTTGATGTTGCACTATTTTGTGCTTCTTTGATAACATTTTGCATGTTAACAGAGAGTGACACGGTTGCTCCAGCTGATTTTTTAGCATTATCAATAGAAACATTAGCTGCACTATTAATAATTAATCCTGAAAGTACAAAAATTAAAATTGCTGAAAAGGCAACAATTAAAAGTATTGTCCGTCCAATTTTGGCTTTAGTGAAAAGCCATGCACGTCTTATAAAATCCATATTTTCCTCATTTCTGAGTCTTCTTCTGATAGACTCTTTTTTGTAAGTCGATTTTAAGCACGTCAGTCAATTTATTAAAAATAAAGACGGAAAGAATGATTGGCTCAACGTCCTTAAAAACCACTTGGTCCTTTATGCTGATGCAGTTCCACTTTCGTCACTACTTTCTTGTGTCGTTCCTGAATTACCTGACTGACTGTTAGAACCACCCGTAGTCGCACCGCTATTAGTGTCTGGACTACGTCCATTTTGTCCAAAGCGATTTTGCATTTGTTCTTGAAAATTATTTTGCTGTGATTGATTACTTTGGCCCTTACCAATGAAAAAGCCACCTACTCCACCAACAATTAATGTTAGTAATGAAACAAAAATAATTTCTTTCCCTTTTAAAAGTTTAAGAACTTTTTTCATTTTGGAATCCTTTCTTTTCTTGATAAATTGATTATAATTGTTAAAACTTAATTTCAACCCAAGTAAAACTTAAGCTTTTCTAAAAGTTAAATAATATTTTCTTGAGTATTCTGTCAGTAAAATATTAACTTTAAAAAATAAAAAAAGTCGCTCACAAGAGCGACTTTTCACTGACCATTCTGTCAGTAAATTTATTAATTAAAAAGCAAAGTAAATACAAAGCGCAATTACTGACAGCACTGCTGTAAATAACCAGAAGACAATGTCAATTTTCCATTCTGACCAACCAGCTGCTTTTCCAGAAAATCCACCGAGTTCAAAATGATGATGAATAGGAGTCATTCTAAAAATACGTTTACCACCTGTTTTCTTGAAATAAGCAACTTGTAGCATCACTGAAAGTGTTTCAATGACATAAACCGCACCAATTAAAAGCAAAGTCCATTCGGCATGAAGTAAGATTGAAACAATTGCAAGAAACCCCCCCAAAGCCAAGGAACCAACATCACCCATGAAAATTTTTGCTGGTTTGTGATTGAAGACAAAGAATCCAAGCAAACCACCAATGACTGACAAGATAATCAACAAAACATCGTACTGTTGATGTGCTACTGCGATAACTGCATAAGCTGTCAGTGAAATCGCAACAGTGATTGAAGCAAGACCGTCGATTCCGTCAGTAAGATTGACCGCATTTGACCAACCCACAAGCCAAATAATAATGAAAATTGAAAAGAAAATCCCAATATTAAATTCCCAACTTAAAAGATGAATAATATGTGATTTTTCGCCATGACTGTAAATGAAATAGGAAACAATCCCAATTAAAATTTGAGCCAACATTTTTTGTTTGGCAGTCAAACCTTCATTAATTTGTTTGAATACTTTCAAAAAGTCATCTAAGAAGCCAATGACAGCATACATGGCAAAGACCCACCACGCAGTAATGAAAGCTGGACTAAATTTGCCAAAAACCAAAGCGGCAATTAATGAAACTACTAAACTCACAACAACGAAGACAAAACCGCCCATTGTAGGAGTCCCAGCTTTACTAGCATGCTGTTTTACATCTTCAAGGGTTGGTTGCCCACCCAATTTTTTCTTGTGGAAGAACATAATGAAGCGAGGAATACCAATGATTGTTATAATCATTGTAATTACCGCCGCCACTATTCCATTCAATAACATTTTCTTCTCCTAATTTTTGAAGCTCCACATAGACTAGTGTCTGTGGAGCCTCAATTAATAATTTTTAATTTCCCATTTTAACAGTTAGAGTTTGACCTTTTTTAACATTGGTAGAAGTTTCGATACTTTGAGTCAAGACTTTATTTCCTGACCCTTCATAAGTTACTTTAATTCCAAACCAATTAGCCAATTGCTCAACTTCTTTTTTCGACCAATCATACATATCAGGCATCACCTGATCTTTATCATTCGTCAAAAGTAAAATTCGTGAATTTGCTGAAACTTTTTCACCTTCAGCAATCGATTGAGCAGTTACTTTTGCCCCTGTCCCAATAATAACCGGACTAAGGACAGTACGGCGTAAGCTATCAGCGGTATCTCCTGAATCTTTGCCTTTATAATTCTCAATGGTCACTTTGCCAGCTTTAGTATCAGTATCAGCACTAACTGATAAATCATTTTTCATTGCTTCAGCACTTGTTAACAATGGATTTGCCACTCGAGCAATATATTTAAGTGTCCAACTTTCTGTAGGAATTTTTACATTCATATAGAAAATAAAATCAGGATTCTTAGCAGGATACATCACAACAGCAGAGTAAAGGTAATCTTGAGAACCTGTCATATAACCACCCGTTGTTGAGGCAATTTGGGCCGTCCCCGTTTTAACCGCAGCCGGTTCACCATTGACCATAAATAAAGGACCAGCAGCAAGATTTTGCTCAGAATCGCCACTTGTTGAATAAGATGTTCCGTAAACAGGGTCAGTATTTACTGTTAACATCAAATCACGCACACCACTTGCTGCATCATTAGAGACCGGATGTCCAACAACTTCTGCTTTAGAAGTCAAACTTGTTTTTGTATTCGGATCTACTACTTTACTGACAATATGTGGCTCAAGCATTGTTCCATTTCCAGCAATAGCCGTCCAACCTCTAATCAATTGAAGTGGAGTAACCGCAACCCCTTGACCAAATGAAGATTGAATTTGCGAAACGGCATTTGACGAAGGAAGGGCTCCCGGATTTTCACCATCTAAACCGGCTCTTACTTTAAGACCAAATTTAAATTTATTAAGATAACTTCCCCATAAAGCATCTCCCATATTCATTTCAATTTTACTCATCCCAATATTTGAAGATAAAGCAAAACCTTGAGCATAGGTTACTGTTTCTGGCAAAGTATAGCTTTTATTTTCTGTTACATCCCAGTCATTAATCGTTGTATCATAAACTTGAAGTTTCCGTTGGTAAGTTTCATTAAGATTTACTTTTCCACTATCAAGCGCTCCAGCCATCAAGAAAGTTTTAAATGTTGAACCCGGTTCAAAGGCTGATTGTGAGAGCAAACTGTTCCAAGTGAAATACTTTTGTTTCTCAGCATCATTGATCGTTGTTGCCGTATAGGTTGGACGTTGACTTGTTGCTAAAATCTCACCGGTATGAGCATCAACTAAAGTTCCTGAAAGTTGTTGTGCTCCAGTATCCGTAGCCGCCTTGTCCATATATCCTTCAAGATTTCTTTGAAGTTGTGCATCAAGTGTAGTATAAACGTCTTGACCATTTTTAACAGGTTCAATGACTTTAGTTGTTCCTGGAATTGGGCGACCATAGATATCTTTTTGATAAGTTTCTTTACCATTTTCACCGCTCAAAACATTATTGAAGGCTTTTTCCAAGCCCATATCACCCTTGAGAGCTTGAGTACCATTTTCATCTTTAGGACGAGCAATACCAATAAATTGAGAAGCAAAATTTCCAAAAGGATAAGAACGAGAAATATTTGCCGTGAAACCAAGTCCAACAATTTTTTCATTCTCAGCCGCTTTTTGAATCTCTTTCATTTTTTCAAGAGAGATATCACTACCTTTAGGGCCAAATTGAACTTGTTTCAATTTAGAATTGAGCTGCTTTTTAATTAAATCGCGGTCAATTCCAAGTTTACTATTCAAGAAATCTTCAACTTTGGTAAAATCTTTCTTATCAATATAAAGAGGATTTCCATTTGAATCAACCTGTGTTTTATCAATTACAGCATAAATTGTATAGGTACTTGAGTCTACCGCAATGGCCGCACCTGTACGGTCATATATTGTTCCACGCTTCGCCTGAACCGTTACTGTGCTTTGATAGTTGCTCTTGGCCATCGTTGTAAGATTGGTTCCACCGACATGATTGACGGTAATTAGCCAGACAAAACGAAATATAAAAACCGTAAACAGCGCAATAGCTAGGAAAAACAGGCTCTTACCTACTCGTTTACGATTTCTTTCTGTACTCCAATTCGTTTTTCGGGCATTTCGTGATACTTTTCTAAAAGGAAAGAAAATTAGTTTTTTTAAAAATTTTATCATTTCGTTGCTTTCAATACATTAGAAGGATTTTGTTTTAAATCAGCTTTATTCGCCGTATCAAGCACTTTAGTACCTGATGTTAAATCTAAAATTTGTTGATCATACTCAGTTTTTCGGGTTGTTTCTTGAGAAATTTTTGAACGTAAGTCCATTGTATTCCCTTGAACTTCAAGTGTCTTAGTCTTAACATAAAGTAGACCAACAGCCAACACTAAAGCAGCAACTACCATTGTCAGATAGAATACCTTTTCAACACCAGAAAACTTTTTAAACTTACTTGCTAGAACTTCTGGCGCTAAAGTTTCCGTATCAATGAGATAACTATCTTTTTTCGCCGCAGTTTCTATATCGAAGTATTCTTTAGGCTGTGCTGCCATCTTTGCCTCCACTCGTTTATCTTACTAAAGAAATTCAACTTACTCTCTTCACTGTTAAAAAGAGAAAAGCTAAATATTGTTATTTCATTTATATAAGACATCCAAAAACAATCCTCAAGTGGGAAAACCCTCTTTATTAGACCAACTTGTTATTTGATTAATCTCTTTGTTTTTGCGCTACTCTTAATTTTGCACTATGAGCTCGATTATTAAATTCGAGTTCTTCTTCGCTTGCAAGAACTGGTTTGCGATTAATCAATTTTAGTTTAGCTTCCATATCTTTAGGAAGCATCGGTAATCCCTTGGGAACATTAACTGTACTATATTCTTTGAAAATTGTTTTTGTTAAACGATCTTCTAAAGAATGGAAAGTAATTACCGAGATTCGACCATCAACTTTTAATAAATCAATGGCTTGTTCGATTGATTCTTCCGCTGCTCCAAGTTCATCATTTACTTCAATACGAATCGCTTGGAAAATGCGTTTGGCTGGATGCCCTTTTTTCTTGAGTTCTTTTTGAGGCAATGCAGATTTTATTAAATCTGCAAGCTCAATTGTTGTCTCAATAGGTTTAATTTTTCTTGCTTGTTCAATCTTACGAGCAATTTGTTTAGAGAATTTATCTTCGCCGTAGCGGAAAAAAATGCGAACTAATGCTTCGTAAGGATAATCATTTACAACTTCATAAGCAGAAAGAGTTTGATTTTGGTCCATCCGCATGTCTAATCTTGCCTCTTTTTTATAAGAGAAACCTCGTTGACTATCATCGAATTGTGGGCTGGAAACTCCTAAATCATAAAGAATTCCATCAATTTTCGTGACTCCTAATTCAGCTAAAGCTGATTTAAGATAGCGAAAATTACTTTTAATCAATGTTACTTTATCTTCTGCAAGTTGCTCACTTAAGCGTACTTTTGCGTTTTCATGAGCAGTTTCATCCTGGTCAAATGAATAAAGATGACCATTAGTCAGTTTACTAAGAAGATACTCACTATGTCCTGCGCCACCTAGTGTCGCATCAACATAAATTCCATTTGGCTTTACTTCAAGCATATCTACGGTTTCATGTAGTAAGACTGTATCATGCTTAAATGCTATTGTTTTTGGCAAGAGCGCCGTCCTCCTTGTATACTTACAGTTTATTATATCACTTTTTTTCTATTTTTGTAGTAGTTTACATGATTATGTAAAGATTTTTTTAATAAAAAGGCTTACATGAACTGCATTTGCATCTATTACTGGCTTCTTTGATGTCAATTCAATTTACAAGTTGTGTAAACATGACTTTTTATAGTTTAACAATTAATACTAAAAATAGACTGAAATTAATCAGTCTATTTTTTCAAATAAAGAATTTTTTTTATTCGTTTTTAATTCTCCTGTCGCCATTACTTCTACAAGAATTAAACTCAATACTGCAATCATTACTAGTAAAAATAAGAGATATTGAACTAATTGATAGTGACCGGTTGTATATGTTATTTTTAATGTCTTCGTGAACATTTGATAGAAAATTAATATTCCACTTGTTCCACCTAACAAAAGTGATGATCCTAAATTACTCAAACCAGCATCTCTTAAGCGTCTTACATGAATCGTAAGTTGTGGGAAAAATGTTCCTAAGATAAATAGGAAAAAGAATAAACGCAAGACCATACTACCAATAAAATTATAGCCAAACATTATTTGTTCAAATTGATTGAAAAGATAGATTAAAAACAGAAAAAGAATAACGGTCAGTCCCCAAAACAGTTGCACCCACCAAAAATTTCTTCTTGTCGTTCTTCCGCGAAATTCAAAGTAATTTTTAAAATAGTCCTTGAATATACCTGATAATGTCTCTGTCTCTGGTAAATTATTAAATTCTTGAGAAGAACTAATCTCGTATTCCTTGAATTTTAAAGCTCTAGGCGAACTTGGAAATAGGTTAAGTATCAAGAGCACAAGAGTTCCTAGACCAAGGATAAAATTAAGAAAAATAAGTCCCCAAGGCAAATCTGCATCATTCAATCTCCGAACAGTTAGAGCAATGAAGGACAATAAACTTCCAAAGAAATATAGATTAAATATTAATTGAAAGAATGAAGCAAAAGTTTGCCATAAAGTCGTTAGTTGATAAAAATCTAGTAGATTAAAGAAATGATAAGCTTTAAACAAGATGACAAATATTATGATATGAGTTAATAAGGCTGACCAAAAATCTTTACGACTAGTTTTTTTATTGAAAGTGAAAGCTCCCAGCCAAAATTTTTTATAAGCTTGAACCATATTTTTCCTCTCTATTTTTAAAATTATTCATAAGTTCTTGAATCATCTTCTTCGTCAATGCCATATTTGGTTGGAAAAAGGCAAAGAATATAAATAATGAAATTGATAAATCCAACAAAATAACCCATTTTTGCTAGAAAATCTTGATGAATAAACATTGTAACTAGCCCATAAATTGCAGCTACTCCAAAAACAAGAGCAATCCACCAAGGAAACCTAGCATCACGTAAACGACGAGCTGTCAAACTGATATTAGGAACAAGAATAGCTAGACCAATGAGAGCTGTAACAATAACTATTACTAATGCTCCACCCGTGGGGTTGGCATATAAGTCTGTCACCTGTTGAATAATTTCTTTTTGTGATAAAGTTGCAGATTGGCTCATTATTTTCCCAGCTTTAGGGATTGTCACCATAAAGTTTAAAATGCTGAGAATCGCAAATATGATTGAATTAGTCAAGAAAACCCACCAATAATCCGAACGATTTGAATAAGATTTTAAATCTCCTGCTTTTTTCCAATATTTGATGTATGCTTTAATCATTGTTATTCCTCTTTACTTATAATATTATTTACTGACAGAAGGTCAGTTATTTATTCCAAACTTTTTTATTAAGTAAACTCATATTTTTATTAAAAGATTATTTAAACATTTTTTCAATATTTTTATCTGGAATCACCCACATTGAAAAAATTAAGGCTGAACCAACAAGCATGATTACTGGAGCTATAAAATAACCTAATAAAATGCTGACAATATTGAGCACAACACTTAGGATATTTTTTCTAATCGTTGTCTCAGAAGTTTTACGATGTCCATTGATTTTTAATAATTCTCTTGTCAAAAGTAGATAAATAAAATTCCCGAAGAAAAAGATAATCACATAGCCTAATTCTGGGATAAATGAATTAGGATAGATTGATACCCAGTTAGAAAAAATAGGAATAAGTGATAAGACAAAAAGAAAACTAATATTTATCCATAGAACTTTTCCATTAATTCTTTTGATGCTTTGAAAAAGATGATGGTGATTGACCCAGTAAATAGCCAGTATAAAAAAACTTACAAAATAGACACCCAGATGCGGAAGTAAAGCAATAAAACTTTGTAAGCTATCTGAATCTGGACGGACCAATTCTAAAACTAAGACAGTCATGATAATTGCGATGACAGCATCCGTAAATGCTTCTAAACGTGTTTTACTCATTTTCAACTCCTAAATTATAAAATACGACTTCAGTTTTTAAATTACAAACCTCTCCTTTCAGTACTATGATTGATATCTCATTATAACATATTGAGTTTAATTCATAAAAGAACTTTAACAGAAGTTCTTAATGGTAAAAAATCTAATTTTACTTCATAATATCTCCTTTGGAGATAAAAAGCCCCAATAAATGAGGCTTCGAATTTATAATAAAAACGCCCTTATCTTATATAGGAGAAGGCGTTTTTATCTATGGCTCTCTGACTTGGAAGTTGGCACATAGCTTATGAATATATTTTAGCCCTTTTTAAAAGGTTTGTCAGTAACATTTGCTAACAAATCAAAGAAATTTATCTAAAACTAGCTTTTTAAAATTTATTTTTTTATCTTTTGATTTCTAAGAATTTGAATCAGCATTTCACATAACATACAGATTATTCCCGCACAGGCACCAACAATACCTACGAACAAGAAAAAATAATTTTGATTATAATGCCCATAAATTGAAAAAAACAAACAGACCAAAATGATTAAAATCCAAATTTTATTTACTTTCACATATACTCCAATATTTTTAATAGTGTAACTACAATTTAATTTTAACATTTATTATTTTCGGTATATACACATTTGTGGTTGCAATTTTACACTAATTATGATTTTGTCATCTAAAAGATAAAAAGCCCTGATTAAAAATCAAGACTTTTTCTTAATAATATTCGATTTATTTGCTCAATAAACGTTTAGCCTGAGCTAAGGCTTCTTTAGTTAAATCTTCACCAGCAAGCATTTTCGCAATTTCATTTACTCTTTCTTCAGCGTTTAATTTTCTAACTGTGGAAGTAGTAATGTCATCGGTTGAAGCTTTTTCAATATAAAATTGTCTGTCGGCAATGGCCACAACTTGCGGAAGGTGAGAAATTGCAAGAACTTGCCCATGTCTAGCAATTTTATATATTTTATTAGCAATCGCTTGAGCAACACGGCCAGAAACACCAGTATCGACCTCATCAAAAACAATGGCTGTTTTATTTTCACGTCTTGAAAAGCTTGATTTTATAGCGAGCATTAAACGTGAAAGTTCACCACCCGAAGCTGTTTTTGCCAGCGGTTTAAATCCTTCTCCCGGATTGGTTTGAATAAAGAATTCAACATGCTCATTCCCGTTTGCTGAAAATTTTGCCCCTTCAAAACTAACTTTGAAATCAGCTTTTTCCATATAAAGCTCAGAAAGTTCGTGTTTAATATCTTTTTCAACTTCTTTGGCAATTTTATGGCGCGCTTCATTAAGTTTTTTACTTGCTTCAATGAGTTGAACTTGTGCAACTTTAACTGAATTTTCTAGATTTTCTGAGTCATTTTCTGAACCCGTCAGTTCTGAGAGTTCAAGTTGGACTTTCTCTAAATAGTTCATCACATCGGACAGTTCTGGGCCATATTTTTTCTTCAAAGTGGTCAAGGTCATAATCCGGTCTTCAATTTGTAAAAGTTCAGCTGGATTAAATTCTAAATCACTCATGATTCTTTGAATTTGATTAGCAACTTCTTCTAATACATAATAACTTTCAGCTGTCTTGTCAGCAAGCTCTTGGTAGTCATTATCAAAGTTACTAATTTTATCCAATTCTGTCATTGTTGTTCGGATATTATTAAGACTTGAATAATCATTATCTTCATCATCAAGCGCTAGATAAGCACTACTAAGCGAATCAGCAATATTTTTAATATTATTTAACTTTTCTCGGCGATTAATTAATTGTTCATCTTCTTCAAGATTAATTTCCGCCGCTTCAATTTCTTCAGCCTGAAATTGAAGAATTTCAATTCTTTGAGCAAATTCTTGCTCATTTTTTTGTCGTAAATTGAGCTGTTGACGCAAATTTTTGAAGTTTTCAAATTTGAGTTTGTAATTATTTTTTATCTGTTCAAAGGCTTCGTCACCAAATTCATCAAGTAAACGAAGATGGCTTTTCGGATTCATCAATTCTTGGCTATCGTGTTGACCATGAATATCAACTAATAATTCACCCACTTGTCTTAGCGTAGCTAAATTAACCATTTGACCATTGATTCGACAAACGGAACGACCATTAGCAAAAATCTCACGTCTTAAAATAATTTCAGAATCTACTTCTTCAAAGCCAAGTTCTAATAATACCGCCTTCAATTCTGGAGTTTTATCAAAGAAAAAGAGACCTTCTATTTCGGCTTTGTTTGCCCCATGCCGCACAAAATCACTCGAAGCACGCCCACCTAATAATAAAGACATTGCATCAATAATTATTGATTTTCCCGCACCAGTTTCCCCAGTTAAAATCGTCATTCCACTCTCAAAGGATAGATGAATTTCTTCAATAATTGCAAAATTTTTGATTGAAATCTCTTGTAACATCAAAATTTCCTTTCTCAAAAATAAATGACAAGGCTATTAGTAACCCAATAACCTTATCTTTTTTACTGACAGCTATTAATTCGCTCAAAATATTCAGCAGAATTTTGTCACAATATTCTTGTCAGTAAATTTAAAATTCTGTCAGTAAATTATAAAGATTTTTAGCATCATCTTCCGTTTCAAAAATAACTAAAGCACTATCATCATCAATAATGATTGAAAAAATATCATCGCTATATTCTTCCAAAAGATAATTTTTCACAAGACTTGTTGTCCCTGGATTAGCAAGAATCCAGAGCATATTATCTTTGATTTTTGTTCCCGTAATTGCATCAAAAGCTAAGGCTTTATGAAGGCTTGACTGTAAAACTTCCTTGTTTTTTGGTAAATCATAACGATAACCACCAGATTCAGCTGGCACCTTGATTAGGGCAAGTGATTTAATATCGCGGGAAACGGTCGCTTGAGTAACGTCAATTCCATGAGTTAAGAGGGTATTCACAAGTTCTTCTTGCGTTTTAATTTCGTTTTCACGGATAAATTGAGCAATAAAGTTTAATCGGTCTTCTCTTTTCATAGTTCTTCACTTTCTTTTTGTAAAACTGATTCAATATTAACCTGCTGAGCAATTTCTGCTTTTCCATCTTTAAGTAAATGGACAAGAAATTCAACGTTTCCAGCCCCACCCTTGATTGGCGAAAAGGTCAAACCTTTTACTGAAAAACCAAGTTGAGTGGCTGTTTTTAAAACTTTTTCAATAGTCATTTGGTGAACTTTAGGGTCACGAATAATTCCATTTTTTCCGACTTGTTCACGTCCCGCTTCAAACTGCGGTTTAATAAGAGCTGCTACTTCGCCATTTTCTTCCAAAATTTCATAAAGTGGCGGTAGAATTAAATCTAAAGAAATAAAACTAACATCTATACTAGTAAATGACGGTCTTCCTTGTTCAAAGTCAGCTAAAACAGCATTTCGGAAATTAAATTGTTCCATAACGACAACCCGTTCATCTGAACGAATTTTCCAAGCCAATTGATTGGTTCCAACATCTAAAGCATAGACTAATTTGGCACCATTTTGAAGCATTACATCAGTAAAACCACCAGTTGAAGAACCAATATCAAGACAAGTTTTTCCATTAATTTCTAAATGGAATTCTTTAAGAGCCTTTTCTAATTTTAACCCTCCTCGACTAACATATCTTAACTTTTCACCTTTAAGACGAAGTTCTGTTCCATCATCAATTTTCTGACCAGGTTTATCGTAACGCTCTCCTGATTTACTATCAACAACTAGACCAGCCATTACTCCTCTTTTGGCCTGCTCTCGTGTTTCAAACAAACCTTGATTCGTGGCAAGTACGTCAATTCTTTCTTTCATGTAGATCTTTCTTTATAGTAATTATACGTATTTTTCTTAGAAATGTAACTAATAATTTCTTTTTATATTTCTATTTTTTATTTCACTTCCAATTGCTCAATAATTTTAAAAATTTCAGAGCTGTCAGTAACTGATAAGTCTGTCAGTAATTTTTTAACTTCTGACAAATTTCCTGTCAGTGATTTTTTTGCTTCCTCAAGTCCTAAATGAGCAACATATGTTGATTTCTCTTCTAAAATATCCTTACCTGGTGTTTTTCCAAGCTCAGCAAAAGTTGCTGTGACATCTAAAATATCATCTCGAATTTGAAAAGCCAATCCTAATATTTGCCCCACTTGACGAAGTTTTTCAACTTCATCAGTTGATTTTTGAGCAACAATTCCAGCAGCTACAAAAGGAAAAGTTAAAAGTCGCCCAGTTTTCAAGCGATGAATCTGCTCAATTTCAGCTAATGTCAACTCTTTTCCTTCACCAGCCATATCCAAGATTTGACCCGCAACCATTCCATAAGAACCTGAAGCAAAGGCCAATTCACGCGTCAACGCTACTATTATTTCTGCGGATAAATCAGCAGTTGAAAGGATAAAGAAAGGGTCAAAAAATAAAGTATCACCAGCTAAAATTGCAGTTGCCTCGTCAAATTTCTTGTGATTAGTTAACTGCCCTCGACGATAATCATCATTATCCATTGCTGGTAAGTCATCATGGATTAAAGAACCCGTATGAATCATCTCAAGTGCGGCTGCCACATGATAATGAGCCTTACTCAATTCTAAATCAAAAGCCTCTAATAGGTTTAAAAAAAGGAGAGGGCGAATTCGTTTACCGCCTGCCAATAAAGAATATTTTGCTGATTCGGCTAAGCCAGTTGGAAATTCAGCGCTTTCATAAAATTCAGTTAAAAAGTCTTCTAACTTTAGTATCTTCGTATCCATTACCCTAATTATACCAAAATTCACGGCTAAAAACCGTGATGATTTGTGGAAATTTTTTTATTTTTTAAATCCATTCCATTTTTATAAGTGAGCCTTTTGCTCATTCATTGCTAATACTCTTGTAATATTTTCACTCGTTCGCTCAACGTTCTTTGCGCCGTCAGCCAAGGCATCTGACAAAGATTGTGCTTGACTCAAAACACCAAAAATAGCGGTCATTCCTTCGTCATAAAGAACATCTGCTCCATCCCCAATATATCCTGCCAAAGCAAAGCAAGGTTTCTTGTATTTTTTAGCAATTTTACAGACGCCATAGGGTGCTTTACCAAATTTTGTCTGATAATCCATTCCACCTTCACCTGTAAATACATAATCAGCTTCTTTAATTTTATCTTCTAAGTATATTGTTTGTGCAACAAGCTCAATTCCTAATTGCATTTTTGCATTGGTAAAAGCAAGCAAACCTGCTCCCAAACCACCTGCTGCACCAGCTCCCGGTTTATTTTTAACATCTTTCCCAAAATCATTATGAACAATTTCTGCATAATGCTTCAAGTTTTCATCCAATACTTTGACCATTTCCTCAGTTGCTCCCTTTTGTGGTCCAAAAACATAAGAAGCGCCATTATTTCCGGTTAAAGGATTGGTGACATCAGTAGCAATTAATATTTCAATTTCTTCCACTCTTGGGTCAAAATCACTCATATCAATTGTTCTAACTTCTTTAAGGAAACCTCCACCAAGTGGAATCTCTTCTTGGTCTTTATTTAAAAATTTAGCTCCCAAAGCACGAGCCATTCCAGAGCCACCGTCATTAGTCGCACTTCCACCAATGCCAATGATGATTTTATCTACTCCTTCATCCATTGCAGCCTTAATTAATTGTCCTGTTCCATAGGTTGATGTAATCAATGGATTTCTATCTTCCAAAGCAACCAATTCCAGACCATTTGCCTTTGCCATCTCAATGACCGCCGTATTTGAGTTTCCCAAAATACCAAAATAGGCCTCTACATTTGTATTTGCAAATGAACCTTGTACTTTTTTATATACCCGTCGTCCACCCGTTGCATCAATCAAAGCATCTGTTGTTCCCTCACCACCATCAGCCATTGGCATAGAAATTATTTCAGCCTTAGGAAATACTTTTTTAATTCCTTTTTCCATTGCTTGACAAACTTCCAGCGCACTCAAACTTTCTTTGAAAGAATCTGGCGCTAATACAAATTTTTTCTTCATTTAATCTACTCTTTCTATAAAAGACTTGACCATAACTCTATCTACTATTAGTATATAATAAATAAGATTGATATTAGAATAATAGGCTTTTTTGTCAGTAAAATTTTGTCTAAAATAAAAAACCTTGAAAAATCAAAGGTTTTTTATTTTAGTAGTCTTTCTGTTCCGGAGAGAAATCACTCTCCTGATCATTTTTTCCAACTATTTTTACTAATGTTTCTTCCGCTTCATTGAGTGTTTTTTTCAAAGTTTCCGAAATTTTCATTCCTTTTTGAAATTCAGCAATAGCATCTTCCAACGCTACATCACCAGATTCCAACTTACGAACAATATTTTCTAACTCTGCCAAATTATCTTCAAATTTTACATCTTCTTTTTTGGTTGCCATTATTTTACCTCCACTATTACTTTTCCGTCAGTCAATTCAACATCTAAAGTCTGACCTTTTTTCACATCACTTACGGATTTAATAATCTTTCCCTTTTCGTCAGTAACGAGGGAAAAACCACGCGCTTTTATTTTCGAAATATCTAATAAAAGTAAAGACTGATAAAGTTGCTCCGTCTTATTCTTTTTAGCTTCAACTATCTTTCCGTAAGTCGGAATTAATTTCCCAGCTGACAGCTCATAACGGTGTTTCATATTTGCAACTTTATTTTCCGTCAGCACTGACAAACGTTCACACAAACGGTCAAGTTTTTGTAAGTGTCCATCGTACAAGCGTTCTGGCTGTCTAAAAACGACTGACTGGCTTAATTTATCTACTCGTTCACGCCTTATTTTAATTAAATGTGTTAAGCGGTTAAAAAGTCGTTTTTCCTGCTCATTCGCCCAATTTATTAAATCAACCTTTGTATTTGGTGTTGCTAATTCGGCTGCCGCTGTTGGAGTCGCTGCACGACTATCAGCAACAAAATCAGCTAAAGTCACATCTGTTTCATGTCCAACCGATGAAATAATTGGAATACGTGATTCAAAAATCGCTCGAACCACAATTTCTTCATTAAATCCCCATAAATCTTCGATAGACCCACCACCACGACCAATAATCATGACATCAAAATCACCACGTTGATTAGCTCGACGGATATTTCCAGCAATTTCTTCAGCCGAACCTTGTCCTTGAACTTTTGTCGGATAAAGAACGATTTGACTCATCGGAAAACGACGTTGAACCGTCGTAATAATATCTCGAATGACCGCTCCTGACGGGCTAGTTACCACAGCTATTTTTTTAGAAAATTGTGGCAAAGTTTGTTTCCAATGTTGTTCAAATAGCCCTTCAGCAGTCAGCTTTTTCTTCAACTGTTCAAACTTAACCGCAAGAGCTCCAACGCCATCTGGAACTAAACTTTCAATATTTATAGAATAAGAGCCAGAAGGTGGATAAATACTGATTCGACCAACAGCCAAAACTTTCATCCCTTCTTCTAATTCAAAGTCTAATTTGCGAAATTGTCCAGCCCACATCGTAGCTTGAATCACAGCGCCCTCATCTTTAAGTGCAAAATATTGATGATTTGGTCTTCTTCTAAAATTTGAAATTTCTCCTGTCAAATAAACCCGTTCAAGATATGGATCACGGTCAAATTTCGCTTTTAAATATTTTGTTAAGGTTGATACTGATAAATATTCTGTCATTCCCTCACTCTTTAGTTCTCAATTAATCTTTTTACTAATCATTCTGTTAGTAAAATTTCTACTGCTAAAATCGAAAAAAAGTAAAAAGTTTATCTTCAAAAAACTTCTAACTTAAAAATAAGTCCTTAGAAATTACTATAAACTTAGTTACTCTTTTATTAATTAACTATTTATTTTCATTCATTTTTCTACTTGCTGCACGAACTGTCTGTTCCATAAGCATTGTAATCGTCATCGGACCAACTCCACCAGGAACGGGGGTAATCAAACTTGCAACATCTTTTACTTCATCAAAATCAACATCGCCATGAAGTTTTCCATCTTCATCACGGTTCATCCCAACATCAATTACAACTGCACCTTCTTTGACATCCTCAGCTTTAATCATCCGGTCACGGCCAATAGCAACCACCAAAACATCAGCTTCCTTAGTCAATTCGCGCAAGTTCTCTGTTTTTGAATGAGCAATTGTCACAGTAGCATCAGCCATCATTAATAATTGCGCCATTGGTTTTCCGACGATATTTGAACGACCAATCACAACTGCACGTTTACCAGAAAGTTCCACATTATATTCACGGAACATTTCCATAATACCGGCTGGAGTTGAGGGAATCATCAAAGGATTCCCAGACCACAAACGCCCCATATTCATTGGGTGAAAACCATCCACATCTTTTTCTGGATCAATAGCTAGTAAAACCTTTTCTTCAGAAATATGTTCTGGCAATGGCAATTGTACCAAAATACCATGCCATTGTTCTGACTGATTATACTGTTCAATTAAATCTAACAGTTCTTGTTCTGACACAGTTTCTGGTAGACGAACCACACTAGAATTTAAACCAATTGCTGTGGCTTGTCGTGCTTTATTTCGGACATAAATTTGACTCGCAGGATCTTCGCCCACAAGAATAACGGCAAGACCTGGAACATTGTCCGCTTCTTTTAATTTATCGACTTTAACTTTCAACTCAGCTTGCATTTTAGCAGCAAGTGCTTTTCCATCTATCAAGTTCATAGAACTATTATACCATAAGCTAACATTCATCCTCTAATCATCATCATTCCTTTTTCTTTATTTATTTTAAATTGTTCGTAATTTTTAATAAAGGAATAATTCCAAATTAAAAAGAAACTTCTTTCCAAAGAAAAGAAGTCCTTAATTAAAATATACTACTCAAAACCTTTTTTTATATTTAACTTTTCCAATAGTTAACGTTGCCACTAAGCCTAATCCCAATTCTGCTAATACTAAACTTAAATCGTCATCAGCACCTGTTTTGGGAAGTTCTTCTTTCGTTACAGTTGGTACAAGTTGTAAGATTGTTGCGCTTAATGAATTTGAAAGACTCGGACTACTTGATACCTTAGAAATTAAGGTCGAAACTTTTGCTTCATTTGAAGATAAATTTGGATTAGTCAATATACTTGAAGATGTTGTTGAACCATCTGACTCAGCGGAAGCCAAAATAGCATAGCATGAATCTAGCAAATCTGAATTGCTTTTATCACTCCACTCATACTAAAACTTGAATTCTTAGTATCTCTTTGCTGTTACCTTTCCCTTGACTTTGATGGTTTACAATTGTAAACTATATATAGATAGAAAATTCAAAGCATTCATTTAGGAGGAAAATATGTCAAATAAAACTCATTCGTCTAATCACGATGAAATGATGTCTGAGCATCATCATAATCATGAAATGATGGATATGGAGCACGAAAACCATGAGATGCACAACATGCACAATATGGATAATATGCATGATATGGACAATATGGATATGATGAATCATGGAGGACACATGATGCATATGGGTGATATGAGTAAAAAGCTCAAAGTGGCTATCATTCTTATGATTCCGCTTCTACTCATTTCACCAATCGCGGGCTTTACTATCCTTAAATTCCCCGGAAGTGAAATTTTGCAACTCATCCTTGGTACAATTATCTTCTTTTACTCTGGGACTCCTTTTTTTAGCGGAGCAAAAGGTGAATTAAAAAGCCGTAAGCCAGCCATGATGATGCTGATTACAATGGGAATTACCGTTGCCTATGCTTATTCTGTTTACGCCACAATCATGAGTCTTAACGGACATATGGGCATGAACTTCTGGTTTGAACTGGCAACTTTAATTGTCATTATGTTGATTGGTCACCTGATTGAGATGAAAGCAATCATGGGTGCTGGCGATGCATTGAAAGATTTAGCAAGCCTTGTTCCCAAAAAAGCTCACTTAAAAAGTGGGAAGGATGTGGAGCTTTCAGAACTAAAAGTTGGCGATTTACTTTTAGTGAAAGAAAATGAGAAAATACCTGCAGATGGCCTTATATTAAGTGAAGCGCTCGTTGATGAGTCAATGATTACTGGTGAAAGCCGAGCAGTCAATAAAAAAACAAATGACCTTGTTTATGGTGGTTCCCTCAATCAAAACCAACCATTTGAGATGAAAGTCACAACCCTTGGAAAAGATTCATTTCTCAATCAAGTGGCCGAATTAGTCAAGAAAGCCCAAGCTCAAAAATCTAATTTGGAAAATATGGCAGATAGAGTGGCTGGTTACCTTTTCTATGCCGCACTTATTGTTGGTATCTTCTCATTAGTTTTTTGGACAATTAGTTCTAACTTTAGTTTTGCTCTACTTCTTGCGGTTTCTGTTTTTGTAATTGCATGTCCACACGCTTTAGGTCTTGCGGTTCCACTTGTTGTTTCTCGCTTAACCAGTATTTCTGCTAAAAATGGTTTATTAATTCAAAACAGAACTTCTCTAGAAAAAATAAATACAATTAAATATGCCTTAATGGATAAAACGGGAACATTAACTGACGGTAAGTTTATTGTTCGTAATGTTATTGATTTTACTGATGAAACAGACATTCTCCAAATCATGGCAGCACTTGAAGGAAGTTCCACCCACCCGATTGCTCAATCAATCGTTTCAGCTGCTAAACCTCTTGAAAATCTAAAAGTTGAAGCGGTTGAAAATATTCCAGGAGTTGGGATTAAAGGGCAAGTTAATCAAAACTTTTATCAAATTGTTAACTATAAATATCTTCGTGAAAATCAACTTTCTTATGATGAAAAAAAGATTGCTCAATATTTAGATTTAGGTTTAACTGTATCTTTCCTAATCAATGAACAACAAGATGTTTTAGGATTTATTGCCTTAGGAGATTCTCCTAAATCAGACGCGAAAGCCTTTATTAATGGTTTATTAGCCCAAGGAATTACCCCTGTTATGCTCACGGGTGATAATAAAGAAACTGCTCAAAAAATTGCTAGTGCACTAAATATTCCCGAATTTAGAGCGGAATTAAAACCTGAAGATAAAGCAGAAATTGTGAAAGAGTACCAAAAGAAAGCCGGCGTGCTTTTCATTGGTGATGGTGTCAATGATTCCCCAGCTCTTGCAACTGCTACGATTGGTTTTGCGATTGGAGCAGGAACTTCGGTTGCTATCAGTACCGCTGATGTCGTCCTAGTTAACTCCAATCCAAGTGACGTCTTGGATATGATTAATATCTCCAAACGCATGCTTAGAAAAATGAAACAAAACCTCTGGTTTGGAGCAGGCTATAACATTATTGCTATTCCTGTTGCAGCGGGTATTCTTTATCCATTTACAGGGATTTATATTGACCCTCTCATTGCAGCAGTCCTGATGTCAATCTCAACCGTGATTGTCTCAATCAACGCGATGGGATTGAGGTATGATAAAAAATAGAAGAGCACATGCTCTTCTGTTTTTTTCATACTAATTATGAAACTTTTATCACTTAAATATACTTAAAGATTAAGCATGATATCACACAAATACTAATGATTGTAATGATATTTTTAAATGATTTTAGAAACTTTCGTTCATAATCATTTAATTGACTCCCTTGATGAACTAGAAAATAAATATTACCTCTAAGATAACGATTAGCATCAAGAACATCAAAGATTCCTTGAAGTAAATAATCTTTAGTATCTTGAAGCAGTTTTTTTATTTCTAATCTAACCTCATTAGTATCAAGATAAATATCTATATTTTCCATAAACACTTGATAGCTTTTTCCTCTTTTAATTTTTCTTGGATTTTGCTTAGTAATACTCTCAAATCTAACGAATCCATTTCTTTCATAGTGAACTTCATTCTTCTGTTCTTCGTTCAATCTCTTTCCAGGACCTTGCATCTTTTTAAGATTATCCACAATTTGCTTAGTTTCCCTTGCTTTTTCTTCACTGCTTCTTTCTTTATTTGTTTTAGGTTTATTCTTATCTTTGATTAAAAATATATCGTCTAAATTTTCTAGGCTATCATTGTACGTAATTTTCTCATTTTTTCTATCCTTCATTTATTTTTTTAGAAACTCCTTTCAAATTCTTTTCATGTGTCTATTCTTTTTTTCTTTCTTCTTACCCTTATTTTTTGCCCGCTTTCTTTTTTCTCTTTTTCTTCTATCCTCTGATTCAAAGCTAATTTTTTTAAAATCTATATATTCATAAATCATTTTATCTGCTAAGTCATTGTTTAATTCACTATTGAACTCCCTATCTTCTTGCCAATCTACATAATCATAGAGAAAGAGCGTTAAATATTGTAGCCAATCACAGACCGCATTTTCTTTTCCTCTACGAGATATTGTCCTAAAAATATCTCCAAGCGGAAAATAAAGTGACGGAATAATTGATTTATCAAAAGGTCCGAAAAAGTTTCCTTCTCTTTTTCTAGCACTAGAATCGTAAACAAATTTAGCATTTGTAAGAAAGATATTTATTTCTCCATCAAAAATTCCTTTTTTTATTATCCAATCCAAATATTGAGATATTTCTTTAACAAGCCACTTTGTATTTGTTGGTTTAATCCATAGTTTTGGTTTAAACATCTTTTATTTTCCCCCTGAATATTTACATTTTTTTCAAATACTGCCTCATTAAATATTCTTCAACTGAGACTATATCAACTTTCTCAAAATCACTAAACAAAACCTCAGAAAGTTCTTCACCAATAGAGTCATATAATGGGGAGTCTATTTTTCCTAAAAATAGACTCTCTTCTTTAACTTTTACAACTTTTGATATTTCTATCAAGTCTTTTTTCCCACGTGCATAAAGGATATTTTTATTAAGCAGGTGAGAAAATTTGAATTTTTTTGGTTCAAAATCTCTTGAAAGATTGAAAACATCAAAAAATTTGCCATTTGTTTTCACAAAATAACTCATTAAATCCAGATACTCGCTTGAATCTATTGTTTTATTAATAATATTTTTATGTATTAAAGATATAGAAAGAAAACGTCCTTTATCATCTATCAATTCATAAAGATAAAATTTTTCTTTCCTTCCAAGCTTTTTACCAACATAAAAATTCTCTTCATTATCTTTTGTATAAATTTCTTGAAACATTACCTATTTCTCACTTCTTTATTCTATTTGATTTACTATTTCTATATTTTCTAACTGCCGACATTCCCCAATGATGTATTTTTCTGTACATATCCCCTAGCAAAACGCCTCGTTCAATAGAATAGTCGATTGTTAGTTGGGTAGCCTTTTTATCTATTTCATCTTCATTAAAATCAGCTTTTTCTGTACTAAGTAAATCATAGTATTGCATAAGACCATACGATATATCATTTAAAATACTATAAACAGCATTTCTTCTCCCCCAGCGATGCATCTCAAAAAAATCTCCTACCGCTATTTTCATATAATAATCTTTTTGCTCTCCCCATGGCTTTCCGAATGTAGAAGTCACATGATTTCCAGTTTTATCACTAACAAGATAAGAAGCCCCAGTAATAATAATTGTCAATTGCTCTGGAAATGAATTTCTTTCTTTTAGCCAATCAATATATTTTATAATCTCCTTCGCAACTAATCTATTAACGGACGGAAGAATATTTAGTTTAATTTCATAGTTCATAATTATTTATTTCCTCTATGTCCCCTTCCAGGCGTATGTTTTTTTGTTGCACGATTTGGATCTTTATTAGAATTACTTTTAAACTTACCATTCTGACGATTTTTATTGTTAACCTCTCTATTTTGTTTTTTTCTGTTTGGTTTATTAATTGGTCCCTGTCTACTAAATAACCAAATTCCTCCTGCAACTACCAAAGATACCAGAGCAACGACTCCAAGTCCAATCGCTACTGGTGGCACTTCTATACTTTCTCCCGCATCTTCGGCTGTAAATAGTCCAAAACCTAGTGCTGGTGCCCAAGCTGCACTCTCATTCCCAGTTTTTGGTAGTGAGTATGTACTAGCTCCATCATATTCCCTATCTTCTGCTACAAGTTGAGCTTCTTTCGTATAATAAGCAGATTGTGGCACGTAATTTGGATAGTAAGCTCCACTAGAATTACTATATCCTCCTCCTGATGAATAACCATAACCACGAGAATAAGAAGTTCCTCCACCGTAATAGCCATAAGTCGACGCATAATAAACCACAGGCGCAATGTAATTCGGCACATATTCATAACCATTGGCATAATAAGTCGTCGCATAAGGATTGCTCGTGTTGTAATAA